>CAYYDP010000033.1:0-13840 GCA_964470645.1 uncultured Gammaproteobacteria bacterium
CTTAGCCTTTTTGTCAGTAGGTAGTGCTTGTGTTTTTTCGTCATCCAAGAACCTTACGATCTTTGCAACCAACTTATCAAGATACAGTTTTGCGTCATCATTCATTTCCAACCCCACCATTTCATCTTCCATGGTAAAACGAGATATGGCTAAATACATCCTCCTTGCTTTTTGTGCACGAAAATAATCGCGACACTCATTCTTTGCGATTGCGGAAATATATGTAAACAACGTAGCGTTAGTTGGTTTGTAATTTTTTCTATGTTTTAACGCCTTAAATATCGCATTTTGAGCTATATCTTCAGCGTCGACTCTTGAAAGACCTGAGGAACGAAAATGACTTAACAGAAAACTTATCAACCTTGGTTGTAGTTCAGCTATTTGTTTTTCGAGTTCAGATGAATTATTATGTTCTTCTGTCTTTCCCATATCATAAATCCACTTTCAAATTTGAAACTCCCCATCTTGATAAATCACCCGCTTTGTTCCATCAGGAAGTTCAGCTGTAACGGTGCGGTTTGTGGTTGAAATAATATCACAGTGTTCCGCGCTTTCATTATACCCCAATCGTTTCCACTCTTCATCCGTAACCTTTGATGGGTCACCCGGATAGCTATCTTTATACGCGTTCCCCAGAGCAATATGCGTATTACCAAATACTCCGCCCATATTTTCATCATACAACGTCTCACCCATGAACTTGGTAATTCTGCTAAACCCTCGATCGGTCAAACTAAATTCACCAATCTTATCAGCGTTCTCAGTCGCAATCATTTCTTTTAACAACGCCTCATTTTCCTTCGCTGTGCTTCTTGTTACCTTGCCCTCTTTGAACTCCAGTTCAATCCCGTCAATTTTGTTTCCAAAACGATACAACGGCTGATTAAACCTGATCCACCCTTCCGTCCCTCTCCAGTCAGGGGAAATAAAGACCTCAAACGATGGAATATTTCTTCCGCTTCCACCGAGCCACTGCCTTCCTTCGCCGAGTCGAACTCGCAAATCAACGTCTTCGCCCTGTATATGCAGTGACTCAATCTTCATTGAATCAAGGGAACGTTTGATAGACGCGATCTGCGAAAACACCTCATTCCACTTCGCAACCGGATCTTCATGGTCTAAAAAACAAGCGTTAATAATTTCATTCCAATATTCCTCGATGGTCATCCCAACATCGTCCGCGTAGGCCTGCGTTCCATACATGCCCAGTGTCCAACTAAACTTGTACTGATTCTCTTTCGCTTCCCGAGCCTCGTAATAAAACTTCATGGATTTTCGCCTCGCAATCAACTTCTTGCTATCAACACCTTTTAATGCGTATTTATCGTTGTCAGCAAGGATCGCCAAAGAATGGTCAATGGTACGCACTCGTTCCAATAAATACTCTTTCGGATAAAAGGTTACCTGTTCATCATTTGCATGATCATAAAACGTTCTCAGAACGTCCGATGATGTTCCATTTGGACGATATTCAAGGATAAAATGAGCACCCGACTCAAGGACGGCTGTCTGTAGGGGTTCCAACATTGGCTTTGCGCAATCAGGAACAATAAGATAGACAATCTCACCAGGTTGCACACCCTTCCCGCCCCACAACGCAAACTTCACCAGCACATCCGCGTAACGTTTAAGAATAATTGGATCGGGTTGATACATACATTATCTCCACTTTGAAAACACCGCTCCCGCTCCCAACCCCTCCTCAATCCTCAAAAGCTGATTGTACTTAGCGACGCGATCAGTTCGAGAAAGCGAACCCGTTTTAATCTGTCCACACCCCAACCCAACCACAAAATCCGCGATGGTCGTGTCTTCGGTTTCCCCTGACCGGTGAGAAATGATCGATGTGTATTTCGCATCGTTTGCCATCTTGATGCAATCAATCGTTTCGGTCACTGTCCCAATTTGATTGAGCTTCACCAAAATCGAATTGCAAATCTTCTGATCAATTCCCATTTTCAAACGCTTCGGATTTGTCACAAATAAATCATCACCAACGAGCTGAGTTTTATCACCCAACGTTTCAGTCAATAATCGATACCCCTCCCAATCATCCTCCGAGAGTCCATCTTCAATGGAAACAATTGGGTACTTTTCGCACCACGACGCGTACACACCGACCAACTCTTCTGATGATAACACTTTTCCCTCAATCTCAAGATGATACTTCCCGTCCTTATAAAGCTCCGTTGCGGCAACATCAAGCGCCAACGAAATATCCTTTCCCGGTTCATATCCAGCCGATCGAATCGCCTCCAAAATCACCTCAACAGCGGCTTCGTTCGCACCGAGTGCTGGAGCATACCCACCCTCATCCCCAACCGACGTTGAAAACCCCTTCTTCGCGAGAATTTTTTTGAGTGCATGAAATGTTTCTGCTCCATACCGCAAGGCTTCCCGAAAACTTGCAGCCCCGTGCGGAACAATCATAAACTCCTGGAAATCTGTTGATCCAGCCGCGTGCTTGCCGCCATTCAACACGTTCATCAAAGGCACGGGCATGATGTACCTTCCCTGACTTTCTCCCTCCCTTAAGGTAAGGGAGGGTTGGGGAGAGTTATGCTCTGCTGAGCCCATAACCCCCTCAGTCCCCCTTACCTTAAGGGGGAGGTATAAATCACGAAAATATTCATACAACGTTTTCTTCTCACAAAGAGCCGCTGCCTTGCTAAACGCCATGGAAACCCCAAGAAGCGCGTTTGCGCCCAACGCTCCCTTGTTCTCAGTACCATCAAGCGCAATAAGCGCGGCGTCAAGATCTCGTTGATCAAACGATTTTCTTGTCATGGATTGAGCAATGGTAGTACGCACATTCTCAACCGCCTTCAAAACCCCTTTCCCACCATAGCGTTTCGAATCGCCATCTCGAAGTTCAACCGCTTCATGACTCCCCGTGGAAGCCCCCGAAGGGACCGCTGCCCTCCCAAATGCGCCGTTTTCAAGCTCGACTTCGACTTCGACCGTTGGATTTCCGCGAGAATCAAGAATTTCTCTTGCGTGTATAGATTTGATTGTATGTTGCATAGATATTCATGTCATCCTGAGCCTGTCGAAGGATTTCATTAATGTAATAGTTCGACGGGCTCACCATGACAAGTTTTATTGCCCCTTTAGACTACCGAACAATCACAAAAACCACAAGGGACAGATAACCTGAGTTGCCTTTTGTATTTATTGTTACATGTTACGTGTTCCCCGCCTCGCCGAAGACGACGAGTCGAGGCGGGCATGTCTCGTGATTTTGACTTGTCCACATTGCGAAATTTTTTTTGAGTGCTAGTGTGAAAGGTATGCCAGGTAGTGAAAATTCGGCTGTTTGCTATCTGGAGTGAAAAGTTGACGAACTACAGTGAAAATCTAGGAATAATTCATGGAACGGACGATTCGAATGAAATTCTGCAAGGCAGAATTTCAATGCCGAATTTCTACTACCTGGTATGCAAGTCCCCAACCCGCTCGTCGTCGCCTTAACAGGAGAAAGAGGATCTGGCAAAGGTCTCTTTGCCGAATGTTTCAAGGAACTCGTTCCCAATAAACGCATTGTTTCCATGAAATTCCAAGATCCTCTTCGTGAAATATTAACGATTCTAAACAAACCCATTGCTCGAGAAAACTATTCCGCCCTCGCAACAGCCCTTCGCACAGCATTCAGTGATGAAGGAATCCTTGTGGGAGCCATGAAACAACGAATTCAAGCCTCGGACGCCGACATTGTCATTCTCGACGGTGTCAGAAAAGCAGAAGAGGTCCCGTTCATCCATGAAATGAGCGGGATTCTTGTCTATATCACCGCAGACCAAAAAACCCGCTTTGAACGCAGAAGCAGAAATCCAGAAAAAGCAGATGAATTTGGTATGAGTTGGGAAGCCTTCTTGGAGCAGGACAATCTCCCCACCGAGCTCACGATCCGATCCATCGGCGAGACCCTATCAGACGTCACCATCGACAACAGCGGAAGTGTGGAGGAGTTTAGGGAAAAAGTTAAAACATTTTTAAGACAACAAAATTTTATTTGACTGTTATCCCGTGCTTTGACACCTGCCTCGCCGAACACGAGTCATGGCGGGCGGGATCCAAACAAAAAAACCAAAAAATCTGTTTGTGTTATTTTTTACTTTTTGGATTTCCTGCCTCGCTGGCAACGGGCGGCTAAAACTTACCTTTGTCATTCCACACTTTGATGTGGAATCCAGAAACAAAAAACAAACAAAAAAGAGAGGCGCTCAGTATAAGGTTTGAACAATGCGCGTTGGCATCATTCGACAACACCTTACACCAAGCCACCTCTCGCCCTAACAGCTAATCGGAACCATCAAACCCGCAGAAAATCCTCTCCGCGGATTCTTCCGACTTTCAAACCCCGGGCAGAGGTTTGAGAAAATTGAAGTTACTTCTGACCGACGCCGGGAATCGAGATAAACGGTACACCTCCGCCGGTCACTAGAGGTGTGATGCCGTTCCAACGTTGAATCCCCTGCCACTGTACTAACTGTGGCGATAAAGAGGACGCCACGAGACGATTCGCTTCAGCTTGGGCTTTGGCGACACGTAAAATTGACTGCGCCTCGCCTTCTGCTGCCGCAATCCTTTGTTTAGCCTTGGCTTCGGACTGGCGGACTTTATTCTCCGCCTCGATCGCACGTTGCGTCGCCTCAATCACAGCGTTGATGCTCGCCTGAACTTTTTCATCAACGCGCAGCCCGCCAACAAAGCTGACCATGTCGAACTTGAAACCTTTCGGAACAAGTTCGCGCTGCAGATCAGCCTTGACGCTATCCAGCAATGCTTGTTTTCCCTCACCGAAAATATCAACAACTTTTTCAGTGCTGGCTCGCCGGCTGAAGTAATCACGGACCTTGGAACGCATGTATACGTCCGTGATGTGTTCAGGGCTTTTCCTGAACTCAACGAAAAGTGCGGGCACCTTTTCTCCCTCAAAACCGTAGCTCAACGCGATATCCGCATTGACTATCGCGCCCTCAATGGAATTGAAGGTGATACTCTCGTCGTTGGAAGATCCCTCCATCTCGGCCTTCGTCCAAACAACATTTTGGAGGAACGTCGGGAATTTGTACACATCCTCGGTGAGGAGGTTGTACCACACTCGCCCCGTGACAAGCGGGAAATCCTCAACACCTTTTTGCGAACCATACTGGTTCACTTTGATGCCAACATATCCCGGCTCAACCTTGGTGCACGCCGACATTCCTGACAGCAGCATCACTCCAAGAACCAGCATCGAAACCTTCTCGAGGTGGGAGGGGACACGGCGTTCCGGTGTCGTGCGAGGCGGCGCAGGCGGGAGCGGTTGAAAATCGCTCGACGGTTTGCCGCCGTTCTCGTTGTCGTCATCATGCTTCGAAACTTTCCTGATGCGATGGACGAGTTTGATGAAAAATGCCGCTCCGCCAAACAGTGTTGCGACAACAAGTACGAACCCCGCCAAGACGGCGAAGTCGTTAGCGGCGGTCATCAACCCACATCCCGATGAGAATAAAAACATCATTATCGGAATTGCGAGGAGTCCGCCACCAACCCAGAGAAAAATTTCTCGGGTTTTCATAGGAACTCTCCTAAATGAAAAAGTGAGAAACGTGAAACATAAATTGGAAAAACATCTATCGAAGAATCCCGCGAGAGAACCGCGGGAATTGAAGAAAGTTGTAAAGAACCGTTTTTTAATCGCCTCATCCTAGAAGCGATCCGTGAATTCTTTCGAACTCACGACGGCTCAACATAGCAGAAGAAGAAGAAGTCAAGCCACTTTGGGCTAAAAATGGCTAAGGTTTAAGAGTCCAACCGGCAATTTGGGCGGAAATTGCCGGTTGGAGGTTATCAACAGTAGATATCATCAAAAGATGTAATCCGGATTTAGAAAGGCTGAAATGCGATTTAAGATCGCACCGACGGCGGTTGACCATGGTCACCCGCTTATGTATACTTTCGTTAGAGCAATCATGATTGTATCTCAAGTTTCTACATCATTATGAGTCAGGAAATATACAACCAGCAAAAACTTCTTACCATTACCCACGTTGTCAGACCTTGGCAGACCGCAACGCGTGCTGATGGGTCAGTTTCAGAGTCGCTACTTGAACAATACGATCGCATTCGCGAGCGTGCGGATGTTGCCATGCGGGATACCGATCCGGTTAAGCTCATCCGCGAACAGAGAGATTAAATATGTAATTCTATGCTGCTTACTGTGACAGTTCTGTGTGGATCGCCGCGTTCATGAAAGAATCTCGCGGGGAACAAGCGGACAAACTCATTCGCGAATGTCTGGATGGGACTCATCAGCTCATTACTCCAATCATCATTCCGCTCGAAGTACTATCCGCGATGCAGCGACAGAGCCACGATATATCTCTTGCTGAAGAATCATATAACCTCATCATGTCATTGCCAAACAATGAACTCGTTGAATTGGATTTTGTAACTTCCCGCCTTGTAAAAGCAACCATTGCCGAAACAGGACTGAAAGCCAACGACGCATTTATTCTCACGGTCTGCCGCGAATCACATTCGACGCTCGCAACGTTTGATGATGAATTATTGAATCGGGCGAAAGAAACCGGTATCGCCACGATTATGTGAAGGTGGGCAACACAACGTATTTTAATCCAAACAACTCGCAAGTCATTGAAATAGTTCGAAACCGCTCACTGATGGGCGGTTTTGTTTATTCATGTTTATAAATCGCTGATAAAAATGCCTAACTTTCGAGAGTCTAACCGGCGCAAAACCCAAATCGTTGGGCTGTTTGCTGCCCAAATTGCCGGTTGGAGGTTATCAACAGAGATGGTAAGATTATTTCAGAAACTGCCTATGTCGGATGACCAAACCACACAAGAGCAAACGAACAGCGTTGAGCAAGCATCGATATCACCCATTGCGGATCCAACCACTCCGCAGGTCCCACCTCCAGTGGACGAATCGAACTCAACAATCGAGCCCCAATCTCAAACACAAGAACCGGCAGCTCCGACTGTTGAACCAAGCGAGCCGAAAGAAGAAGCGCTAGCAACGCCGCCAATCGAACAAGCACCTGCTCCGGAACAAGGAAGGGCGCAAGATGTTGCGCCCCTACAGACTGAACCCAACGTCATTATCAAAGAAGTGATTCGTGAAGTTCCGGTTGAAACAATCGTTGAGCGAATCGTAGAAAAACCCGTCGAAGTCGTTAAAGAAATCGTAAAAGAGGTCCCCGTGGATCGGGTCGTAGAAAGAATTGTTGAAAAACCGGTCGAGAAAATTATTGAAAAAGAAGTGGTTCGCGAAGTGCCAGTGTTCGATCACAGACAACACGCGGAAGAAGTAAAAAAGAAAGCGAGGATGTTGGTCGTTCCCGCAACTGCGCAACGACAGGCAAAACGCGACGTGAAGCTTGCAAAAGTTCTGGAGGAAGCGAAACGCAAAGGTAGAATTGGGAATAATGACGTGCAAATCCTCGTTGCGGTATCCGATCGCACGGCGCGAAATTACTTGGCAGAGCTTGTGAAACAAGGAAAGCTCAAAACTGTTCACCGCGGCCGCTGGGCGCATTATGTTCCTGTTTGAAAAGCCCCTTCAAAAATTTACACCTTCATCTCAATCCCGTGCTTCTTGATTTCCAACGTGAGCGAGGTATCATCTTTGAAATCTTTCGGATTAAAACCAAGGGGTTCGACCCTGGGCTCGGTATCCACCGTACGTTTGAGCCAGAGATATTGAAGCGCTGAAAACGCGTCTTTAAACTTTGGTGAGATAATGCAAACGTCCACGTCGCTCAACCGATTTTGCTTTCCTTTTGCGTAGGAACCAAAAAGAATGACCCTTTGAATTGGCAATCTATCAGCTTTAAGCACGCTCACATACTCACGAATCGCGGTTTTCACTTTTTTGGGAATTGTTCTTCGAGCCATAGACGTAATTGTTCAGAAATACGCAGATACTTTTTTGTATACGAAGGTGTACACAGTTTATAGAACTGATACTTTGTATCTCCATATCGACCTGCGATATTAAAGGTCGTGATGAGGCGCAACTCCTCTTCCTGACTCTTCGTTGGCTTCAGTCCCGCTTGCTTTGCCAAATACGAAAGATCATGAATGTATGAAGCCTGGTTTACGAGTCTTAATCATGAACAACGTCTTGATCATCTTTTCAAGCGTTAAATGACAGAAAAAGAGACACGAGTCGTAATGCTTGAGCCTAAAAAGACTTTGAGCCGTTTTCCAGTTCCGTTCAGCTGATTCTTTCCAGTAATCGATTTGTTTTTGAATCGAGATAGACATTGACCGTAATTATAGAGTAAAAAAACCATGTCAATGAAATCAAAGCGGAAACGTGATATGATGATAATAATAGAGATCTCTCACGTTTGCCTGTTTAATTTGAAGATTGCTTCGTCGCATCCGACCCCGGTAGTAGAAACGTGCGTTTCACTACGGGGCAGACTTACCTCGCAATGACACTTTTAATTATGCTATCTCCATCATCGCCTGTCACATCCCTCTCTACCATCGCGAAGAAACTTGAAAAAGTCTTGAGCAAGATTGAGGTGAAAACCGTTGAAGATCTGCTTCATCACTATCCTTCACGATATGTGGATCTTTCGAATATCACACCCATCAATAAACTCGTTCCGGGTGTATTGACCACCATCAAAGGCGAGGTTATTTCCATTGAAGATATTCGATCGCAATGGAAACGGATGTTCATCACGAAAGCCATTGTAAAAGACGAAACGGGGGTATTGGAGTGCGTTTGGTTTCATCAACGGTTTTTAACAAAAGTAATCAAACCGGGCGACATGCTATTACTCTCGGGCAAGCCAGAACTTTCAAAAACCGGTTTACAAATTACACACCCTGAATACGAAAAGATATCAGAAGACAAAACGCCCATCCACGGAGCGCGGATTGTTCCGATCTATCCTCTCACGGAACGGCTTACGCAAAAACAACTTCGTTTCTTGATCAAGATTGCTTTGGGAAAAACTTCCATTCCCGAATGGCTGCCATCGAGTATATTGAAAGCCTATAACCTCATTCCTCTAAAAACCGCGCTCAATGCGATTCATTTTCCAACAAATCAGAAGATCTTATCTGCAGCAGAGCACCGACTCAAGTTTGATGAATTATTCTCGTTGCAACTCCGAAACTCTCTCGCGAGAAAAGAGCTCGCCCAACTTCAAGCCCCATCAATCGGGTTTCACGAACAAGAAACGAAGACATTTGTTGACTCTCTACCGTTTGAACTCACCAAGACTCAAAAACAATCAGCGTGGGAGATTATCAAAGATATTCAAAAACCTCATCCAATGAATCGACTGCTCCATGGTGATGTTGGAAGCGGAAAAACGGTTGTCTCAAGCATTCCCGTGTTCAATGCCATGCTTTCAGGATTTCAGGTTGCCTATATGGCTCCAACGGAAATTCTCGCAGAGCAGCAGTTTAAGACATTTTGTCGGTTGTTTGAGAAGCATGGGTTCACGATTGGATTGATCACATCGTCAGGAGTATCGAGATTCCAAGAATCAAGTATTAAGTATAAAGAATCAAGGAACGAATTTCTCAATGCGATACAAAAAGGAGAAATCAATCTCATCATTGGCACTCACTCGCTTATTCAAAAAGACGTTGAATTTAAAAATCTCGGTTTGGTTGTGGTTGACGAACAACATCGTTTTGGCGTCAGACAAAGACAGGCTCTACTAAGACCTTCACACCTTCACACCTTCACACCTTCACACACGATTCCCCATTTTCTTTCCATGACCGCAACCCCCATCCCTCGTACACTCGCGCTTACGGTGTATGGCGATTTGGATATTTCAGCAATCACAGAAATGCCGCGGAGCCGCAAGTCAATCATCACCAAATTCATTCCTCGCGAAAAACGAAACGAACTCTATGCTCACGTCGCAGAAGAACTCTCAAAAGGACGACAAGTATTCATTGTATGTCCACTCATTGATCCCTCTGATATACTCGGTGTAAAGTCAGCAACCGAAGAGGTCAACAAAATCAAAACAACCTTTTCAGACTTCAACATCGCGATTCTCCACGGAAAACAAAAAGCTGAAGCGAAAAATAAGATCATGAAAGAGTTCCAGGAGCGCAAACATCATATCCTTGTCTCAACACCAGTCGTGGAAGTGGGGATCGACATCCCGAATGCCTCCATCATGATTATTGAAAGCGCGGAGCGGTTCGGACTTGCCCAACTCCATCAACTTCGCGGCCGCGTTGGCAGAGGAGAACACCAATCGTACTGTTACCTGCTTTCCGATTCAGAGTCTGACGCAACAAAACAACGTCTTAGCGCCGTGATTGGTTCAACCTCTGGACTGGCACTCGCTGAAAAAGACCTGGAGCTCAGAGGCCCGGGAGACGCGTACGGAACCAAACAATCAGGGTATGAAGACACGCTCTATATCGCCCGACTTACGGATTTCCCCATTATCAAAGAAGCACGACATGCCGCGGAACAGCTTGTGACAGAAGACCCAATGTTATCAAAATGGAGCGCAGTCAAACTCAGGGTAGAAGAAATGGAGCGGAAGATTCACCTGGAATAGAATCTGAATCATGTATGAGATATTAGGTATTATGGGTTATGCACTGGCGAGCACCGCTCGCCTTTTGCCTGATACATAATACCGAATACGTGATACGAAATGACTGTTCCACACTCTAAACTCACCGACTAAGAACATCTTTAACCAACGCTTCGAGTTGTTCCCGTGTCGGTAACCCCGCAATCGGTCTGTCATTCACGAACAAATATGGCACTCCGCTAAGTTCCGCGCGAATCCCTTGATTGATTGAGTCCCGAACAGCCGCTTCATAGCGATTTTCTTCAACACACTGTTGAAACCTCGGAAGATCGAGATCAAGACGTTTCGCAACGTCAATCGACTCGCCGCCTTTCAATAATTCACTATCCGGGATCTGAGTCTCAATTGCGGACTGAAATGCTGCGTTTGCAAACTCCCAAAACTTCCCCTGTTCCTCAGCGCAACGAGCCGCAAACGCAAGTGCGCGAGCGCGTTCGTGTTGAGGCAGGGGAAAATCCTTCCAAACAACACGCATGTCATCTGCGTATGCCTTCTGTACTTCCATTACGACATTATGTGCCTCGCGACAAAATGGGCACTCAAAATCCGAAAACTGGATGAGAGTAACACGAGCATCCGGGGAGCCAATCATGGGATCGCTGGCTAATACCTCGGGAACTTGAAAGACATCGCCCGAAGTGATGAACGGATCGGCTACAGACGTTGCGGGATCAAGCAAGGGCTGTTCCTGGTTGGCTACTTCAGAAGACGGCGCAAAACTCCTCAACATCCACAACAAAACAAAAAACGCAAACAACACCAGAAACGAAAAGCTCATAATGTAGCTGCGGTCAGGGGACATACCTCAATGTAAATCCGAAATTCGAGTATCGAAATTCGAAACAATAACAACATGAATCAAAATTCAAAAGTCAAACATCAAAATGATAAATGCTAATTCAACATTTTATATTTTACATGTTCATTCTGATTTTTGAGATTTGATTTTTGCATTCTTTTTAGAACTTCGTGTTTCGTGTTTCGAATTTATCTCAATTGGATCTTCATCACCTTCCCAACGCTTCCATCCACAAAATACAATTCGGATCCATCAGGAGAAAGCGATAGTTGTTCAACCGGGATCCTTCTCCCATCTTCCGTAACAGGCTCAGCAACAAGCTGGGTTGATCCGGTTTCCAGATTTACCTCATAGATACTCGCTTCCCGCGGGTTAAAAAGCTCAGGATACAATCCCGTCCCGGGAGGAAGACTGTCCTGAACGGAACAATACGCCTTTGTGCCGTCCGGGTTCATAGCGCACGAATCAATCGAGGTGGATAGCCCCAATGGGGTATTGTTGAGACCAATCGAGTCCCCTCGAGCATCAACAATCCACAACGTCGGGTTGTAATTATTTTCCGGCGTGCTCACGCTATACAACAGCCTCTGTCCATCGGGCGTCCACTCGCCCTTAAACCCAATACCCTGCACTACCATCGATTTGAAATTTTCATCTTGTTGTCCGATAAAAATAATCTCTTCTGATGAAACGCCTGCCGATTTCCTGTACAACCCCACCACGCTTCCATCCGGAGAATACGTAGGCTGAACGCGATCCGCTTGATCTCCAATCGGCTCAATGGCACGCGCCTCGGAACCATCCGGAGTACCCATCACCAAGAAACTGCGCTCGGGATCTGGGGAAACAAAATTGAACACGACATTGTCCGAATCCCCTTGAAACACGAAATCTTGTCCTCCCCGCGGAAGACTGACGCGTTCATTCGTTACAAAATCAACCATTACACCCGTTCCATCAGGAAAACTCAAAAGAGCTCGATCTCCTGATTTGTCCCAAACGACCCGCTCTGCTGAAGGAAACCGGTCGCGAATAAGTTCAACCCGCTCACCGCCCGATGTCATCCGGTACAATACACCGGTATTAGGCTCGTAGTACGAAAACCCAGAAGTTGAGTTTCCCGTGTATGACCTGACCGAATCTTTGGTTACCGGAGATACAAGTGTTTTACCACCATTTGCAACCGTATCAACCGGAATCTCACCGGTATCCCCGCCAAAAACACCGTTCACATTGGGCAAGAACCCCCTACCTCCACCCGTCTGTCGGTTCGCGTTAAACCCAGCACCGGTTCCAGGAAGACCGCCAATAGCCCCTGGGGTGTTCATGTTTTCGTTCATCTGGGGCTGAATCTCCACTGCGGGTTTCAAAAAATACACAACCACCAGCGCCATTGCGCCGAGAAAAAATAGGATCAAAACGATAAAAATGATTCGATTTTTGGTGAAGAGCATAGTCAACGATATACACGATGATCGCCAATATCAACAAACTCGGCTGTTCCTGATACGAATGTAAACAACACCCGATGACTGTGTGTGACAGAGAACGACCAAAATCCAGAGAGCCTTCCGCCCAGTTTGTGCGTCGAGAGTTTTGGATCAAACGGATCAAGCCTAAAGAGATTCATACGTTCTTCAAACTCTTGTTGGATTTCGATCGGGAGCTTACCCAACGACCGAATGAAGCGACTAGAATACGCAATCTCCATACATTACTCACTTTTTGCATTGACTACTTGATCAAGTTGTTTTGCCTCATCACGAAGTTCTAAAAATCCCTTGTTGCCCAACGTTCGAAGCAACCCCGCATCTCGCTCACGCTCAAACTCAGCGACAGCTTCCAACGCCCGTTCTTCCGCATCCGACTCATACGTCACGGTATGAACTGGACGAACAACAAGTGTATCACCAAACATAATGGCGACGACGTCATCGGATCGAAACGCTTCCGCCCACTCGCGGGGGAGCGTCAATGTTCGCTCTTTGATGGTGAGAGGAAGATAGGTCATATATGGCGACTATATCATGTTCATACCAATACGTCAAAAAAATATGATTCGGTTTTTGGTGAAGAGTATAGATGAAACCAATTTCTAATTCCTAATTTCTAAGTAATCTGTCATTGCGAGGCTTGGCGAAGCAATCTTCCGTCCTTTTTCCTCCTCTTAAGGTAAGAGGAGGCTAGGAGGAGTTATGCCTTCAACGCACTCAATGTTACTTTATCGATCATTAACATTTGCCGTTCCACACTTCATAACCCCCCTTTCATCCCCTCTTATCTTAAGAGGGGAAAGTACCTCAACAATTTTCTCTTTATTTCCCATTTCGATTGTTGGTGAAGAACGCAGTACTCAAATGATACACAAACATTAATACGCTAGTTTATATGTTCCAGGATTTGCTGTATCAGGTATTAAACATGTATCATTTAACGAA
>CAYYDP010000034.1:0-13419 GCA_964470645.1 uncultured Gammaproteobacteria bacterium
AATGGCAGCCCAAGCAAAAGCGGCTGAATCAGCGAAAGCGGTAACGGCAGCGCCTGCGGGAGGAAAAAAATAAATCATATAACATGGCATTTGGAGCATGGAACAAGAGGTTTGAAACATAGTTGATCCATGATCCATGAAGTATGGCAAATAAAAAAGCAACATCGAGACAATCGAGTGATGATCAGAAGAAGACTGACTCAAAAAAGAACGCTGTTCGTGAAGTTCGTGCTGTTCTGCGTTTTCTCCGTCAGGGGCCAAGAAAAGTAAGGCTCGTGGGAAACGTACTTCGCGGGTTGGATATCCGTCATGCCCGTGCGGAACTTGCGGTTTTGAGCAAACGGTCAACAGTGCCGCTTCTGAAATTGCTCAATTCAGCTGTTGCCAACGCGAAGCACAACCTAACCATTTCTGAAGACCGGTTGTTTGTGAAACAGGTGCGTGTCGATGAAGGGCCAGCGTTGAAACGGTTTATGCCCAAAGCTCACGGCAGGGCGACAGAGATTAAAAAGCGATCATGCCATGTGACGATTACGCTGGGAGTGAAGCCAACAGAGGAAAAAAAGATTGTGAAAGAAATGAAAAAAGATAAAGCTGAAGAAAAAGTATGAAATCACAAAATCCAAGCACCAAATCCCAAATAAATCACAAATCTCAAATTCAAAACCTCAAACAATGCGGTCTCGGTGTTTTGGATTTTGGAAATTGGAATTTATTTGGAATTTGTGATTTGTAATTTGGAATTTTATTTTTATGGGTTCAAAAGTCCATCCAAAAATTTTTAGAATAGGAACGACGACGAGTTGGCACTCGATGTGGTTCGCGAACAAAAAACACATTCCCCGCGTATTGAGGGAGGACGTTATGTTGAGAAAATTTTTAACTCGGAGATTAAAAGAGGCTGGTGTTGCCAATATTGAAATTGAACGAACAACACATGATCTGGTTGTCACTATTTACACATCAAAACCTGGGGTGATTATTGGCCGCGGCGGTTCGGGGATCGAAGAATTGATCAAAGCCGTAAAACACGATGTACTTAATGACGAAAAAGCCAATGTGAAGCTGAATATTAAAGAGGTTGATAATCAAAAATGTTCCGCTTCGTTGGTCGCGCAGGGTATCGCGGGTGATATTGAGCGGCGCATTCCATTCCGAAGAGCGACCAAGCGTGCGTTGGAGTCAGTCATCCGTGCAGGCGCGAAGGGAGCAAAAATTGTTGTTTCAGGACGCCTTGACGGTGCTGAGATTTCTCGACGAGAACGATTTATGGAGGGAACCGTTCCTCTTCACACGCTTCGGGCTGATATTGATTATTCACGAACAGCGGCGTTTACCACCTATGGGGCTGTTGGAATTAAGGTTTGGATCTATAAGGGCGAAGTGTTCCAGCAGAGGGGGAGGGGGATGAAAAAAGCGGTCCTGCAGGAAGCGGAACCAGAAGAGCAGACAAAGGAAAAACCAAGACGATTTGTAAGACGACGGGTATAAAACGTAAGGCGTAAACAGTAATTCGTAAAGAGTAAAAATTCCAAGGTTGTTAATTACTAGCTACCGTTCACTGATTACACTTTACCATTGATTGATATGCTTATTCCAAAAAAAGTTAAGCACAGAAAATGGCATAAGATCGCGGGTTCAACCACTCGTATTGCTACGCGTTCAACAACACTCGCGTTTGGGCAATACGGTTTGAAGGCGCTCTCGGAGTCGTGGGTTACCTCTCGTCAGATTGAGGCAACGCGAAGGGTATTAACGCGATACACCAAGAAGACAGGAAGGATATGGATTCGGGTTTTTCCCGATAAACCAGTCACGAAAAAGGGGGACCAGTCGGTCATGGGAAGCGGTAAGGGAGCAGTGGATCATTATGTTCGCGCTGTTGTCCCGGGGATGATATTATTCGAAATGGATGGAATTTCTGAAAGCGACGCTCGGGAGGCGATGCGGTCAGCGGGCCACAAATTGCCGGTAAAGACGAAATTTGTGCAGAGAGAAGTATTTACAAACTAGTACCGTTACAATTAAGTTTTGCAACACGCAAAACGATTGAATAACAAGAAAAACAATATACGTTCGATAGTACGATATTGCAGAATTAAATTGTAACGGCACTAGGCTGTAGGCATTAGGTTGTAGCTCGGAAGTTAGAAGCCAAGAACCTAATCCTTAAAACCTAATTTCTAAACTATGAAATCAATGAAAGAATTACTAGAGATGGGCCTGGAAGAACTCACAAAATTGTTGGAGGACACCCGGCGTGAGCTGTTTCATATAAAAACAAAAATCCGGTCGAATGAATTGAAAACGGTTTCATCAATAAAGCCGGTGAAGGTGTTGATTGCAAGGATATTGACGGTGATGAGACAAAAACGTAAGGTATAGTCACGTAACACGTACCATGGAACATGGAGCAACAGAAAGAAGTATTTGATCCATGATACGTGGTCCATGATTTATGAATACTCGAACTTTTGAAGGAACAGTGGTATCAACAAAAATGGCCAAAACCGCAGTGGTTGTGGTTAAATCGGTGCGTGTGCATCCCAAATATCACAAACGATATACGGTTGCCCGGAGATATAAGGTTCATGATGAAAAAGGGGTTGCGCGCGTGGGTCAAAAGGTTACCTTTGTTGAATGTCGCCCGATTTCAAAAGAAAAGAGGTGGAGATTGATATACAGCGTTTAGCGTCCAGCGTTCAGGGGTCAGGGAAATACAACGCACAATGTAAATTTGAATTCCCTAAACGCTAACCGCTATACGCTGAATCCTAGTTTGTATGATTCAATTTAGAACAATATTACAATCGGCAGATAATTCTGGTGCCAAAAGTATGCAGGTGATCCGAGTCCACGGAGGGTATAAAAAGCGTTACGGCAAGGTGGGAGATCTGGCGACCGTGGTGGTAAAAGAAGCACTTCCTCACATGCAGGTGAAGAAGGGGGAAGTTGGCATTGCGGTGATCGTGCGAACCAAGAAAGAGTTCCGACGTGTTGATGGAACGTATATTCGGTTTGACGATAACGCGGGTATTCTGATTGATAAGAAAACAAAAGATCCCAAAGGTTCTCGCGTGTTCGGACCAGTCCCGAGAGAACTTCGGGAAAAAGGTTTCATGAAGATCATTTCACTGGCGGAAGAAGTAGTTTAAGAAGCGTATAGCGTTCAGTGACCAGGGTACAGTTAATGCAAAATTCCTGAACCTTGAATCCTGAACCTTGAACCCTATGAGAATTAAAAAAGGCGACAATATAAAAATGTTATCTGGAAAAGACGCGGGAAAGACCGGTAAGGTTTTGCGCGTGGACCCAAAGGCAGGGAAAGTATCGGTGGAAGGTTTGAATATTCGCGTGAAACACACAAAACCAAAGCGTCAGGGTGAGAAGGGTCAGCGCGTTGAGTTTCCCGGAATGATTGATCAATCGAAGGTAATGGTTGTGTGTCCGTCATGTGGCAAGAGTGCCCGAATGGGATCGGTAACAGAAGGTGACAAATAGTTGAGACAATTTATGATTTGCTATCATTCATTAGTATGATATCCCAAATTCCTAGAACCAAACCACTAATAAATCACAAATCACAAATTCAAAATTTTAAACAACTTTGTCTCAGTGTTTTGGTTTTTGGTCATTGGAATTTATTTGGAAATTGGGATTTGTAATTTGGAATTTTGGACTATGACGTTACGTGAACGATATACAAAAGAGATAGCTCCGAGGCTAAAAGAAGAATTAGGCATTGCGAATGTAATGGCTGTTCCGCGTGTTTTGAAAATTGTGGTTGCAAGCGGGTTGAACCGCGGTAAAACTGATGATCAGATGAAAGATGTGATTATAAAGACGTTGACCCGTATCACAGGACAAAAACCCGTGGTGACCAAAGCGCGGAAATCGATTTCGGCTTTTAAGATCAGGGAGGGGCAGGATGTTGGGGTTGCGGTAACACTTCGGGGCGCCCGAATGTATGACTTTCTTGAAAAGCTGATCGCGTTCGCGTTTCCCCGGGTGCGTGATTTTCGGGGGGTTCCGCAGACGATTGTTGATGCTCATGGCAGCGCAAGTGTTGGATTTAGGGAACATTTGGGTTTTCCAGAAATCAGGATTGATGAAGTGGAACGAGTGCACGGGCTGCAGGTTGTCATTGCTACAAACGCCGGAACGAAAGAAAAAGGTCTTGCGTTATTCCGGGCGATGGGATTCCCGTTTAGAGAAACTTAGACACGTAACATGGAACATGGAGCATGGAACAAACACTAAGAAAATAATCATTTGATCCATGATTCAAGATACGTGATCCATGATTCAATTATGGCTACGAAAGCGCAAAAACTGAAATCAATTCGAAAACCGAAATTTTCAACTCGAGTGGTTCGTCGATGTTGGCGTTGCGGCAGGAAGCGGGCGTTTATGAGGGATTTTGAGATTTGTCGTATTTGTTTCCGAGAGTTAGCAAATAAAGGTGAGATTCCAGGAGTAAAAAAATCGAGCTGGTGAAATTCACATAACACGTAACACATAGCATGGAACATACACTAACGTAGAATTAATTAATACTTTTGATACGTGATCCATGATACGTGATCCATGAAATATGATGACCGATCAAATTGCAGACATGTTAACAAGAATCAGAAACGCCCAGTTGGCAAGGAAGGCGGATGTTGATATTCCATTTTCAAAGGTGAAGTTGGAAATTGCAAAAGTGCTCGAACGGATGGGTATGGTTGAGCGCGTCGTTGAATACAAATCTGAAAAGAAGTCTGGGAAGACGGGAGTGAATTCATTTTCAATCAGGCTCCGATATGTTGGCGACGACCCGGTGTTGCAGTCATTGAAGCGCGTTTCACGTCCTGGATTACGGGTATATGTGGGCAGGGATGAATTAGAGACGGTTAGGTTCGGATTCGGTTTTTCAATCATTTCAACCTCTCAAGGAATCATGACCAATAGTGAAGCAAGGAAAAAAGGTTTGGGAGGGGAAGTGCTATGCGAAATTTACTAATACAGCGTTTAGCGTAAAGCGTTTAGGGTGTTAGGATACAAATGGTTTCTTAATCACCTGAACGCTAACCGCTAATCGCTCTACGCTTGTATTGTTATGAGTCGTTTAATCAAAAAACCATTAGTAATACCTTCGGGCGTAACAGCTGCGATTCGTGACGGCAAATTCAGTGCGCGCGGACCGCTCGGTGAAGTTGAAGTTCCAATTTCAACGCTGCTTGATGTTGCCATTGAAGGTGCCAATGTGAAGATTGTGGCGAAGCGAGAACTCAAAAAGAACGACAAGGCGTTGTTAGGGACAATGTACCGCCTCATACTTAACGCGGTTGAAGGCGCTTCTCGTGGGTTTAGCAAGGTCTTGGAGGTAAACGGAGTTGGGTTTAAAGTCGCGGTCTCGGGGCAGAAACTCACCATGTCGCTTGGATATTCGCACCCGGTTGAGTTTGTTGTTCCTTCAACCCTGAAGGTTTCGGTTGAAAAAAATGTGATTACCTTGACGGGGGCAGATAAGCAGCTGGTAGGTGAGATTGCCGCGCAAATAAGGAAGCTCCGGAAGCCCGAGCCGTATAAAGGGACAGGAATTAAATACAACACGGAGGTGATTAGACGCAAAGCCGGGAAGCAGGTGAAAGCGGGAGCAGGATAGCCCCGACAAAGTCGGGGAAATCCCAAAACACAAGCACCAAATCCCAAAAAATGATCAAAATCCAAAAAAAACCAATTAAATCGCATGTTTGGAACTTTGAATTTGGTATTTGATATTTATTTGGAACTTGGGATTTGTAATTTGGAATTTTATTAATTTATGAGCAATCCAAAGAACAAAAAGGAGTTATTCGAGCGACGGAGGGGCAGGGTTCGCTCTCGTCTTTCGGGCACTGCGGCGCGCCCTCGGTTGACGGTTTATCGGAGCAACCAACACTTGTATGTTCAGGTTGTTGATGATACGCTGGGAAAGACGTTGGTGAGCGTCCATAGCAGAGAATTGGGGAAGGGTGTACGAGCTGGGGTTACAAAGGCCAAGGATCTTGGAAAACGTATTGCTGAAAAAGCAAAAGCCGCTGGAATTACCGAGGTGGTGTTTGATCGGAGCGGGTTCCAATATCATGGTCGCGTGAAAGCAATTGCGGAAGGCGCGCGCGAGGGAGGGCTCAAGTTTTAATCGTGAAACTTGTAACTTGAAACCTGTAACCGAAGATTTGAAACTTACATTAGTGTTATAAAAGATTTAGGCTACAAGCTACAAGCTACAAGCTACAAGCATTATGGTACAAAGACAACGAAGACAACGATCAGATGATTCACAGACCCGTGAGAAACCGGAGTTTGATCAGCGCACCGTTGAAATTGCTCGTGTGACCCGTGTGGTTGCTGGGGGAAAACGTATGCGATTTCGAGCCCTCATTGTGATGGGTGATCACGCTGGTCGTGTTGGGTATGGCATTGGGAAAGGAAATGATGTCTCGGTTGCAATGAATAAGGCCGTTCGAAGTGCTGAAAAGAACATGATTCATATACCAATGTTCCGTGAGACCATCCCACATCCTGTTTCTATGAAATTTGGCTCAGCAAAAGTATTGCTCAAACCTGCGCCCATTGGTTCTGGAATTATTGCAGGTGGGTCTGTACGACTTGTGCTTGAGGTTTCTGGGATTGGAAGTATTGTGACCAAGATGTTGGGTTCGAAAAATAAACTAAACAACGTTCGAGCGACGTTTGAAGCACTCAAGTCGTTGAGAAAAGAAAAAGTAAAGAAATCTTGAATTATGAAGCAAGAATCATGAGTCAAGATTAATGCAAACATCAAATCTCAAAAATGAAAATGAAAATGGTAAATTCAAAAAAACAGAATTATTTTGCATTATGCAATTATCATTTCGAGATTTGAATTTTGATTTTTGATTTATTCATGATTCGTAATTCCTGATTCGTAACTCGCATTCATGCAATTATGTCCATATTATCTTTGCACACAATTCAACCTGCTCCTGGTTCGCGGCATGTTAAGCGTCGTGTTGGTCGTGGTGGGAAGCGCGGAACGACATCTGGCAAAGGGACCAAGGGTCAGAGGGCCCGATCAGGCGGTAGAAAGCGTTTGGCAATGAAGGGGCTCAGAAAAACTTTGATGGCGATTCCAAAACAGGGAGGGTTTCGTTCTCGATACCCGAAAGTTGCGACCGTAACGCTTGAAAATTTGGAAAAGCGATTTCAGGTCGGTGATGTTGTTACCAGCAAATCGCTTCATGCGAAAGGATTGCTTCGAGAAATCGCCCCGTATAAAGTGTTGGGAACCGGGACCATTTCAAAGGCGTTAACGGTTAAAACTGCCGGAGCGAGTGAGTCAGCGAAAGCGGCGATCGAGAAAGCGGGTGGCAAACTTGAGATTATTGGTGGTGGAAAGGCAAAAAAGACTTCAAATAAACATCAACGATAATTTTGTCATTCTCCCCGCAACGTTGTGGGAGAATGAAAGAGGGGTTTGAATGAGAGGCGTCAGACGTCTCTTTTTGTTTAACCGGCAAAATGGGCAGCAAAAACCCAACGATTTGGGTTTTGCGCCGGTTTAGGACTTTGTAGGGGCCGCTCGCGACCGGCCCCTACTGCGTACGTTAGCCATTCTTTTGGGTTTGACCATTGACTTCTTCTTCTTCTTCTTCTGGTACACTAGGACGTTTACGTTTTCAAAAACGTGAATCCCGCCCGTGTGGCGGTTAAACCGTTCTTTGACAACTCAATCGTCGTAACAGATTGTCATCACGAGGAGCCCCGACATCCGATGTTGGGACGGCGTGGTGATCTTACCAAAGCGGAATACCGTCAAGGTAAGATTGCTTCGTAAAACCTCGTAATGACATGAAATAGTCTTACAATCGATTTAGTCGGCGAATTGTAAACATGAAAACGAAAACCGCTTCCTTTTGGAAAGCGGATTTCGAGAGTCGCAACTTAGTGCATAACTCTGGCTTCTCATCCTTAATCTAAGGATAGCAGATGTTTTAGGTGTCGTCAAGCGAATTATGTGCAACTCACTTTGTAAATATGAGATCATTTTTGTCATGGAGGTGAGGGGAATTGAACCCCCGGACCCTTGGATGAGAAGCCAGAGCCCGCACCGAGCCACCCCCATAACAAAATTATTGTAACACATTGATTTTGTTTTTACAGTTTGCTGACTAAATCAAAAAACCGCGCCATTCTTTTTCCTGCCCCGTAGTGACGCGTGTAAGCGTCTACTACTGGGGTCATCCCGTGCTTTGACACGGGATCCAAAAACAAAAAATAAAAAGATCGTCATTTCGACCGAGCCGTGAGGTGAGTGGAGAAATCTCATACGTTGCGTTACATACGTATGATGAGATCTCTCGACTTTCCCCCGCACAGTGCGGGGTTCGCTCGAGATGACGATTAACAAACAACCGCGCCGAATTTTCCCTCGGCGCAAAAAGTTTTTCAACCAAAAAAGGAAGGTGTGAGATGTTTACCATGGCAGAACAACCCGAGGCCCGCGCGACTACACGGGTCGAATGCCGCGAGTATGATTTTGGACTTGCGGCTTTTATGGTCACGATGTATTTGACCATTCCGCTGGTCGTCGGGGCGATCTGGGGAAACTGGGGATTTCTCATTGGCTTTGTTGTGGATTTTCTTTTTTATATTGCGGTAAACGCAATGGCGTTAAAAAATGTTGCGCCGTTTGCAGTCCCGAAAGAAAACAGTTTGTTGATGGTTTTCGTTCGCGGGCAGCTCAAGCGGGTTCTCCTGCCCCCGTCGTTGATGTTAAACGATGAGGGAGAGGTTGTTCGCCGCCATCAAAACGAGCCGAGTTTTTTTCAGCGGCTCGTTCTGGTGATTTCTGGCACACGCTCGATTAGATTAAGCGGAATTCCCGGACTCGCAAAATTGAGAACTGGAAAGATTGCGGTTGCGAAAGATGAAAATAGAAGCGTTGTTTTGGAGTGGATCGAAAGTAAAGACATTCCACTTTCAAGACAACGTGTTCCATTGTCGCTTTCTCACCTTGAAACGTCGGCTGGACAGTTGCAGGTGGACATAACCGCTTTATTGCATTATCAGATCATCAGACCGATTGTGTTTTTTATTCAAAACGCGGACCCGTTCGGGATGATTTTTGATGATGCGAAATCTTTCATTCGTCAATTGGTTGAAGATGTTGATTTCGCCAGCATCTTCGGCTTGAAGCTGGAAGAAGTCGATTCAACCAGCAAGAAATCGACCGCCCATGAACTGCAAAAACTTGTTGATAAAGAATACCAGCAAGGCTCAGAACGAGTTTTGCAGGTTATGGAAAAAGTAGGCGCCAAGTTGTTTCCAATCCAGATCGTGTCGGTGGAGCCGACCGATCCGGGAATGCTTGAGCGTGCCAAGCAAACCTGGAAGCAGCAGATGGAGGCGCGTGGCAAGATGGAACTGGCCAAGGCCAGGGAGGCGGAGGTTGCGGCTGAAATTAAGCCATACCTGGACGCCGGTCCGGTGGGGGCGGCGATTCGGTTCGCCGAAGCAATCGAAAAATCGCCGGGCACGAAGTTTGTGCTCCCGGCGGAGTTGACAACCCTGATGGCTCCGCTCACACAGGGTCTGCAAAAGTTTTTAACGAGCGGAAAAAGTGAAGAAAAACCCCCGCAAACTTGATTTTGTCTTTCGTCATTTCGTAGAGACACGAGATCTCGTGTCTCTACCAGAGATGACGCGTGCGAACGTTTTTTCAACCCACCCACCCGTACAGGACGCGCGGGTGAAACGATGATTGTATCTTTTCGGAATCGGGTGCGAGAAAAGCATGCGCCTGGTTTCCGAATGTTACACCCCGTTGGCTTGAACAGGAATTCAATCACGTCGCGGGGTTTTGTTTTTTCTGAATATTATTCAACAACTTGGGTTGTTTTCAGAAAATCAAGGACGGCTTGGCAATAGCGGGGATACTGATCGAGCGCGATGTCGATGGAGTTATACAGTGTTTCATCGTCAACGTCGCGGTATTCGTGTACGACGATGTTTCTCAAACCCGCGCTTTTGGAAATTTCTTTGGCAAATGATTCATGCAAGATATTGAGTTTGCCCAAGACAATGAACGTATCGGCATAATCTTTCGGGATGGATCCACCGAGTTCTTTGATCAGGTGCTGGTTAATATCGATCGCCCGTTCGATTAATTCAATAAACGCATATCGAAGGCTCGCGTATAAATGAAAATCGCCTACAATCTCTTGGAGCGGGTACTTTTTGAATGATGTAACGTCTTGGAGCCGTTCTTGAATTCCGGCGATGCTATCGCTGATGAATTCGCGGTTGATCATAGAGTCGCTTTCATAAATATTCGTTGTTTATCTTGAATCATCGCACATTGAAGATCACGCAGTTTCTGCGTGTCCGCGTATTCTTTGAAGGCTTTTGCGCAGAGCTTCGCGTAGGCGTACCTGTCGCCAAATAGAAGCTTGCCTTTATAGACAGCCTCAAAAAAAAACAATGGCGTTGTGTTGGTGAGGTAACGGACATCAATGGGCTCACCGGGAAATACGCTTTTGAGTTCGCTTTGAACGTTCAGAAGGAGGTTGTATGAGCTGACCGGGTCTTTGGGGATGATGCCAATATCAATGTCGCTTTCGGCGTGAGTCTTGCCGGAAATTCGGGAACCAAACGCAATCATGAACGCAAGGTGGTTGCGTGTTGAGATGTTGTCTATCATTGTTTGCTGACTTTTCGTAAGTTGCATACGAGGATAAGCATATCAGTTATTGAATAAAAATCAATATTTTTTGATTGAAAGGAATTCAATCAGACCACGGGGTTTTGTTTTTGTCAGATTTCGTATTTTCTGATTCGGAAGGTTTTTGGTATACTAACCTCGACAAAGTCGAGGAAATCCCAAACCACAAGCACCAAATCATAAACAGTCATGAAATGAGAAAACCAAAGCAAAAAGAACGAAAGGTTTTGAACTTTGGATCTAGGACTTGTTATTTATTTGTAATTTGGGTTTTGTAATTTGGAATTTGTATTTAGCGTTATGACTATTACGTTTTACGGCGGAGCAGGTGGGGTAACTGGCTCCAAGCATTTAGTTGAACTCGGTGGGATGAGGATTTTGTTGGATTGCGGATTGTTCCAGGGACACCGGCTGGAAGCGCACAAGGCAAATTCCAGATTACCGTTTGATCCCAAAATCATTGATGTATGTGTGCTTTCTCACGCCCATGCGGATCATTGCGGCATGCTGCCGATTTTGGTTCGGGAAGGATTTTCTGGTTCCATTTACACGACATCAGCGACTCGAGACATTACTGAGTGGATTTTAAAAGATTCTGCTCATATTCAAATCGCTGACATTGAGTATCTTGAGGAGCATGGGGTTACACTGCCTCCCGAACTTCAAAAACCGAATTATTTTCCAAGCGATGTTCCCCCGGTAATGCAACGGATGTTGGTCGTGCCTTATGCCCGCGAAAGCGGAGGGACGTGGACATCTCTTTCTCCCAAGGTTCGGCTCAAAATGTATGACGCGGGTCACATCTTAGGGTCTGCCATTACAGTGCTTGAAGGAGAAGAAGAAGGAGAATTCCACCGGCTGGTGTTTACCGGTGATCTTGGGAGACCACATACTCCGCTTATCCGCGATCCCGAGATTCCCGTTGAGGACGCCTCGGTACTCATAATGGAAAGTACGTACGGGGGAAGGGTGCATAAAACAGTTGAGGACGCCTCGGAACAGCTGATTGAGATTGTGAATCATGCGATGAAACAAAGATCCAAAATTATCGTTCCGGCGTTTTCGCTTGGAAGAACACAGGAGCTCGTATATTTGCTCCATGAACTCACAGACGCTGGGAAGATTCCACGTATTCCCATTTATGTTGATAGTCCGCTCGCGGGAAATCTCACCGAAGTATTCAAACGCCATCCGGAAGATTACGATGACGACACGTGGACCCGGTTCGGGAGTAGGGGCGAGGCGCCATTGGCATTTCGCAACCTGCAGTATGTTGCGACTATGGAGCATTCCAAGCAGCTGAACACCGCCTCTGGGCCATTGATGATCGTTTCAGCGTCTGGAATGTGCGAAGGTGGGAGAGTGTTGCACCATTTGAAGCATTCGCTTTCGCGTCAGAACACCATCGTTGTGCTCACAGGGTATCAAGCGGAGCATACGTTGGGTCGCCGTCTCGTTGAGGGTGATCGTGAGGTTACGATTCACGACGAGCGTGTCGATGTTCGCGCAAAGATTGTGACGCTAAGCGAACTCTCCGCGCACGCGGACCGTAACGAACTTTTGGCGTTTGCAAAAGGAGTGAAGGGGATTCGTCAATGTTTTTTGGTGCATGGTGAAGAATCGCAGGCCCACGAACTTCGGGAGACGTTGAATCGGGAGTTGCCCCGCATGAATGTCGTGGTTCCCCAGGCAAACGAATCATTTCACATCCATAAAGGAATGTGATAAGATATTGCAGTGATTGGTGCCTAGTGGGTAGTGAATAGTTACAAATTGAAACTGTATTTACTAACCACTAACAACTACTCACTAACCACTATTGTTATGAACAACTATATTCCCGTTCTCATCGCAGTTGTAATACTCATCGGAGTCGGATATTGGTATGAACGCAGTAACCGAGTAGAGGAGTTTGAGGTTGCCACACCCGCTGGTTCTATTCCGATTGATTATGACTCGAGCCTTGAAAAATATTTGGCAACCGACACAGATTCGCAGACGAACAACGAACCCGCTCTGCTCTCGACAACAACCCCATCATCAACGTTGGTGGACCTCGAAAACTCCTCCCAAGAATCACTGTCACTTCCCCGCGTCACGCTCAAAACCTCAATGGGCGATATTGTTCTTGAATTGTTCGAGCAAGATGCCCCGAAGACAGTCGCTAATTTTCTGAAGCTTACTCGAGAAGGATTTTATGATGGGACAGCGTTTCATCGCGTGATTCCTGATTTCATGATCCAGGGAGGCGATCCGAACTCCAAAGACGATGATTGGTCAAACGACGGCAGGGGAGGTCCAGGATACGCGTTTGAAGATGAGTTTAATCAGCATAAGCTCGTGAAAGGATCACTTGCCATGGCCAACGCAGGACCGAACACCAATGGGAGTCAATTTTTCATTGTTACTGCGGAAAGCACGCCCTGGCTTGATGGAAAGCACACCAACTTTGGTCGCGTGGTTTCTGGATTGGATGTTGTTGAGGCGATTTCCCGCGTTGAGCGGAATGGAAACGATCACCCCATGAAAGATGTTGTCGTACAAACAATTGAAGTACCATAACGTTCTGTGTATTCCTAGGGTTGCTTTTTGTCTTGTTTTAGCTATAATCTAACTGTTCCTGAGGCTGGGTAGCTCAGTTGGTTAGAGCGAGGGACTCATAAGCCCTAGGTCGCGGGTTCAACTCCCGC
>CAYYDP010000035.1:0-13365 GCA_964470645.1 uncultured Gammaproteobacteria bacterium
CGGAAGGGTAATCTCCGCGCTTGCTAATGGGGTGAACGCGTTTTTTCTCGGGTACGAAATATCCCTTATTCCGTATATCGTGGCACGTCTACGGTTTTCCCTGAGACACGATCGTCGGTGCGTGGTCAAACTTCAAAATTTTTGGAACGTTAACCTGTCTCACGCGGATGTGGTTTATTTTTTTCTCACACCAAAAATTTATCAGCGGATGAAGGCAAAGCTTGAACAAGAGCTCAAGCCCGGGGCTCGTGTCGTTTCGTTTGTCTGGCCCATTGAAGGGTGGACTCCAACGAAGGTTGACGAGGTTCGGCTCAGACCTTCGATTTATTTGTATCAACGATAATACGACAGTGGTTCGTTGTTAGTGACGAGTGGCTAGAACACACCGTTTTTTGCTTTTTTTACCCATCAGAGTTAGGATGAGGGTATTATTTTCCCCTCTTAAGATAAGATGGGATTAAGGGGAGTTATGGAGTAGAACAGGAGAATATCTTGCTTCTATTGCTCAGACGAACATTGACGCGTTAAAAGCATAACTCTCCCGTAAACGTCCATCGGGACGTTTACGCCTCCCTTACCTTAAGGGAGGGGTATGCATGATATGAAAAAATACAACCCTAATAAAATTGAAAAGAAGTGGCAAAAAGCGTGGGAACAAGCGGGTGTATATCGTACGCAGGATGCGAGTTCCAAGCCAAAGTACTTCATCCTCGACATGTTTCCCTATCCTTCCGGTGAAGCGCTTCATGTTGGGCACCCGAAAGGATATATCGCGAGCGATATTGTTTCACGTTTCAAACGCATGAAGGGTTTTAACGTCCTGCACCCCATGGGTTGGGATGCGTTTGGGTTGCCTGCAGAAAATTACGCGATCAAGAATAAGACGAATCCGAATATTGCGGTGAGGATGAACGTGAAAAAGTTTAAGAAGCAACTTTCTCTCATTGGATTTGATTATGATTGGAATCGTGAGATTAACACCACGGATCCAAATTATTACAAATGGACGCAGTGGATTTTCTTGCAGTTGTTCAAGAAGGGATTAGCGTATGAATCCAATGAGCCGATCAACTGGTGTCCGTCGTGCAAAACGGGTCTTGCAAACGAAGATTTGGAAAATGGGAAATGTGAGCGGTGCGGATCGGGCGTTGAAAAGAAGCCCATGCGTCAGTGGGTGCTCAAAATTACCGAATACGCCGATCGAATGCTCAAAGACCTCGATCTGCTCGACTGGCCAGATTCGGTGAAAGTGATGCAGCGGAATTGGATTGGGAGGTCGGAGGGTGCGGAAATCACCTTTCCATTGTTTGGTATCCCCGGACAAGAAGATGGAAAACACAAGGTAACGGTATTCACAACTCGTCCCGATACGTTGTTTGGAGCGACATTCTTAGTGATCTCGGCAGAGCTCGCAAAGAAGTGGATTGATGTTGGCTGGCAGGCTTCCGATGATGTGAAACAGTATATTGAACAAACATTAGCCGAAGAAAAAGCGAGAAGCTATGGTGAGCCCGCTGAGAAAACAGGGATTTTCAGTGGGATCTATGCCGAAAACCCAGCGAACAAAGAACGCATCCCCGTGTGGATTGCGAATTATGTTGTTTCAGGATATGGAACCGGTGCGATCATGGCTGTTCCTGCGCATGATGAACGAGATGGGGAATTTGCGAAGAAATTTCAGATTCCCATACGTCATGTTGTCATCCCCGTGTTTGGTGAACATCACGATGGTGAAATTTTTAGGAAAACCATTTCAACTGTGATTCAACGAAAATCAGATGGAAAATTTTTATTTTTAAAATGGAAACAATTTAATTGGGTAGCTCCAGTTATCGGGGGGATTAACGATGGAGAAACGCCTGAGCAGGCGTCCGAGAGAGAAGTTTTGGAAGAGGCAGGGTTGAAAGTGAAAGCGGTTAGGAGGTTGGGAGGTGAGTTTGAAGCTCATTTTTTTGCCGATAATAAGAATGAGTGGAGATATCGAGTCGATCAACCGGTATTACTTGAAATCGTTGGAGAGGCTGAACAGGACGCTGAAGGGAAGGAGAAGTTTGAGATATTATGGCTCACAGCTGATGAGGCATTCAAAGTGAATACGTATGAATACAATGTGGTTGGTTTAAAACGATTTATTCAAAAAGAAGAGTCGTTCACGGATGACGGAAAAGTTGTAAACTCGGATTTTTTAAACAATTTATCAACGTTTGAAGCAAAACAAAAAATAACGGAGTGGCTCGAGACAAATGGGGTTGGGAAAAAGGCAACAACATACCGTCTGAAAGATTGGGTCTTCTCTCGACAGCGATACTGGGGTGAGCCGATCCCAATCGTACACTGCAAAAAATGTGGAGCAGTTGCTGTCCCGGAAAACGAGTTGCCAGTTACCTTGCCAAACGTGAGAAGCTATGAGCCAACGGGAACCGGAGAATCGCCGCTTGCAAACATCAAAAAGTGGGTGAACACGAAGTGTCCCAACTGTGGTGGGAGAGCGAAGCGCGAAACCAATACCATGCCGCAATGGGCGGGGTCAAGCTGGTATTACTTTCGGTATGCTGATCCGAACAATACAAACGCGATGATTGACTCAGAGAAAGAGAAGCAATGGATCCCAGTCGATGTCTATGTTGGGGGCGACCATGCAACACGCCATTTGATTTATGCTCGGTTCTGGCACAAGTTTTTGTTTGACATCGGCGTCGCGCACAACCCAGAACCCTTTAAGCGGCTGGAATACCTTGGAATGGTGCTTGCCGAGGACGGACGAAAGATGAGTAAGCGCTGGGGAAATGTGATCAATCCAGATGATGTTGTTGTTCAACATGGAGCCGATACCCTGAGACTCTATGAAATGTTTATGGGACCATTTGAAGGATCGGTTGCCTGGAGTACAGAGAGTATGGTGGGCGTGAGAAGATTTTTGGATAGGGTTTGGAATGTAGTGCTGGAAAAGTCAAAAAGTCGGAAAGTCCAAAGGTCTGAAGGTCAAAAAATAGAAGTTCGGCCACTTGTTCATCAAACCATCAAAAAAGTGACTGATGATATAGAACAGTTTAAGTTTAATACTTGCGTCAGTCAGTTTATGATTTTGGTGAATGAATTTGAGAAAGAAGCGCCGAGCCCTGAAGAAAAGGTTATTCTGTTGAAACTCCTCTCTCCATTTGCTCCGCATATTGCTGAGGAACTTTGGCATCAACTACCCCCCCTTAATCCCCCCCTTGAAAAGGGCGGGACAGAAGAATTGTCCTCCCCTTACGAAGGGGAGGAGAGAGGAGGGGTTAAAGGGTTTATCGTAAACGAACCGTGGCCAACGTACGATGAATCCAAATTATTGGATGAAACGGTGACTGTTTCGGTTCAGTTTAATGGGAAGTTTCGTGGGACTGTCTCCGTTGCGCGAGGGTCTAACCAAGAAGCCGTTGTGAACGTTGTGAAGTCTGATCATAAGTTATCTAGCTATCTCTCAAGCGGTCCCAAAAAGACCATCTTCGTTCGGGATAAGATTATTAATTTCGTTGTTTAAGGACAATGATTCAAGAAGATAATGTGATGGTTGCGAATCTTTTGGGAGCGTGTTATTCTTCGGTTATGAATTACGCTCCATCACACCAGTATAGTGTATATCTTCAACCTCTTCCGGAAGGCGGGTTTAATGTTATTGTTCCGGCGATCCCGGAAATTTGCACGTTTGGCGAAACATTGGAAGAAGCAAAAGCTAATGCAAAAGAGGCGATTGAGTGTGTTTTGGAAAGCGCATTAAAACGTCATGAAACTGTGCCGCTGGAAACCCACTCATGGAAATGATCAAAGAGACGATCGCCGTTGGTGTTCCTGTTTGAGAACTCATACCTCCGCTCCCAACCGTCACTTCAAAAGATTTGATCTGAGTCCTCTTGAGACTCGGATTTATTATTGACCATCAGAAAGGTTCACACACGCGATTGATACACATCAGGGATTCTTGGAGGCGTGTAACGGTTCCTGTGCACGATCGTGATCTTCCAAAAGGAACATTGAAAAATATTTTGCGCCAGGCTGAACTTTCAGTGGATGTATTGATTGAGAATCTCTAAATTCCTCAAAGGACAACTTTCTTGTTCCCTCCCTTAAGGTAAGGGAGGGTTAGGGAGAGTTATGAACTCCCGTTATCTTCTCAGGAATTGGGAAGAGAGTCACGAGTGCTCCAAAAGCGCGCTCTCATTCCCGGGCCAGCCTAAAACAATGCGGAAAGAGCGAAAAGAGTTTGTGTTATCTTTTCTTGATTGAACGAACAAAGACATTTTTTACTGCAACCGCCAATTGCTTTGCGGTTTTGTTCTCTACAACAAAGACAAAGGTCCATTCACCTCTGTCTAAAAACAAATCAAAATCTGAAACAAACAACTCAAGGTTCCCCGCGCCCGCTGTCGAAAATCCACCGCCCGTCCGGACGGTGTCTTTTCCAACTGCGAAAAAACGAAAGGTTACTTCCCCATCCTTGAACCCTTCCCAAGTGGGAGAAATTTTGTAATTTTGTGCCGTAATCGTATCGGCGCCCGCGATTACAGCCTTCGGTTTTTTTTGGGCGAGCACCGGGGAGGCGCTCAAGCCCAGGAACAGCATTGCGAGAACAGTGAGAAAGTTTTTCATGAAGCTTTCCTTTCCGAGGAAAAGTTAAACAACGAATTTTGTCATCGCGAGGAGGCTTTGCGACGCGGCGATCTTACCAAAGCGGAATACCACTAAGGTAGGATTGCTTCGCGAAACGCTCGCAATGACAACTTGAATTTAACGAAGAAAAATCTATCTGAAATCCCGCTTCGACAGAATCGAAACGAGAATGGAGCAAGTTTTCAAAGAACTTTTCCGCCTTCGCGTAAAGCTTCGGCGGACACGGCTCGCCACAAGGACGAGGTTCGCGAGCAGGTCAAATTCGTCGAGCGAATCGCCTGCCACGTAGTGAAGCGGATAAGCTTCTACTACTGTGGAGAACGCCCGAGTATAGCAGAAGAAGTCAAACCAAGAGGGGTCGAAAAGATGAAAAAATGGCTAATGTACGCGGTAGGGGCAGGTCGCGACCTGCCCCTACAAAATTGCTAACAGGCAATTACCGCCCAAAATGCCGGTTAAAGCAAAACCCGCATCTACCGTGTAAATGCGGGTGGATACGTTTCGGAAGTCCTTCGACGGGCTCAGGATGACAACGGAGAATGTGTTATACTGATTGGGAATAAGATTTCCTCATGCTCGAAACTCCACTCTATCAACAATACGCTGTGTTGTCGGTTGCCGAATCCTTGAAGCGGTTGAAAACATCTCGCAAGGGTTTGTCGGCTCAAGAAGCGCGCGACCGATTGGAAAACGGCGGTCTCAATCAATTACGAAATAAGCACGTGAGCGACCTGGCGATTTTGCTTCGTCAGTTTAAGTCCAGCTTTATTTATCTTCTCGTGTTCGCGTCACTGATTTCGCTGACCCTTGGGGAGGTTACTGATGCGGTGTTCATTTTGTTTTTTATCGTGCTGAACGCGGTACTTGGTTTTTTTCAAGAACGCAAAAGCGAACGAGCGTTGGAATACCTCAATCAATTTTGGGAAGGGGTGGTGGATGTTGTGAGAGGTGGAAAAGAAATGAGCGTGGCAATGTCCACACTTGTTCCTGGAGATATTATTGTGTTGAAGCCCGGTTTGGTTGTTCCTGCCGATTCGCGAGTGTTGGAGGCTCATGAGCTGTTCATCGACGAATCGTCTTTGACGGGTGAATCAGAAGAGATTGAAAAAACGATGCGCCCCTGTGAGAACACTCCCGCAGGATATTTTGAAGCAACATCCGTGTTGTTTTCCGGTACGAATGTGCGACGCGGTGAGGGAAAAGCGGTTGTATTTGGCACGGGTGTACATTCTGCAATCGGTTCTATTCAAGCATTGTCAGCGGACACCAAGCGCATGAGCGCATTTGAAAAAGGGATCACGCTGTTGTCCGCGTTTGTCATGAGGACGGTGCTCCTTACGTTGTTGGTGGTGTTTGTACTGAATGTAGCGATGAATGGTGGACTGGAACGAATAAACGAAATTTTGTTGTTTTCCATAGCGCTAGCGGTTTCCGTTATCCCTGAGGCACTTCCGCTTGTGACGACCATGTCACTTTCAGCTGGAGCAATGCATTTGGCTAAACAAAAGGTGGTGGTGAAGCGGCTTTCCGCGATTGAAGATTTGGGAAGCATTGAAATTTTATGCACTGATAAAACAGGAACCATTACGCAAAATCGGCTGTCTGTGAAATCGATTGAAGGTCCGCGCGCGGACCGGGCCGCTCTGTATGCGCTTGTAGTCGCGGAACGGGAAGTGTTTGATGGTGGTGAGGCGAGTGGTTCGACCGAACGTCGTTTTCGGGATCCGTTTGACCAGGCGTTGTGGAATTACGCCAAGAGCGATACTCGATCAGACGCAATGGATTTCCAGATTATGAGCGAGATTCCCTTTGATCCGGTACGCAGAATAAATAGCGCACTTGTTGAAAAAGGAAAAACGAGTTTCATTATTGCTCGGGGAGCTCCGGAATCGATTCTGAGTCGTTGTGGTATTGGCGAGACCGAGCGGATGCACTGGAATGCGTACGCGCAGGGACTCGGCGCTCAAGGTTTCCGGGTGCTTGCTGTTGCGGAAAAACCATGGCGCCAAACGGGCACACATCGCCATTACGCGCACACCGACGAAACGTCCATGGCGCTGCTTGGATTTGTGACGTTTGCTGATCCGTTGAAACCCGATGCGCGCGATTCAATCCAAAAGGCAAAAGATCTCGGGATCCAAATAAAAATTCTCACCGGAGACTCGGGTTCGGTCGCGGGTTCGGTCGCGGCAAGCATTGGGTTGATTTCAAGTCACGAACAGGTTATTACCGGGGATGCGTTCATGAAACTCGATGCTTCGTCGCAAGAAAAGGTCGTCACGACTCACCACGTGTTTGCACGGTTGTCGCCAGAACAAAAACATACGATTATTTCACTCTTAAAACAAAGCGCAACAGTTGGTTTTTTGGGTGAAGGGTTTAATGATGCGCCAGCGTTAAAAGCCGCCCATGTCTCGATTGTGGTTTCAGAGGCAACAAACATATCACGGGAATCAGCTGATATTGTGCTCTTGAATAAAGGACTCACCACTGTTATTTCGGGCATTGAAGAGGGAAGAAGAATTTTCGCCAATACCCTGAAATATATTAAAAATACGCTTGCTTCGAATTTTGGGAATTTTTACGCGATCGCGATTGTTTCATTGTTGGTGCCGTTTCTTCCCATGCTGCCGATTCAAATCTTGCTTGTAAATTTACTCTCAGATTCACCCATGGTTGCGATTGCGACAGATACTGTTGGGGTTGAGGAACTTAAGCGACCGAAAAAATACGATCTTAAAGAAATCGCGCTCATAACGACGGTGATCGGACTCGTTAGTACGGCGTTTGATTTTATGTTTTTTGCCATTTTCAAAAGCATGGGGACCGACGTCCTGCGCACCATGTGGTTTATGGAAAGTATTCTTACAGAACTCGCGCTGGTTTACTCCTTTCGTACGAGACTTCCTTTTTGGAAAGCGCCTAAGCCCAGTTTGTATCTAGGATATCTTTCTGTGCTTGCCGCGGCTGCTACTCTGATCGTCCCCTTTTTGGGATTCGGGCAATCAATATTCCAGTTTGTTGAGCCGCGTCTCAATCACGTCGCGTTTACCTTGTTTTTTGTGCTGTGTTATTTTGTGTCAACCGAAATTGTGAAACTGTGGTATTATCGGTTCGTTCGCCGTCCTGCAGTATAGCCTATGAACTTTTTTGAACGAGTGTATGGGGTAGTCAAAAAGATTCCACGGGGGAAGGTTGCAAGTTATGGTTTGGTTGCCGCACTTTGTGGAAGCCCCAGGGCGGCACAACAGGTTGGTTGGGCACTACATCAACTTGATCACAACCCTCAATTATTGAAAAGTATCCCATGGCATAGGGTGGTGAATTCGAAAGGGCATATTTCAACAACCTGTCATATCCACACCGCCGAAATGCAAAAGACAATGCTTGAAAAGGAGGGAATTCCCTTCGTGAAAGAAAAGGGATTGTGGAAACTTGATTTACGGAAGCATTTGTGGCAAAATGGGAATCACGAGACAAATAACACGATGCGTTCAAGTTAAAAACCTCCTAAATGAATGTTCCATGTTACGTGATCCATGCTTCGTGATTTCGCGGGTATCGTATAGCGGCTATTATATGTCCTTGCCAAGGACAGGATGGGGGTTCAACTCCCCCTACCCGCTCCAAAAAATAAACTCCCCGTATGGGGAGTTTTGATTTTGCTCATTTCGGGGTGCTGGGAATTGAACCCAGTCTACTTCCACTTTGTGACCACGCAGTCTCCCAGACTGCCTGATAGATCCGTTTTCGGGGTGCCGAGAATTGGACTCGGTCTACCTGCTCCCAAAGCAGGCGTACTACCGTCATACTCCACCCCGAAAACAAATCTATCCCCACGCAAGCGCCCTGCCCCGTAGTGATCCGCCGAGCGGATCTACTATCGGGGTACTACCGGTATACGACACCCCGATACTGCGAGAGAAATCGTTCGCGATTCTGAAATCCATCCTACCACTTTTTTTCCTTTAGTCCAGCTTCTGCCGCCGCCATTTGTGCTTCCTGTTTACTTGACCCTTCTCCCTGCGCGATTAATTCTTCCCCGAGATAAACGCCCATAACGAACCATTTGTTATGGTCTGGGCCTGACTCGGAGATGACTTTGTATTGGGGGGTTACGCCGACCTTGTCTTGCGCGGATTCCTGGAATCGGCTTTTTGGGTCGAGGTACAATTTGTTTTCGAGGATGTGGGGAAGATCGACAATAATAAACTCGTGGACAAAGGTTTTTACGGTTTCAAACCCTCGGTCCAGATAGATTGCGCCAATGAGCGCTTCGATCGCATTCGCGAGGATATAGAGACGCGCTTTTCCTTTATTGTCTTTTGCCTCTCCGCGTGAAAGATATAAGTATTCGTCTAGGTGAATGCGTTTCGCGATTTCTGAGAGTTTAATAGCGTTGACGAGTGCCGCCCGCCAGTTAGTTAGCTCGCCTTCAGGGTTGGGGTACGTCGCATAGAGGTGTTCGGTGACGACAAGTTCCAAGACCGCGTCGCCCAAGAACTCTAGCCGTTCATTGTGATCCAGCGTGAATCGTGGGTGTTCGTTGAGATACGACCGATGTACAAGTGCTTGTTGAAGAATGTCCTCGTTTTTGAATTCAACGCGAATTCCTTCTTGAAGTGGTTTAAGATTTTTTTTGACCATATACAGCAGGATTTAGCGTACCGCGGTTAGCGTTGGGGTAAGTATAAATGCTCTACGTTTCTCGTGTTCCCCTTGGACACTCAACCCTAAACGCTGGACGCTTGTTATTGTTCATTCAATTCGTTTAAGCATTTTTAGAGCCTTGGTAAACAACAGCTTCATGTTTACGTATCCAAGCGCGTCGAACGCCTGTTCCTGGGTAAACCAGCGGGCGTCTTGAACGCTCGGTTTTTGATATTCTTTTTCAACCGTGGCGTAACGAGTTTTTATTAAATAGAAAAACACTTTTTTTCGATGTGACGGGGCGTTTTTGGGGTGGAGAGTGAGTATGACCTCGCCGAGTTTTCCAATGATATGCGGATCACGAACTCCCGTCTCCTCTTCTACCTCCGCGAGTGCCGCTGCTTCTGGGGATTCTCCTTTTTCGATCCTCCCTTTGGGAAATGTCCATTTCCCATACCCATCTTTGATGAGAACAAATTCATATCCTGTTTCTGAAGAAGATCGAAATACAATTCCGCCAGCTGAGAATTCTTGAATTGGCAGTTGACGATTTCGACGCGAGGGTTGCGCGCGTGGTTGGGGGGCGGTTGGTAGTGAGTGCAGGTTTTGATTTGAGGGGGACGATTTCATGAGGTTTGGGTATCCCCGTGCGTTACCACGTTGCTCTGTTGTATCACAAGTCGTCGCTCGATTGTTTCCATCGTCATTCAATATTCTGGACGAAACAACAGCGTGATAGTGCGGTACGTTTGGGCGCGGGTTTACGATGGGGTCGATGATGCTTCGGTGGTTGACCCCGGGATGGTTGCAAGTTCAGGATGTTCTGCGATCATGGTTTTAAATAATGATCCCAAAACGCCATTGACGAATCTTCCGGAAGCGTCGCCTCCAAACGCCTTTGCAAGTTCAATCGCCTCGTTGATCGCAACCTTCGGGGGGACCTGTTCCGGAAGAGAAAGTTCGTAGATACCAATTCGGAGAATATTTCGGTCGATGGTTGTAATCTGGTTGAGCGGCCATTCAGGGGCGTATTTTTCGATCTGGGCATCAATTATCGATTGTTCTTTGATCACGCCCTTGACGAGATGCTCGGCAAATTGATTGTCTTCAAATTGGGGAGCGAATTCCGCTTGATTCTCGGAAAGTAAGCTCTCGGGTGATTCACCGGTTTTACGAAAATCCCACTCAAAGAGTGTTTGAAGTGCGAGTGTTCGAGCAAGGTGACGGTTAGACATAAGAAAGGGTACAGCGTACAGCGATTAGCGTTTAGGTAGCACAAACAGGTATGTTTCTCGTATTCCCCTGGATGCTTTGAACCCTAAACGCTGAACGCTTGCTATTACTTCTTTTTCTTTGTTTTTTTCAACTTATTCACCACCTGCTTTCCATTATAAAAGCCACAATGAGAGCATGCCTGATGAGGCATGGAAAGCTCCTTGCATTGAGAACAGACCGCGAACTGATGTTTTTTTAACGCAAAGTGGGAAGCGCGTCTACGTTTATGAGAACTTGTTCTTCGGTGACCGGGAAGACCCATAGTGTTTGTTTGTGGATACCTTTTATTGAATTCAACCTTTACCCGCTGAAATTCCGCTCCGACGGTACGTTGGGACGACAGCCGTCTTCGGCGACCTGTTTCTAACGGAGTTTGTATACCATAACAAATTGATTCAGTTTGTTATTTATTCGAAATCAAATTGTAATGGTACATTGAAGATAGTATCAAAATAGGGCAAAAAAGCAAATTGGCGCGTGTCGGAGGGGTGGAACTTTCCGTCTCCAATAACAACAACAATTCGACGGACCCGTCAAAGTCCTGATATTAGGTTTAGCGGATAGAGGTGGAGAACCAACACGTTTTGCAACATCCTGAACCTCATAAGAAATTATTGCCGAGGGAGAGACTTGAACTCTCATGTCCTTGCGGACGCAGGGTCCTAAACCCTGTGTGTATACCATTTCACCACCTCGGCAAATATGATACACTTTATTCTATGAAACGCTGGGAATCGATCATTCGCCACTGGTCATTTCTCTTAGGTATCCTATTCTTTTTTCCCGTCTTTGTCCACGCCGGAGTTGTGATTAATGAAGTGCAGATCGCTGGATCAACGGCAACCGATGAATTCGTGGAACTCTATAACGCGGGAAGCGAGTCGGTCGATCTTGCGGGTTGGCGGCTCACGAAAAAGACCGCTTCCGGGAATGAATATAACCTTCTTACATCCTTTCCCGCGCTCACGATCCAACCCGGATCGTTTTTTGTTATTGGTCACGAACACAGTTCGGTGATGAAACAGATTGCGTACTCCACCTCCCAGTCGCTCGCAAGCGATAACACCGTTATTCTGTATCGTGACGCGGGCGAAACCGTTGTTGATATCGTCGGATTTGGAACAGCTAGTGTTCGCGAGGGAAACGCGTGTCAAAACCAGGTCGAAGGGAACAGTTTGCAACGGGTACCTAATGGGATTGATACCAACCAGAACTCAGCTGATTTTGTGAACGCGATTCCAACCCCCGGAGTGAAGAACACCGTTAGCGCTCAGTCGCCGTCGTTACCATCCTCAACTCAAACGCCAACGAATGATTCCAATCAATCTTCGTCGGGTCCAGCCGCGCAAACCATTTCAGGTCAGAATATCGCTGCGGATATTGTAATCTCTGAGATCCTCCCAAACCCCGTGGGAAGTGATACGGACGGGGAATGGATTGAATTGAAAAATAATCAAATGAGTAGCGTTGATCTTGTGGGTTGGATTCTGGAAGACGCTTCGGGGCATGGGTTTTTTATTTCGAAAAGTTTGGCAAATACCGACATAGCACCAAACGGATTTTACACCCTTGATTATGCGCAGACCAAGATTACGTTGAATAACTATACCGACGTAATTGTGTTAAAACGACCGGATGGAGTCATTGCCGACCGTATTTCGTATTCAGGGCTCGTTGAAGGACAGTCATACATACGAATTGAGCGCGATTGGAAGGTTACGGACTCGCCAACGAAGAATGCGAGCAACCTCTTCACAGAAGCGCAAAAACACGAAAGCGCAAAAACACAAAAACAAGAAGGCTCTACCCCTCTTAATCCCCCCTTGCGAAGGGGGGAACAAAAAGGGGGTCAAGAAACTACGAGTAGTGAGGTAACGACCAATACTCAGCCACCGCGCGTAATTTTGGCGGGGAAGATTCGGTTCTCCGAAATCATGCCGAATCCCGAAGGCGATGATGAGGATTTGGAATGGATTGAGGTTGAGAACGTTTCAGATGAGCCACTGAAACTTGTAGGATTGAAATTGGAAGACAAAACGTCGGAGAGCACATTGCCCGAAAAGACCATTTCGGCAAAGGGGTTTGTTGTGTATCAAAAACCCGAATTTTCCCTGACGCTGAATAACTCCTCGGAGACATTGCGACTCTTTGACGCGTTGGGAGATGAGATTGATTCCGTGTCCTATGAAGACTCGGAAGAGGGGGTTTCGTTCAGCCGTTTTGGGGACGCATGGAAGTGGACGGAGCCGACGAAGGGAACGATAAACAAGGAATCAAAAAAACACCCCGACGCTCAGAAGGTCGGGGCAGGCGAAATCACAAAAACACAAAATTCAACCTCGAAAAAGACCTCATCTTCTTCATCAAAGTCTTCTTACAACATTACCGTATCTGGCACAGTCCTTGTCCGGCCGAATGTATTTGGGAAAACCATTATCTATATTTCTGGGGACGATGGAAACCATCAGATTTATTTTCAGAAAGGTGATTGGCCAGATGTGAACGATGGGGATGTTGTGAACGTGCAAGGGCAGACGAGCACGGCGGGGGATGTGCCGAGGATTAAAATACAGTCACCCGGGCAAATAACCGTGACCGATCATCGGGGACACGAGCCGGAAGATCACGTTATTGAAGATCTTTCGGAAGATGATATTGGCGGTTTGTTTCGGATAACTGGCGAGATGCTTGAGTCGAGTGGGAGTTCGTTGATTATTGGCGATGAGTCCGGAGAATTGGAGGTGTATTTCAAATCAAGCGGACCTTCGCGTCGGTGACACGCTCTGAGGGCGT
>CAYYDP010000036.1:0-6103 GCA_964470645.1 uncultured Gammaproteobacteria bacterium
CAAACGACGGTGTACGAAGTGAAAAGCGAGACGCAAAAAAAGATCGAAAAGATTCTCGAAGAAAATATCGGCGAACTCTACGCAAAACTCACACCCGAACAACAGGACGTGGTCAAACGGGAGGGAGAGTTCACGGCAAAAAAGATTGAGGAACTGATCACCTCTGCAAAAGCAACGGCGGTTAAAGTATTTAATCTTATCCTGAGATTTTTTGAGTTCATTCCTGGGGTGAACAAATGGTTTTCCGAACAAGAGGCGAAAATTAAGACGGATAAAATCATGAAATTACAAAATCCGAAATCCTAAATTCAAAATCCAAAAAAATAATGCGAATTTCAAAAATCAAACCGTATCAATATATTTTGAATTATCATTTTGAGATTTGATTTTTGGATTTTGTTTTACTTTGAATTTGTTTCGAATTTCGTGCTTCGAATTCCGGATTTCCAACACCATGCTCTCCTTTTTCACAAACTCATCACAACTCATCTTTTACGCTGTTGGCGGGGTCCTTACCGTGATCGGACTCGGTTTTTTAGCGATTCTCACCATGCGGGTGTTTTTTAAAAAACACTCAAGACTTCCTGCCGCGTTTCAAAAAACGGTCCTTCTCGTGCGCATGTCAAAAGAAATTGGCGACCAGCAAGAACAAAAAAGCTTCACCAAAGAAAAAATCCATGAACAAATCTCTCAGGCTGAAGAATTTTTTGCGGCAATTGGAGGACTCAAACCCAACAGCGGGGGATTGTTGACAGGGAGACAAGACCACATTTCATTTGAACTGGTATTCCAAAAAGGGAAGATTAATTTTTACGTTGCTGTACCCGCGTTCATGCGCAGATATCTAGAAGAACAGCTCCATGCTCAATTTCCTCGTGCGGATGTTACCGAGGTTGAAGACTACAACATTTTCCTCCCGACTGGCAGCATTGTCGGCGCACGGCTCTCGCTTCACAAGCACCAGATGTTTCCCATCAAAACCTACCGCCAATTCGATTCAGATCCCATGGATTCTGTTCTCAACACCCTTTCAAAACTGAAGGACGATGAAGGTGCGTGCATCCAATACGTGATGCGTCCCGCACATTCAAAATGGCATTACGCGGGCGCAACGCTTGCGCGCGAGATGACGCAAGGAAAAAAGATGAAAGATGCCGTCAAAACCGCAACCGGGGGCGGATTTGATCCTCTATCCATGCTAACCGGGTTTTTTAAATTTTTTGGTGACATCTGGAAAGCCTCCCCCGAAGATCCCAACAAACCAAAGGAACACCATCAGCATTCGCCCATGGAGCAAGAGATCATGAAGACTATTGAAACAAAATCTTCAAAAGCCGGACTAGAGATAGGCATCTCCATTATTGTTTCAGGAACAGAGCTCGAGCGTTCTAAAACCGTCTTAGATAATATCATTAATGTCTTTTCGCAATACAATATCTATGAGTACGGCAACGGTTTCAACGCCATTACGCTGACCGGAAGGAAAATTGGTTCACTCGCGACAGATATAATCCACCGCAACTTCCCTAAAACCTCATATGTGCTCAACACCGAAGAGGTTGCGGGTATTTTTCATTTCCCCCTTCCTGTCACGGAAACTCCCAACATTAACTGGCTCGGCGCTCGTTCTGCCCCGCCACCGATCGAGCTCCCAACGGAAGGCATTATTATCGGGAAAAGCACATATCGCAACGTCAGCCGAGAGGTCAGGGTGTATCGTGAAGACCGCATGAGGCACATGTATATCATCGGTCAAACGGGAACCGGTAAAAGCGCCGGTCAGGCAGCGTTTGTCATCCAGGACATCGAGCGCGGCGACGGTGTCTGCGTCATTGATCCGCACGGTTCCCTGATTGAAGACTACCTCATGCCGCGCATCCCAAAAGAACGCCTTGAGGACGTGATTTACTTTGATCCGGCAGATGTCGATCGTCCGTTTGGTCTCAACATGCTTGAGGCAAAGGACGAGGCTGAAATGGACTTTGTCACGCAAGAAATGATCGCGATTTTTTACAAACTCGTCACCGATCCGGCAATGATCGGCCCCATGTTCGAACATAATATGCGAAACGCCATGTTTACCCTGATGGCTGACAAGAACGACCCAGGTACCATCGTAGACATCCCCCGCATTTTTACTGATGAGGAATTTCAAAAATACAAAGTAACGTTTGTGACTGACCCATTGGTCAAACAATTCTGGGAAAAAGAAATGGCCCAACAAACCGAAAACACGCGTTCTGAAATGCTTGGTTATCTCATTTCAAAAGTCGGTCGCTTTGTTGAAAACAAGATGATGCGGAATATTATTGGCCAACCCATTTCAAGCTTTAACGTACGCGATGTCATGGATAAACAGAAGATTCTTCTCATTAATCTTTCAAAAGGAAAAATCGGGGATATTAACTCAAATCTTCTTGGTCTTATTATTGTGTCAAAAATCCTGCAAGCCGCGCTCTCGCGCACCGACATGCCAGAAAAGGACCGGAAAGACTTTTATTTGTACATTGATGAGTTCCAAAATTATATCACGGATTCCATTGCGACCATTCTTTCAGAGGCAAGAAAATATCGCCTTGGTTTGACTATTGCGCATCAATACATTGGCCAGCTCTCAAGCGGAGCAGGCGTCGAAGGAAAAGCGGGGGACACCAAAGTCCGCGACGCTGTCTTTGGCAACGTGGGAACCATCATGGCGTTCCGAATTGGCGTTGACGACGGTGAATTCATGCAAAAACAGTTTGCTCCGATCTTTTCCGCGCACGACATGATCAACCTAGAAAATTTCAATGCTGTTCTCCGGCCCCTGATCAAGGGATTTCCGGCGAAACCTTTCAATATTTTTGCCTCTCGTTACTGGGAGATTGGTGAGGCTCATCCGGAGAATGTTGAAATCATTAAAGAATACTCCCGTTTGAAATATGGCCGTCCCGTTGAAGAGGTTGACGCAGAAATTATGCGGAGGTCAAAACTTGGCGGCGGTGACAACGACCCTGATAAAGGCAGTGACGATGATTCTGATGACTTTTTCAAAGATTTCAATTTGGACGACGAGGAAGATGATGAGGAAGACGAAAAGAAGGAGGACGTAGAGGATAAAAACAGCGAAGAAGATGGTGATAATAAGAAAAGTGAAAAGACAGAAGACGAAGATGCCCAAGAAATCGATCAAGATGAAAAAGAAAAGAAGACTGTGAATAGCAAAAAAGAATAAATGTCATTGCGAGCGAATCGGACGTGAGCGCGGCAATCTTCAGATTTCTGCGTTTGCGGTTGTCGCACTGAACTTCATAACTCCCCTAGCCCCTCTTATCTTAAGAGGGGGGACGTGATTTGAAGATTGCTTCGCAAGATCTCGCAATGACAATCCACTTTGGATATGCTATATTTGAGAAGTCTAAAATATCAAACACGAATAACAAGAAACAAATATGGACCAACACAAACTCCAGCAACTTCAACAACTCATCGAAAGCGCGTATTTATCCCTTAAAGAAGCGAGGGAATATTTCGCCTCTACACCAGACGTATCATCAATCGTAGGGGCAGGTCGCGACCTGCCCCTACATTCGGGAAACATTATTGAAACCTCCGACGGCTCCATTGTCCAAGGATACTTTGACGGGCAACAGATGGTCGGCGATGATGAAAAAAAATATTCAGTTCCGGCAAATTATGCGAGCAAATCAAAGCTGGTCGAGGGCGATAGACTCAAGCTCACCATCAAACACGACGGAACCTTTATGTTCAAACAAATCGCGCCTGTTGAGCGAAAGCGCTTGAAGGGAGTACTATTCCACGATGAAGATACCGATCAGTATCGAGTCGTCGCGGAAGAACGGTCATACCGCGTACTCACCGCTTCCGTAACCTACTTCAAGGGTCAACCGCGCGACGAAGTCATTCTGTTGGTCCCAAAAGACCGTCCAAGCCTTTGGGGTGCTGTTGAGCATATTATGAAATCATCGGCGTCCGCAACACCTGCACCACATGCGTCTGAATCAATCCGACAACCCGAACCTTCTGTTTCGCAACCCCAAACTTCTCAACCTACTCAACCCATTCAGCCACAAGAAGACCCGTTGTTCTCAACGTTTGAAACGTTGTAACCCCCTCTTGCGTCTCCCCCTTCGTAAGGGGGAGACACCTTTTTGTCTCCATCCTTACCCCCCGATCGATTGTGGGACAAATTGAATATCCCCTCCTTACGAAGGAGGGGAGTTACGTCTTCTGAGACGTAACGGGGAGGTTATTTTTGCGTTTCAACAGGCTTCAAACTCACGATCTGATCTCGCACTAACGCAATAAATTCATCGTCAATACCCGAGATGATGGCTTCTGGTGGAAGAGGAATATCAAGCTTAAACTGTTTAATAAACTCCCCGGATCGATTCAGCTTCACGATTCTTTTTTCAACGCGATCAAGTACATACATCCAATTTGAATCTAAACCGGGAGGAAATACAATCGCGTCAGCGCTTCGAAGGGTGGGTGAAAGAGAGGGATCGAGAACAAATGACGCGTCCTTCTTTCCTTGAGTCAATTTCACAATATCCCCGGTAATCATCGTTAGGTAGATCGAACCATCAATATTCATAGTCGACGCGAGTGACAGATCAACTCGAGAATCTTTCATCCACGGCGTCCCGCTAACCGCGTCGTCCGTAATTTCAAGCTTCCAAATTTCGCGCGAACGGGCATCGAGCACATACACATAATCTCCGTACAAAGCGATATCCGTAAACTCAGCAATTTCTGGCTTGCTAAATTTCACCAATCTCCATTGCTTTTGTTCGTAATTTAAAAACACAAGTCCGGATTTCGTATGGGTGAACACCAACAACTCATCCGATAATTTTTTCATTCCTGTCAACTTCCCAATTTGTTCCGAATCAAGTACGATTGGACGGATCTCAGCCTGTTGATCAATTTGCAAAATGATATTCGGCTCAGTCTGATAGGTAAAGAGAAAGTTGCCAGCTGAGACCATCGACGCCTGCTCATGAACATACTTGGAAGGAAGCTTTTCCGTAATCGTAGTGATCAAGGTCGTCGAGAGTTGGGTTGCCCCTGTCCACGGTTCGCTCGAAGCAGTTCGTTCCACAGCCGCCCTATGAGAGAGCGCGTTCGTAATAAACGTGATCATCAGAGCTGTCACCGCGAGTGCAATCCCATATTTCGCCCAAAGTTTGAATTTCTGCCCAAACGAAACAGGATGCGCTCCGCGCCGTGCGGATACCGTCGGCTCAAACACGCGCTTGAAACGTTCAACGTAATTAGAAACCGCGCTTGGAAACACGACACGAATGCGCTCCCGTTCAAACCTCAGCGCCGGGATGCTTTCTGACCCTTCTTCGAGCGTTAATCTGATGAGCGGAGAAATTCGAAGATCAATTTCCAAAATTTCAGAAAAGAATCGGTTCGTATCCGCGTATTGGAGCGGTGCCGTAACAAATCCAAAACCACCCCGTGAACGGTCAGGATAATGGAGAAACGAAACGGGAAACCCGGCAACCTTAAGCGTTTGACCTTCTTTTTGAACCAAAACAAGAGAAAACGATTCTTTCAGCTCTTTTTTTAGCAAAGTTTTATTGAGATGCTCAAGTACATACTCAATACTAGAGTACAAACTGTGAGAATCCACAAACTCTAATACTGATTGAACTAAATTCTTTTTGGCGTCATACACGGCCCGTGAGCAATTGAGCAATAAACAAACAGGGGAATTTCCCTTGAATTCGCCCGAAATTTTGATCGCTGCTGAAAATGATGACTTGGAAAGGTGGCTTTTGAGCATAACGATGTAAACCTCCCCTTATTCCCCTCCTTCGTAAGGAGGGGATACGTTATTTTTTTGTTCTCCCGCTACGTTGTGGGAGATACAGAGGGGTTTGAATTACGGTACTTATCCACAGCCTATTCAATACCTGACTCTTCCTTTTAATACTATTCAGAAAATAATTCAAGGCTTCTTTGTACGTATCATGTATCATGTATCATGTATCATGCGAAATTTAGGCTTATTTAAGGCGATTTGTATCTATTCATGATACATACTACCAACTACCTGATACCGCGCTTTGCCCGTTTGACTTCTTTTAAT
>CAYYDP010000036.1:6113-12887 GCA_964470645.1 uncultured Gammaproteobacteria bacterium
AACGCCTCTACCATGCTCATGGGTGTTTAAGGACTGAATGTGTTTTGAGCATTTGTGTATTGGCGATTTTTATTTTCTTCGAGAGAAGAAAACAACCCAAATTTGTCATTACGGAATAGTATCACCAATGTCATTGCGAGCGTTTCGCGAAGCAATCTTACCTTGGTGGTTACTAGAGTTTGAGATTGCTTTGTCGCAAAGCCTTCTCGCAATGACAAGCCCAAAACCGCGGAAGGCAGGCCCGCGATACAAAATTCGAAAACGAGTGCGCACCAAATTAAATTGGAGAACTCAATCACGCACGGTGTGACAGGCTTTAGCCTGTTATCCGAACCGATTGATCTTTTCAATTTATGTTGGTGCGTATTTTAATTCCAAAATCCAAATCACAAGCACCAAATCACAAATAAGCTCCAACGAATAAAAAACCAAAAAAACAAAAAGATCTAAAAGTTTGGAATTTTGAATTTGGAATTTGAGATTTATTTGGAAATTGGGATTTGTAATTTGTTATTTTGAGCTTTGCTTTGATTTAGGCCGGTTGGTGCGCTCGTACTTTGGCCGCCTGCAGGTGTCTGCCTGAGTACGTTCTCCTCCCGACCTAGATTTAAGCAAAGGTCGAACTACTCGACATATCGATATTTCAACATTTCGATATTGCGAGTGGATGTTTGGCAGCCAGTGAGAAGCAGGGTTCATGAACCCGCCGCCGTCACCATGTCACCCTGAGCTTGTCGAAGGGCAACCTTTGGATGAGACAGATGTGATTGCGACGATGGGATTTAAAACCTTTTCATTGGTTTCCAACAAAAAAGTAGAAAGGAATTTTTACTATGAAAAAGATTGCATTAGTTGTTGCGTTGGGTCTTACGCTTGCATCCGCGGGTAATGCCGCTTACGTTCTTCAGATGAACGATGCGAACGGAAGCGACTCAACTTTCTTTGCAAAACTCAAATTGGAAAGAAAGACTGAGGTTGAAGTCAAAAACAACGCAAACGTAGCGATCATTGAAAACAGCACCAACACCACCGGATTTGATGTCTGGGCTGGCGGAGATGTTGAAAATTCAACATTCGCATCAGGCGCTGTTGATCAATACCTCGAGAGCGATGTTTCAGTCAACGACACAGCTGTGATTTTGAATGATTGTGGCTGTGACGGCGAGGAACCAGCTCCAGCCCCAGAATACATCAAACAGACAAACGGGGATGATGACTCTGTTCTCGCTGCGGAAGTTGAGGTTGAAGACAAAACAGAGGCTGAGGTTGAAAACGAATTGAACTTCGTTGAAGTCACTAACAGTGCGAACACTACTCAAAGCGTTCTCGACGTGAACGACGACATCGAAAATTCAGCTCTTACAACTGGAGGAACAAAGACTGTGATCAAGAGAGGACGTTCATTAAACCGCTCAACGGTTTTGAAGAACATCCCTGTTGACGCTATTATGTTCTAATCCTGTTTTGTTTTCTTAGTCGTGCCATCCCTCACCTTTCAATCCGTCATTTCGACCAAGGCGCAAGCCGCGTGGAGAAATCTCACATTGTGCGTACCGCATGTATGATGAGATTCCTCGACTACGCTACGCTTTGCTCGGAATGACAAGGGGAAAGGTGAGGGAACCAGGGCTCGGAAATAAAATTAAATGTCATTGCGAGGCATCCGAAGCAATCTTACCTTGCAAAGCCTTCTCGCGATGACAATACACCACTCCCATGCTCGCGGGTAGAGTGTTTTTGTGTTCTGTAACAAACCACCCCATTCCGACAGAGACTGTCGGAATACCCCCTCCTTCGCAAGGAGGGGACAGGATGCGCGTCCGAGTGTCCTCCCCTTACGAAGGGGAGGAATAAGGTGGGGTTAAAATCACATGTCTATTTTCAATAACCAATTCAAATCACTTGCCAAAAAAGCGATCATACCGCTCGTGTTTGCGTTACTTCTTAATATTATCAGCCCAGTGATCTCGTTTGCGGACGAAGTGACCGACGCGCAACAAAACGAAATTCAAATTTATATTCAAATGCAGGAATTGCGACGGCAAATGGAAGCAGAGGCGGAAGCTCTTCGAATTTCACTTCGACCACCGGAACCCGAACCAACGCCAGCGCCAACTCCCACTCCTACTCCTACACCTGAGCCGACACCCACGACAGGGTCGACGATCCCGACAACTGAAAGCGGAGGGACTCCGACCACGGCGTCGGAGCAACCAACAGGATCTACAGCGGCAACAAATACCGAATCTCCGACGTCCAACTCCAGCGACTCAGGGCAGACAGGAAGTACGAATCAGGGAAATACAAATCCAACACCTACAACATCGGGTGAAATCAACACTCAAACTCCTTCAGCGACCACCGGAAGTAACACCGGCGGATCTTCGACGTCTGGCGGAGCTTCAACACCGTTTGAAAATTTAGTCGCAAATCTCCATCCGGGCGGAACAACCACTGAAATAGACGCATCTACCAACGCTACAACATCCGCCTCAACTACGCCGGGAGTATTGATCAACAACCAGGGGGATGACGCGCTTAATCAGGCCTCAGCTGAAACGAACGAGCAGGACACCATCGAAACAGATAACTCCGCAAACGTTGACAACACCCAAGAACACATTTCAAACTCCGGAAACAATACCATTTCATGCAACGGCATTTGCGAAGGAAAGCTCACAACAGGAGCGGCTCAGACTGACACTACCGGTGGCAACAAAATAAACACCAGCAACGTCGCGACGAGCTCGGGTGGGAGTGGATCTGTGTTTCCTTGGATGCGCTACGGTACGGGTCCAGAAAGCGGGATTGAAAACGGAGGGGAAGGGGCGATCAATATCGGCGACAATACCTTCGTAAAAGACCTGGCAATCATCCAAAAAAATGACGCCCTCCTAAAGAACAATTACAACATCGTCGCGAATACCGGAGGAAACGATCTTCTCACGACGTTCAAACTCAAAGATTTTGACGCCATCACCGGTGACGGACGATCTCGTCTCACCCTCATGAACATGGTGAACACCAATCTCGTTGATTCAGAATGGTGGCCGCTCTATGTTGGTATTGACAAAGAACACAACGCTGATATCAACATCATGGATGAACTCCTGTCGCAATTCGGTTCTTCCGCGAAATTCAATCTCTTCGACCCATTTTGCCAGGGTTCGGGTTGCGTCGGCGCAGGATCTGCAAGCATCAACAATACGGGAGAAGACGCGTTCAACCGCGCGGTGTCCGATCTTCAGGTCAAAATCAGCGCGAACAGTGAAAACAGCGGCTTGATTCATAATAAAATCCGGGTCGCGTGCAACTCCGGTCACAACTCCGCGTCATCTCCTTACAAAATAAAGGACTTGAATCTCACCACCGGCGATTGCGGATCCAGCTTGACATTGTTGAATTTCTTAAACACGTATCTCGTGAACGCGCAGTGGGCAATGCCGGTAATCAACATTTTCGGCAAGTGGGCCGGGGACTTGGTGCTTCCGTCACCGGACGAATTACTCAATTCACCCGCGGCAACCGATGGTTCCGGCGCGAGAATCGTCATGAACAATTCAGGTGAAGACGCGTTTTCAAAAGCGCTCGTCATTGACCGCACCCAAGAAGACATCTTTGTCAAAAACGACTTGAATGTAAAAAGCAAAGTAACCACGGTAACCAACGCGGGGGGAGATTTCCTTGGATTTGCTGACGATTTGGAAGATTCATCCGTCAAAACCGGTAACGCGACCAATCTCTCAAGCCAGTTCATGCTCGGCAATACAACCAAAGTCGGCGGCGGTTTTTTCAGCCTCATGGTGAACGATCTTTCCAAAAAATGGCTTGGCGGAGTTGAAGGAGTGCCGGAGGACGCGGAGGTTACGCAGGACGAACGAGGCGTTGTTATTACCGCGGAACGATCGGGCAATATTCCGGGTGAAGGCGGCGCCACGGTAAATCGAGATCCAAACGCGTCAATCAATAACACAGGCGATGACGCTCTCAATATTGCCGAAGTTCGTCGTGACCGAGAGATCATAATCAACTCCTCCAACAATGGCTCGATTGTAAACGACATCACCGTTGAATCTTACACAGGCAATAACATGATCACGGGATTAACGGGGGATCGAATCCACCTGAAAGACGGTAATTCTCAAACAAACACCACGATCGGCAATGTGGTGAACACAACCATGATTGGGGCAAAGGCCATGAATGTTATTGTGAACGTGTTTGGGGAGTGGAATGGTAAAGTAATTTTTGGAAAAGCTGTCGATCTTGTCTCTATCATCACTCCTTCAAAATCAGGAAATCTTGTTCCGGGGGAGGAAATCTCCTACACGGTTGACTACCAAAATGCAAACGAAACAGAAGCGACAAAAAACGCGAAACTCACCGCGCATTATGACGCCAGTAAAATGGAGTTGATTGACAACGGAGGCGCGGCGGAAGGTCCCGTTGGGACGTTAACATGGAACATTGGGGATGTTTCAGCGGGTGGCGCGGGTCAAAAAGTCTTTAGAACGCGTGTAAAATCTCCACTCCCCATCGGCAATCACACCATTCAAGCGACGTCGAACATCACCTCCGAACGTCCTGAATCAAACAAAGAAAACAACGTAGATGCTACATCAAACACCGTGACGGTAGCCGGGGGAAGTGGACCAGTCACTCCTCCAGCCCAAGGAGGGGAAGGAACGGTATCGGGTTCAGCGCAGCAGGGTGGTAACCCAACGACCGGCTCAGGGGGTAATGGGACAACTGGGGGAAATAACAATACATCTAACACGTCGAACGGTTCTAATACAACGGGTGCGTCTAATACATCTGGGTCATCCGGTGGAAACCAATTCAATACTCCAGGAGGATCAATGGGGAGCGGCTCGAGCGCGGTAACACTCCGTGTCTCAAAGTCAGCAAACAACTCGACGGTCACACAAGGCGGAACAGTGAAATATCGAGTGATTCTGCACAACACCGGTACGGAACAAGCCTCGAGCGTCAAAGTTTTCGACAAACTAAAAGTCAACGGAGTATCTTCGCCCGATGATGAGTTCTCGTGGGAAATTGGCGCGGTTCCGGCGGGAGAACAGGTAACGATTGAGTACGACGTGAATATTGAACCAAACGCCGAGCTCGGGACCTACACAAACACGGCGTACGCTTCCGGATTCGATTCGCGTAACAAAGTTGTCCTGTCAAACGATTCAATAGCAACGGTTACCGTGAGCATGGGATCAGGGGGACAGGTGTCTGGGAGCTCAAATTCGAGTGGAAACACAGGCGGGAATGGGGGAACCACAAATCAGAATCAAGAATCAGGAGTCACGAATCAAGAAACAAACAACAATCAACAAGGAACAACAGAAACCCCAGATCCAATTACCAATTACCAATTACCAATTACCAACGGCTCCAATCATTCCGGACCTCGCACGGTCACCATCACCCATCCAGATGGAACGACCGAGGTTATTGGCAATGGAAGCGGACGCAGCGTACGATCAACTCCGAACGTAACGCGTGGAAGCGCGACAATCAACAGAGCTGTTCTGCTTTCCGGAGCTCTTGAGGCTCAAGCGCAAACCATTCAAGACGCTCCCATCACAAACACCAACGGATCTGTCACAACCCTTGCAATGGCGTCCATGGACCAGGTTTTGGGTGACCAAATCGCCCGAGAGCGCAATTACGGATTCCTCATGTGGCTCTGGCTCATTTTACTCTTACTGCTCGTCATTGTGGGATACTTGGCGTGGAGGGAACAGAGGAAAGTAAGCGATCAAAAAATAAGATAAATGTCATTGCGAGGCTTGGCGAAGCAATCTTCGACTCACGTTCCCCTCTTAAGGTAAGAGGGGCTAGGGGAGTTATGAAGTTCAGACACGACAACCGCGAATCCAGAGATTTGAAGATTCCACACTCGCGGAGCCTGTCCCGCACCAAACGGGTCCTTGTGCGGGAACTCGTTCGCAAAGACATTTTAATTTGAACCATGCTCATCTATGAGGGAACTCCTATCGTTTTTCATCCCCAAAAAACAACCGGTACCTCCGTATAAGGCGACGATCGCAAGCGAATCCAATTGTTCATTTGCCGTTTCGGTTGTCATCCCATCATACAAACCAACAAACAATCTTCTTGAATTGGTTCGCGATATTCTGGAAAACCCGCTTGTCCATCAGCTCATTGTCGTTGATGACGCAACACCGGAAGACGAAGGCAGAGAGGTGTTTGATGAAATTGAACAATTGGTAGGGGCAGGTCGCGACCTGCCCCTACACGAAAGGCGTCTCAAAATCATTCACAATGAAACCAATCTCTTATGCGCCGGCGCGATCAACCGCGGATTGGAATTCGTAACGAGTCCAAACGCCGGTATCCGGCACGGCATCCTGGTTGTCAACGATGACGCGAAACTTGAGTCAGGCGCGATCAATCACATGTGTTTGAAATTGTGGTCCCGCGAAGACCTCGGCGCTGTGTGCACTCAGGCTCGCGTGCTCAACGCGAAACGCAATCTCATCACGCGCCTTCAAAGACTCGAGTATCTGTCGTTTAATATCGCCCGAAAATCCGATGAGGGTTTTCTCAAGGGACCGCTCATTATGCCGGGTCTAGCAACCTTATTTCGCGCCCATCTCTTGCTTGACAAACTCAAAGGATATGACACGTCGTGCCTCATCGAGGATTATGAAATGACAGTCAGGCTCAAAAAACTCGGGTACGATGTCGCCCTAGCCGAAAACGCAATCGCCTGGACCATTGTCCCTGAGACACTCAAGC
>CAYYDP010000037.1:0-12148 GCA_964470645.1 uncultured Gammaproteobacteria bacterium
AATCTACTCCCCCCCTTTCGATGGCCAACGAACCGTTTTGATTCGTTGCCCGAAAGCGAAAAAGCGTCATAATCTGGGAATTGATAATTTTGATTCAGGTTGCCCATAATCTTACCTCAGTTCACTCGGAAATAGATCATACCGGCGATACGCAAACCATTGGACACATAATAACACTACTACAACCAAACTTAATACCCACCAACGAATATCCAACATCAAAACAAACGCTGTAAGAAGTAAAACCGAACCAAAACAATATTCCACCAACACGCCGAGAATCTTATCAACATTTGAAATAAATAATGATACCAATTCGCAGAGTAACCGTACTCCGATATACGCCCCCACAATACCGGCTGACTGTAAAGGATCATACAACGCCAGTAATACAACCCAAAATACAAAAAAAACGTATTCACGCCAGGTACCCCGGTTCCGAGCGGAAACCAAGGAATAAGCAAGCAGCACAAGCGAACACGCACAGGCTGTATAAACAAATGGGATACGTAAGGTGGATTGTACACCGATCACAATCACCAACACAACCAACATTAAGACTAGATCAACACTTAAACGTTTCAAAAAACGCGTATCATTCATATTGTTATCTCAAAAACAATAATGTTCTACACCTTGATTCAAGGAATGAAGACGCTTGCTTTCGAAATGGAGTCAAACGGCTCAGCGATCACAACCGTCGCTGATTGAAATATCTCACTGGGATTGTTCATTACAGAATCAACATATCCAACGTACAGCTCCTGTTCAAGAATAGTTCCACTCGAAGGAACAAGTACTTCAGTGTTCGGGGCAAGAACGGCTTGTTGCGGAATGTAGCCAACAGAAACCTCATTTCCTCTTCCACCTTGAGTTACGCCAAGTGAAACAAGTGAGTTTGTTGTGGTAACCGGCAATGATAATTCAGATGAAGAAAGAAACGTGATAATGCTTCTGTGGTCGTCGACGCGACTCACAACCCCAACCATATTGCCAGTAATACCAATAACGGGATACTTCTCAACAACACCGTCCCGTTTCCCGGCATCGAAATAGCCTTGATGCTCACCAGGAACGCCAAACCCATGTACCCGCGCGGTGACAATATTAGCCTGTTGGCGTTCAACAAAGCGAACAAGTGTTTTCAGTTCGTGCAGATCTTTTTCCAGGAGAGCGAGCGAGGCGCGCACATGTTCCAATTCACGATTTTCAAGTGTGCACTGATCAAGCCTTTGGTAAGCCTTGTCTACGGATCGCCAATGTGCGATAAATTTTGTTATTCCGATACGCGCATGCCCCCCGCCCGCTTCAACAAAACGAACCGCTGGGTACAACTGGTTTCCCAACCAACTCAAACCTCCAAATACTGAAACGAGTAGAACCAAAACCATGAAGAGGTATAAACGAATTCGAGACATACCCGGTAGTAAACAGTTATGATGCGATATTCGCGGAAGGGATCAATATGTCGCGCAGATGGTCAATATCCTCAAGAACAACGCCCGTCCCGCGCGCGACTGCAGTGAGCGGATCGTCGGTGACGGCAACTGGTACACCCGCCTCATTTGAAATCCTGGTGTTCAAACCGCGCAATAAGCTCCCTCCACCAGAAAGTGTGATTCCTTTTTCATAAATATCAGAAACAAGTTCGGGAGGAGTAAGTTCAATGACGGTTTTAATATTATCGATGATCAGATCAAGAGGACGCCGGAGAGCTTCTCGAATATCCGCGTCAGTCACCTCAACAGCACGTGGAAGCCCGGTGATCAGATCTCTCCCCCGGATAACCGCAGAAATCGGTTCAGGTAGTTCCATGGCAGATCCAACCCCTATCTTTACCTCTTCAGCGCTTTTTTCTCCAAGAAGCAAATTAAAACGTGAACGCGCATATTCAATGATTTCTTGGTTGAGCTCGTCACCGGCAACCTTCAAGCTCCTTGATGCCACGACACCTCCAAGCGCGATAACCGCGATTTCCGTCGTTCCCCCGCCAATATCAACGATTAGGTTGCCGCTTGGATCCCCGACGGGAAGTCGAGCGCCAATTGCCGCTGCCATAGGCTCTTCGACCAGATACACCTCCCGAGCCCCAGCTCCCAATACAGCATCTTCAACCGCTTTGCGCTCCACTTCTGTTATTTCAAGCGGAACACCAATAACCACCCTCGGATGAGAACTGTATCCAAAACCTGATTTTGTTACTTTGCCAATGAAATAGGTGAGCATTCGCTCGGTTATTTCAAAATCAGAAATAATACCGTCAACGAGCGGACGGCTTGCGACGATATGCCCAGGCGTTTTTCCGAGCATCAATTTTGCCTCATCACCCACAGCAAGCACTTGATCGGTTCGAGTGTTTACCGCGACAACCGATGGCTCATTAATCACGATACCCTTCCCCTTCACATATACCAAAGTATTCGCTGTCCCAAGATCAATTCCTAAGTCTTGTGAAAACGTACCAAAGAGGTTTCCAATAATATTCCGATATCGCATAGTGTCATTTCGGAGTGTACAGGGGACTACCGGAAAAGTCAATGTATTAATCCTCGCTATTTGGCTAATATCAAACGATTCTCTTCGCCTGAATCATCAAAAACATCGGGATTTCCTTTCGCGCCCTGTCTTCGGCACGAGCACGTGGTCCGGGTTCGCTCTTTTTACCTGAGATCCACTCCTCAAGTCGAGAGATCACGAATCCACTGTTTACAAGGTGTTTCACATACCACTGCAGCGGATGATGAAATGAATACGTAAATTTCGAAGAACCCGCTTCACCGGGGTTTGTATAGATCTTTTCTTTTGTATCTGATAAGTATTGATCAACACGACGATACTGCACGCCTAACTCTTCATCCCAACCCCAACTCGAGCTTTTTGGGACACGAAAACTTGGGTGGTTTAATACAAAGACAAATGATCCGGCAATCTTCAACACTCGGAAACACTCAGCCATCGTTTCGCGTACATATTCGATGTTCTGCAGGGCGAGAACAGAGACAACAACGTCAATAGACTTTGCCCTGATAAAGGGAAGTTTGTGAGATTCTGTTACGGAATATTTGATTCCAAATTCAGTATTTCGTTTCCGCGCGATGTCAACTAACGCCTTTGAAGCATCAACAGCAAACACCTCCGCCCCAACTCGTGCGAATTCACGCGAAAAAAAACCCTGCCCGCATGCAAGGTCAAGGATCTTCATCTCCCTCTGTGGCTGAATAATCCGCAAAAGATTTGGCAATATCAGATCGCTCTGATACGTTCCTTTCCCGCTTTCAAGGTATTGATCATACCACACCGCCGCCTGATCCCAAGATGTGTTGATTTGCTTTTGCATAAATCAGAACGTTATTGCGAGTCCTCGAAACAATCTTCGTCTTACATTCCCCTCTTAAGATAAGAGGGGCTAGGGGAGTTATGAAGTTCAATGCGACAACCTCAAATGCTAAAATTGAAGATTGCTTCACTCGCTCCGATTCGTTCGCAATGACAATTTATTTTAATCGATCAAAACATTCTTCCGTAGAGATCAATTCTGCCTTTTCCTCGTTTCTCCGCTTCCACTCAACTTTATCACCTGTTTTCTCACTCACAACAAGTCGTACGGGAATACCAATCAAGTCAGCGTCTTTCAGCTTCACACCAGCCGACACATCCCGATCATCGTATAAGACCTCAACATTATGTTGTAATAACACCTGATAGAGCCTTTCCGATTTTGTTATTACATCTGTTTCATTGCCAAGTATAATCAAGTGTACCCGAAACGGCGCGACAGACTCAGGCCAAATGATTCCTCGATCATCATGAAAAACTTCGACCATTACGCCCATTAAACGTGAAACACCAATTCCATAGCATCCCATAATCACTGGAGACGTCTCTCCCTTTTCATTTCTAAACGTAAGTCCAAATTTCTCTGAGAATTTCGTTCCTAAATTGAAAATATTTCCAACTTCCGACGCTAATCCCTGTTCTAATGGTTTTTTACAAGACGCGCATCGTTTTTCCTCTCCCAATTCTCCGATAATTTCTCCGTTGCGGGCATAATGACATTCCGAACAATAATAAATAGTATCTTCGCCTGCCGACGTGAGAACCTGAAACTCATGTGAATATTTAGAAAATGTACCTCCAGAGGCTTCGGTACGATATGCGATAAGTCCCATGTTGTTATATAACTTTTGATAAGCCTCTTTTACTGTTTCGTAGTAACGATTCAAATCTTCAAGCGTTGAATGAAAGCTATACATGTCTTTCATGAGAAATTCTCTTCCCCGCATAAGCCCTGATTTCGCACGCGGTTCATCTCGAAATTTTGTTTGAATCTGATAAAGCGACAACGGTAATTCTCGATATGAAGATATGAATTTTGACGCGAGTGGCGTTAAAATCTCTTCATGCGTAGGACCAAGTGCGTATTCCCGATCCTCGCTCGCTTTCAAGCGATACAACACATCGAAAATGTCCCACCTGCCAGTCGCAACCCAATATTCTTTCGGGTGCAACGCCGGCATCAGGAGTTCCTGTCCGCCAACAGCGTTCATTGCATTTCTTACATGTTCCGAGATCTTCACAAGCACTCTCACGCCGAGCGGCAAATAACTATAAATCCCGGCTCCCACTTTATCCACAAAACCTGCGCGAACCAAAAGTTGAGCGTTAGTACTCACTTCATCTTTTGGTGATTGTTTTTGAGTGTGACCGAATAATTTCGATTGTTTCATAGTTGCTTCGGCGCATGCCGTTTTTCGAATGACATAATTCTAAAAGATTCCTTTTACCGCATCAATAATTGACCGCACAACCGTTAGTCGTCCCACGTCTTTCACACTTACGAGCAAGATCAATAATAATAACAATGAAAATCCAACCGTATTCACCACTTGTTCAATATTCCCTCTCATCTTCTTCCCGCGTAACTTTTCAATGAGAATAAATAAAATTCTTCCGCCGTCGAGCGCGGGAAATGGAATAATATTGATAAACGCAAGATTCAACGACAAAATCGCCATGAATTGCAATAGAGACAAGAATCCCATTCGCGCGGCCTGACCTGTCATCGCGGCAATCCCGACGGGACCAGAAACATCGACGCCCGCCCCCTCGCCTTGTACAAGGTTAATCACTACACCAACCAACCCCTTTGCGATCTGAAAGAATCCAACAGCAGTCGCCTCGCCCGCCTTTACCACCGCTAAAGGAATCGGATAAGACATTTCAACAGACCGAACCATCGCGATTCCCAATAGCGGTTTACCCTGACTCTCGGACCACTCGGGCTTTGCGAAAGTTTGAACGATCTCCGATTCTCTTTTAAGCTCAATAGCCATGGTTTCATTTCCATGCTCTACAATATATGAACGAACCCCCTCAACCCCCTCAAATGCTTGGCTATCAAGAGAAACAAGGGTATCTCCGTCCTTAATTCCAGCTCGTTCGGCTGGGGAACCGGGGGTGACAGCCGTGATTTTAATCTGCTCATTGTGCACTCGTGCGCCGTCCAATGAAACACCTTCCGGAACGTAGGTTTCCGAAGTAATTGAAAAAAGAGGGATAAACAAAACAAAGGCAAGCAGAATATTGCCAACCACTCCGGCTGATAAAATCACGATCCGTTTCCAGGCTTTTTGAGCGCTAAAACTATCCTGCTCGGGTATCTCTTCATTTTCTCCCTTAATCTTCACGAATCCCCCAATCGGAAGCCAGTTGAGAGAAAATAATGTTTTTTCAGACGGCGTTGGCTCTTGATTTCCTTTTACGAATTCGTATGATCTGCGTGAATCCGCGTTTAATCTGCGTTGATCCGCGGCCTTACGGCGCCATCCGAAAATCCTTGGCGGGATTCCAAACCCAAACTCAAACACTTTCACTCCAAATTTCCGTGCTGCAAAAAAATGACCCGCTTCGTGGATCATAACAAGTACAAAGAGGACAAATACGAAGGTGATCAGAGTTGTGAGCATAAACAATATTAGTATACCATACCAAATTCATCGTCCACCGTCAAACAAAAACGACCGGAGTATCCGATCGTCTTTCAATGCGTTATGATGATTACAAATCGTTAAATCTTCAACTCTTCTTCTTTCCTATCAGCCATTGCCTTAAACTTGTCCTGTACGTCTTTCACTTTCTTCTCGAGCTCATCCAAATGCCGAAATTTTTCATCTTCTCCAAATTCTTTCGCTTTTTCTTTCGAGTTGATTTCCTCTTTAATTTTGTCTCGGAGTTGCCGGAGAGATACTTTAGCAGCCTCATGCTTCTCATTTACAACTTTCAAAATCTCTTTTCGGGATTCCTCAGTTAACTGAGGAAAAAACACCCTGATCACGTTTCCATCATTGTTTACTGAAAACCCAATCTTGTTCTGTGTTAACCCTTTTTCAATATCTTTCATCACTGACTTATCCCACGCATCAACCACGAGCGTGCGGGCGTCTTCGGAAGAAATAGATCCTAATTCAATGAGCTTCATGGTTCCTCCGTACGCCTCAACGGGAGTTTGTTCGATCAATGCCGGGCTCACTCTTCCCGTGCGCACTGAGGCTAAATCTTCCTTAAGATGTTCGACGATCGAATCAAATTGGGGTTGGAAAGTAGATACCATAGGTAAAGTGTAAAGCGTAAAGTGTAAAGCGTAAAGTGTAAAAAGAATAATTCCAATTACCATTTACTTATTACCCTTTACTGATTACTTGCATTTATTACTTGGATTCTCCTAAGTACAATATACCAGGATCGCGAGGATGCGCAACAAGCGCGGTTGGACGACCTGTACCCGGCAAGGAAATCGTTTCCCATCGATCACCCCCTGAAAACGTGCGGTATAATGTCCTCCCAACGGTATACAGTAACAATTTTGGATCGCGCGAACTTGCTACCAGGGTTCCAATATCCACCGTATCGGGAGCGGTCAGGAGCGCCAAAGGCTTTCCCCACGTTACGCCTGAGTCTGTTGAGATAAAAATCCCGTACCTTGTCGCATACGTTATACGTTGTGACACTGGATCAATGACAAGATCTCGATACGCGCGGATGTTTTTATACTCTTTTTCCAAGGGAATCAATATATCAACCCAAGTTGTGCCAGAGTCGGACGATCTCCAAATTCCGCGATCGGCGGTTACAACAAACAACTCACTCACACTCCCCGGGCGGATCACGACTCTGTGTATGTGATTTTCAAATCTTCGAAGCACCTTCCAGGAATTTCCATAATCAGACGAGAGCAGGAGTTCCCCGTTTGATGATCCTGCGTAAAGTTCATTTTTATCATTCAACGCGAGGGATGTGATCGCAACGCCTTTTCGAGTTTCCAAATAGAGCACCGGCCACGTCTTTCCATCGTCAATAGACTTATAGATTGAATTAGCTGTTGCGAAATAAATAATAGAATTCTTTGCATCGAGAACAAAATCTTGAATCGCAGCGTTTGGATACAGCTGTTTCCATGATTCTGATCCGTTTTCAGTAACCCACAAACCGGTGTTCGCGGTACCAATATATACTTTATCAGCGTTATTTGGGTCAAAACGGAACGCTGTAACGTGGGCCCCGCTAATGGTTTCCGGCGCCTTCTTCCCTTGCCTGACAAACACTCGATGTTCCCACGTTTTTCCTGAGTCGAACGATTTAAAAACGCCAAAGGCTCCGCCACCTCCTCCCCCACCAACACTCATTCCAGGAAGCAACTCACAAGAAGCTCCGGATAAGAGTAAACCTATGCTAACGAGACTGGATAATGTAACAGCGATCTTCATATATTTATTATTGTTTTATGAAAATCATAAAACAATGAAATCCCAAATCACAAGCACCAAATCACAAATAAATCTCAAGTTTCAAATTCAAATACTCAAACCTCGATCTTCTTTGCTTTGGTTTTTGGATTTTGGCAATTGGAATTTGTTTGTAATTTGGGATTTGTTATTTGGAATTTGACCTTGGTCATTGTACCACAAATCTCGAACGCGTGTGAATTAAGTCAAGCAACAGCTTCGGATTGACATTTTGACTCCGTAATCGTATGGCGTCCATGCACGTCTCCAGGAGAGAAACCAAACGTTGCGCATCGCTCCTGACAAATGCTGTTCCCCGACCAGAACTGGCTACCGCGCGCTCCGGAAGCCCTACCGATGCCAACAATGCGTCATGAACAAAATCAACAAACGAAACAAAAGGAATCGAATCGGAGTTTTCGTACCAACGATGTTTGTCAGTGCCCAGTCCAAACAATGTTTGAATGTCTTGTTCCATTTGACGCGCCGTCTGGTCCCACTCGGATAGACTCTCAATAAAATGAGACACCAAACCAAAACGACCCTTGGAATAACGAGCGAGTGTTTTGGCTGTTTCAACAGGAACAAGTCTGCTGGTAAGCTCGCGATAAATTGTTTGAATCGAAAGCGGATACATCCTCATCAATTGGCATCGTGAGCGAATGGTGGGAAGAAGAGCTTCTTCAGAATTTGAAACAAAAATGAATAACGTATTACCGCGCGGTTCCTCTAGTGTTTTCAAGAGAGCGTTTGAAGCTCCAACCGTAAGCGACTCAGCATCTTCAATCAGAAATACCTTGCGATGTTGAAACAATGCGCTTGTTTGAAGCTGATCAATACGATCGCGAATATCTTCAACAGAAATTGACTGCGAACGGGCCTTCGAATCCTCCGGTCTTCCGGCGCTCACACCATAAATGTCAGGATGAGAATTCCGGGAAATATGCTGGCAATGGATACACGATCCGCAAGGCCGCGTTTGCGCGTCAGTACACATGAGGATAGCGACCATGTCCCGAGCAAAAGTTGATTTACCTATGTGTTTTGGGCCACTAAGAATAAAGGCGTGCGATGGCATGCGCGGTAGCACCGCGAGCGACTCAACGACGCGTTTTGCAGCGTCATGGCCGATGGTAGACCAATTGAATTTCATAGGGTTCAGGGTTCAGGGTTCAGGGTTCAGGCTATGTGGAGTTTCCCTAAACGCTGAACGCTGTCCGCTGAACGCTTATTTGGTTGCCAATATTGATCGCTTATACGCTTCCAAATTATCAAGCGCAATGCCCGTTCCTTTTGCAACACAGAGAAGTGCGTCATCCGCAACATACGCAGGGACTCCAGTTGCACCTGAAATCAGTTTATCAAAATTACGAAGGAGCGCGGTTCCACCGGAAAGCACCATACCCTTATCAATCACATCTGCTGAAAGTTCGGGAGGGGTCTTTTGAAGTGTTCCTTTGACAGCGCCCACAATCCCTTCAAGCTCGTGCTGGATCGCGTCGGTGACATCGTCTGAAGAAATTCTTACCGTCTTGGGAAGACCATTAATCATGTCGCGTCCTTTGACGTCCATAAACAACTTTTCTTCCATATACAACGCGGAACCAATCTCAATCTTTATGGTTTCAGCGGTTCGCTCGCCGATCGCAAGCGAATATTTTTTACGAACAAACTCTTGAATCGCAGAATCAAATTTGTTTCCCCCGATGCGAACAGAAACGTTCGTAACAATCCCCCCAAGCGAGATTACTGCCATTTCCGAGGTTCCACCACCCATGTCAATGATCATATGACCGGAAGCGGAACCAATAGGAATGTTCGCGCCGATTGCGGCCGCAATGGGCTCTTTGATGATATACGCAGCCTTTGCTCCAGCAGCCAGGGTTGCATCAATGACCGCGCGACGTTCGGTTGAGGTGATCCCCGCTGGTACCGCGACCATCACTTCAGGACGAAATAATCTCACGCCCCCGATTGCTTTATTGATAAAATATCGGAGCATCGCCTCGGTCGTTCGATAATCAGCAATCACACCCTCCTTCAAGGGACGCGAAGCAACGATCGTGTCGGGAGTACGTCCAAGCATCTCTTTTGCGTCATCTCCCACGGCTAACACTTTTTTGTCAGTCACAGAATGGGCGACAACCGAAGGTTCACGCAAAACAATGCCTTTTCCTGGCACATACACGAGCGTATAGGTTGTCCCTAAATCAATTCCGATCCGTTTGATGAACATACTTTTTGTCACCCTGAGCTTGTCGAAGGGCTACCGAAACGAAAATTCCAAGGAAATGGTTCGACATGCTCACCATGACATTTTATCTCATTTTCTTCCCTATTTTCACCTTACACCTTACCCTTTACACTTTACGGCATTTCAAAGCCCTTGACAACTCTCTCTCTGATATCCTTGGGCGTCCACACGTCGTGGACATTACTCGAGGTCTTATGAACCCGTTTCAAAAAAAATTTCGTCTGGTGAATGCGGCTGATGAGCCGCAAAACGAAGACCACGACGAGAGCGAAGCCGGCGAAGGTGACGAAGGTCACCAACCTGGTTCGTATTAATTAACATCGGAGATAATCACCGATGTTAAACAACCTCCCCATTATGGAGGTTGCCCCAAGCGGGGCTCTCAACTTGACCGGCAGCCAATCGCGCGTAAGTCCGGTCTTTTTTATTTTGTGTGTATTTGTAGGGCACAACATATTGTGCCTCTACGCGTGATTCCTAATTCATGATTCATGATTCCGGCCTTGCCACGCACTCCCGTTTTCCATTCAACTTCACAACCTGATCAATATTCACACTTTTCACAACCCCCTCAACTTGATGTGTGGGATTTGATCGGTCAGCAACATCAAGATATTCAATAGATGAAACAGAACGCGCAGGAATAAGCCCAAATGCGTACAAATCAAGATCAGAGAATCTTCGTCTAAATTCCGGATCGGAAGAAATTGCTGATACATAGATGTCGCGACTGGTCGCATCATCGTCGCGTTGGTTCGCGCGCTCGTCTGCGAGCAACCAGCCATCACCTCCCAAAAATGATGTTTCAAATAAAAATCTCGACCAGTGAAATGGATCCTGATATCCAAGTAAGATGTCACTTGTAGTCCCTGCGGAATCCAAAACCATCATACTCCCACTCACTGAGTGAAGAATCTCATGAACAAGCGTCCCAAGGGTAAGATTGGGGCCTTTTCGAACATCCCCATCGTATTGACCAATCATTCCCATATCGAGCACGCCTTTAAGCCGTCCCATTGACCCAAATTCGTTTGCTCGATTATAAATATTCTTTCCTGTCCCTGTGATCATATTGGAAACAGGAATATAACGCGCTATTTCGTCGCGGTTCACTCGATCGTCATACACAGTATGGAACACCGCGAGAAAATCAATATCGTCATCGTGCACGTCATAATAGGTCCGCGCTACTTCATCAAAAAACAACGATTGACGTTCCTCATCAATGAATGTTGAGTCAGCATCCATAACCACCACATTATTCTCAGGCGAAATGCGCCCTAACCCATCCGTAGCTTGCGAATAATATTCAGGGAGACGATAAATGGTATCACGTAACACGCCCATCTCGTCATTCGTTAAGGCTCGATTCGCCACGACCACACTACCAAGGCGAATATCGGACAAATCGCAGCGCAAGGTTGCAATGTTCGGGACGAAAACAGGATCAGCGAAACGGGAAATTCTTCCGGAAAGCATCCGGGGTCGTTTTGAGTAATATCCGTCGTCAATCAACGCGTGCTCGATTGTGTACCCATTTTCCTTTGCAACGTTTGTTGATTTAAATGGTTGCAATGTTCCTTTCCATTTAATGAAATAGCTGACTTGATTATTATTCTTAACGTCGCGCGTTGTCGCGTCATTGTCACGCTGGTTCGCGTATTCATCTTTGAGCACCCATCCATCGGGAACATCCCTATTGCCCCGTATGGGTTCCCCAATCATGTAATTTTGGAAAAAAATTTCTGACAGCGGCCTAATCATCTCGTACCATTGTTCTCCGAACAACAGCTTGGCCACGGACTCGTCGTGTATAGGTCTCAGCACACCTCCCGGCTCCGGTGCATACACTACCGATGTGTAAGGAACATTCAATAAATATGTTCCTGGCTTTACTGCTACATTTGACCCCAATTTCAATGAAGTTAGATATTCCTTTGAAACCGTAATAACGCTTGAATAATCGTTTCCATACCAGCTTTCATAGGTTAAAACGTTGGGAAATGTGTGACGTACATTCTGTTCGTCAACAAAATACACCGCCGGATTTCCAGCTACTTTAACGAGCTTGATTCTCTCTTGCCCGAACGTTCTTGGAACAAATATCCCAAAG
>CAYYDP010000038.1:0-11812 GCA_964470645.1 uncultured Gammaproteobacteria bacterium
CCCCGCAAAACCATCCCAGTACCCAATGGAGCGGCATTGGTCATTAACCAACTCTTCGACGGACCTATCCCCTCTACACCCCCTCTTCCTCCTCTTCAAGTTCGTTACTCTTCACTTTGGGACTGGTCTTGGCTTCTGCGTAACCATCCAGAAGACATTTCGAAATGTCGAAATGCCGAAATGTTGAAATCTCAACCATTTTCTCCTAAACCCCCTCTACCCCTCATTAAATCACTTCGTCAATTCATTGCTACCCACAAAGGCTATGTACATCATGATTTGGGAGAGTTTGACCTTCATCGCCTCAACTGGGGCATGACAACAATGGCGTTCAATCAACTCTTCAAATTCGACTATCCATCTATCATTCAAAAAAATCTTGAGAACTATACACATGTCCGAGACTTTTGTGTGAACAAAGGCTGGGACATTTTCCCCCACGAAATTAAACCCGGAACCATTCCCAACGCCATACTGCTTCGTATCATGAATCATGAATCATGTATCATGCATTTAAAAAATAAACGCATACTACCTGATACCAACTACATGATACAAAATGATAAAACAAAAAACGGTACGAGAGAAAACGCAGCGGACATCATTAGTAGCATGATGTTACAACACAGCATCCAACTCGCTCGTCCCTGGCATTGGAATGAAAATATTACGACTCTGAAAAACATTCCGTCAGTTGACGCATACACGGGTCGCGGCCTCATCCTTCCCATTCATTATCAACTATCACGCAACCACTTAGATCACTATCTGTCTCTTCTTTCCTATATTTTGTCATCCTGAGCCTGTCGAAGGACAACAACAATGTAGCTCAAATCGTATTTAACGGGGTGAACCTCCTCTCCTCTATCCTTCCATAGTTTCCCCAACAACCCCACTTTTCAATCGTCTTAACGTACTTGCTATCAGCTAATACTAGCCAAAAGATCAATTTTAATCATAAAACTATTGACGATTGTTTTATTATTTGCTATAAAGAACGACTCAAAAAAGAAACTCAAAACATAAAACCAAATCCAGCATCAAGAATAGTTATGAACCCAACAGTCAGACGAATCGAAACGAATTATTTCCTGGTCATCATTGTCAAACAATCAACCTTGCGTGTGGAGCCGCGAGGGTGAATGGTTTCATTTGTTATTCAAAAAGAGCTCCACTAAATACGGGGCTCTTTTATATTTAAATTTAGTTCTCACAACACCGTGCTCCGCGACTATCTCTCAAATGAGCGGCGGGAACGGTTGGGCGTGCTCCACGCTTCCCTACCGTTCCTTCCGCTCTAAGGGAGATAGAGTGACGCTCTTTGACAACTGAAGTTAGACCAAAACAAAAGATAGAATCCTCTACCATCCTTTAGAGCATTCTCTAAAGAAAGAGGTTTTAAGCTCTTGCGATCTCCCAGATCGGAAGAGCGCCTGCGCAAAGTTCTTTGCGCGAAACGAAAAACAAAAAACCTATAGATTAGGGTACTTGAGTATGAGAAAACGAAAAACCGCCTCCTTTCGGAAGCGATTTTGGCAAAACCTTAGCAGATTCGCAATTGGTCTAGCCTATCAAGTAATTCCATGATAAATGATAAATGGATTACTGTCAAGGCAAGGTTTTCCACAATAAAATTTCAAAAGATCATGGAGGTAAGGAGAGTTGAACTCCCAGGCTTTGGCTTGATAGGCTAAACCTGCAAACCTGCTACCCCCATGACGAAATAATTATATCACATTTCTCGTATCCAGCTATCCTAATCTATAGGATCTCCTCTCCTCCGTTTTGCATCAGGGGGTTCTGGAGAAAATATCCGCTGAAGGTGTATAGTAAGCGGATCAACTCTTTCTGTCATTCTGAAGTTTCATTCAGAATCCAGAAAGAAAAACAAAACCTTTTCAATTTCATTCGCCTTCGCATAAAGCTTCGGCGAATGAATTTACGTTTGATCGTTCTGCGAACGACCGGACTCCCTCGGGGTTGTTTCAAACCACCGTACGGAGAATGGCGCTTCGCAGTACTCTGCGTCGTAAAGTCGACGCGAGGCGAAATTGCACTTTCCTCTTTTTGTCATTCCGTAGTTTCGTACGGAATCCAGAAAGACCGGAAAATGCAACTGTACGATCAAACGAATACAAGTTTATCCCCCCGCACCACCTTGGTGCGAGGGTTCCCCCCCCGCTTTTGTCATCCTGAGCCTATCGAAGGACGGGACGGCGAAAGCGGAAAATCAAAAAACACAAATTTTATTGGAGGTTCACATGTTGTTCTCCCCCAAAACAACGGGGGCGGTGGTTAAGTGGTTTATCATTCTTACCATTTCAGCCGTCCTCCTGGCAGTCGCGTCACAAGCGCACTGCCAAACCCCCGCCGACAGTTTAACGTCGGCACCCACGTCGTCCCCTTCCACGACCGTACGTTTTTTCCCATTGTATGGTCAACCAATCCCGAATTCTGTCATCAACGTTGACAGTCTTCGGGAAGCCGTCGTCGAGCAGCAAGCCGATTCGTCTGTTTGGATCACCCTCACGGGATACTCCGACGGCATCGGCGTCACGGCCCGTTGGACAGGCCGTGAGCGCGAAGTAAACGCGGCTGGAGCTCAACAGCGCGCTCAATATGTTTTTGATGCGCTCGTTGGGCTTGATGCAGATCCCCAAAGAATTTCGATCCGCACCGCGGCTGACTCGCGGCAGGACATGCAAGGGACCTACCGCCGCGTCGAAATCGGCCTCCGCAAAATGGAGCCGACGGTCGTGACGGTTTCCAAAACCGACACGGTCGTGATCGTCCCCCCCAAGCCGTCGTTGTCCGGTGTCGCTTTCAACGAGGACACCATCCGCGTTTCCGCCGGCGTGGACGTTGCTGTTGGACAGAAATACATCTCATGCTTCTGGTCCGACGGCGATACCACTTTCGGGTTGACAAGCGGTCTGCAATTCACCGCAGATCGCGTTTTCGTCAATCCGAAAACCGGCAACCTCGTAGCACCGCAAAACGCCGACACCTTCCAAGTGTCGGTCGCGTTAGCCTCTCCCTTCCCCACCGACGGCCATGTTTCAAAAATGACCGTCGTGGTCCTCGCCCCCCAAACGGGCAGCGGATCCGGAGGTTCCGCTGACGAGGACGATGGCAATCCGCCTGCAGTAACCGACGCCAACGCTTTTTCTGTTGGTGCAGGTGCCGTCTACGGCTCAAGCTCCAACGGAATGTTCAGCATTACTGGCAAATATCATTGGGGTAGCGATGCTGTAGGCGTTGCCATCAACTGGAATCCCCGAACATTAAATGATATGTCGTGGCAAGCAGAAACTTTCTACCGCAAATATTTGCTTGACGACGGTTATCTTACCGCCAATATTTTCGGCGGCTCCCGGCTTGATGTGAACGATTTCTTGAGCTGGGAAAATGTTTGGGGTCTCGGTCTCGGACTTGGCTTCGATGTTAATCTGGGTAGTAGACTAGTCTTGAATCCAGAATATCAATATCGTCGTCAAGTGATTTTCCAGAGAAACGAACATGATTCTGGTTCAGACGACAACCAGGGCCGAGTCACATTGCAGGTCAAACTTTAACAGATAAGGAGAAGTAAATTGAGCAAGCGAATTCTTTTTCCAACGATGGCTATGCTCGCCCTGGTGTTGTTCGCCATGGGCTGCGAGCTCAAGCCAACTGAACCAGAGCAAGGCGCAAGCAAGGCGCGATATCAGGTGAGCAGTTTGAACGCAGAAAACAATCAAACTATAGCTGCTTACTTGTTTGTGGACGCGGAAGGATGGGGAAGGACCGATGTAGATACCTTGGTGGATAAACAAGACAAGATGTCCTCTTTTCTTGTCTGGAAACCGGGGTACTATGCTCAGTCCCAACTCGTCGATCGGAGCCGAGACGCAACATATCGGCTCCCTCTGGTTCCGAAGATTGAATTTCCGGAAGTCCCACCACAAAACCGCGCGCCAGTCGCACGTCTTAAAATCGTCGGTGATGATTACTCCGACAGGCTACCAGCGACGTTTTCGTTTGACGACGCTGGCTCAACCGATGAAGACGGCGACCCTATAGTTGTCCGTGAGTTAATGGCACCCAACGGCGGGACCTTCGCCAATTTGCCGGCAAGCATCACGTTCACATCCCCTGGAACAAAAAAGATTTCTTATCGAGTCAAAGATTCAAGGGGAGCGTGGAGTGGTGAGACGTTCGCAACGGTCACGATCGATACAGTAAAACCACGAATTATTGTGGTCACTGACTCGGTACGCGTCGATACTTTGACGATAGTACGTACTGACACTATTTTCGATCAAAACCGCGCGCCAGTCGCACGTCTTAAAATCGTCGGTGATGATTACTCCGACAGGCTACCAGCGACGTTTTCGTTTGACGACGCTGGCTCAACCGATGAAGACGGCGACCCTATAGTTGTCCGTGAGTTAATGGCACCCAACGGCGGGACCTTCGCCAATTTGCCGGCAAGCATCACGTTCACATCCCCTGGAACAAAAAAGATTTCTTATCGAGTCAAAGATTCAAGGGGAGCGTGGAGTGGTGAGACGTTCGCAACGGTCACGATCGATACAGTGAGTAGAGGCAGAATTAAACAGACACTCGATATTCGCTTTCGCGGAACGAAGTACGTTACCGGGAACAACCGGAAAGAACAGGTGATCCTTGAGGAGATCACCCTCCCACAAAACATCGTGGGAGATGTGACCGTGTCAATCCGCAACAAGCTGACAGGTCCCAGTCAGCCAGCGAAAGAAAATTTTGCCCTCGGTTTTATTTTTAACGGGGACACGACTTTTACCCAAATCGTCTATGATGACGATACCGTCATCGAGTCGTGGAGATTTTCTTTCGTGGATAACGTCAGCCTTAGCGGACCGGTGCAAGTGATTGCAGTTCACGCGCACCGCATTCCGGGATACCAGGGTCCTCCGCCTGGTAATGATAGTGTGCATTTTTCGGAGGACTCAAACCTCCCCGAACGCTGGGGACTTATAAGGTTTGAGTATGTAGTTCAACGGTAGTGCAGTAACCCCCATCACGAGTCCGACCCACTCTGTATACGGGTCAGGAGATAGCCGACTCCGGTAACATTCGTCATTTCGACCGAGTCCCGAGATCGGGACGAGCGGAGAAATCTCATACGAGTGCGTTACGCTCGTATGATGAGATCTCTCGACTACACTCGAGATGACGGAAAAATTCGGTTAGCTCGATGGGAACCCTTTCCCTCGGGCGAAAAACAAAAATCAGACCCTGTTTCAAGAGAGGTAACCACTCCGCTCTTGAAAACTCTGGAAGGTCCCTATCCTCAGGATATGGACATTTGAAAATCCAGTGAAATGGGTCGAGTGGTCAATCGTTGCAGACCACTTAAAATTTGGCAACGAGGGTGAGTAACAGACCATGCAATGTTACTCGCTTGACTAAAGAACACTGGTTTTGATTTTCATGGTGAATCAAAACCAAGGGTGGTAACCCTTCCTGCACCTTCCCTTCGTAAGGGAAGGACAAGAAGATATCGTCCTTCTGGGTGTACAAATGGCCCGGAGAGCGGTTCCGATCCCGTAAACAAACCCCAGTAGTAGAATCGAATTCGATTCACTACGGGGTAAACAAAATTGGCGGTCGGTTGTTTGGAATCTGAATTCCACACTTGGAATTCACGAACTCCAATCACCGGCTGATTGAACTATACCTATTTTGAGCGATCGCTCATCTTAGGTATAGCGCGCGGTTCCCAAACGCCGTTGAAAGTTTGGGTAAGGCAATCATGATGATTGCCGAGCGTAAAAATTCCTCGACAGGAATGTTGGGGTTGAGTTCCGACTCACCAGTCGGAGCAAAAAACGTTGCGTAGCTCAGTTGGAAGAGCGTCCGCCTTGCAAGCGGAAGGTCGTGGATTCAAATTCCACCGCAACGTCTTCGGGCGACGAGCCCTTTCTGGTCCCCAGACAGTACGTCTGGAGAGGGTGACTCAGACACCCCCGTCGCCCATCTGTTGTAAGATCGGCCGTTCAACGACGGCCATCGGTCGAGCTCTCTAGTAGAGGGCAAGATTCGGTGGTCGCTTGACGGCCCCCGCGGTCCAAAAAAAGAGTACTTAAAAAGTACTCTGGATAAGTCCCCCACCCGCAAATAGCAAGGGTGGGTTGACGAGGCTCATTGAGGAGGAGCCCCGCGGTCTAGTTCATGATCGACTCCAGGCGCACTGTTGTCCTGGAGTCGATCACTTTTTTCGCCTCGCTTACGCGATGGCGAACACCACCCCCTCAAGCAGGTTGCGAGAGGGAACGTTCTTTCGATTCTACTAATCGAAAGAAAGTCGTGGTGATTTGTTTTTTTGTTTTTTTGTTTCAGTTCCCCCAGCACTCTGGCGGGAACAAAACGGCGCGTCAGGATTGACGAGCCGATTGTCAATGAGACCAAACGGTTTCATTGGCATAAATTTCTTAGGACGAGAGACACAGATGTGCCTCTCGTTTTCATTTCCGGAAAACTCCCAGAAATCTCTATACTCCAACAAAAATAGCGATAGCTAATTTTGTTGGATCAGACAAGATGAGAAGATTGTCCATTTGGAAAACTCTTAAAGTCTTCACAAATCCAAAAAACAACCTTTCCCAAGGCTGTTTTTTATTTTCTTCACAAAAAATACCTCTCAAGATGATTCCCAACAACACACCGCGCGTGAATCCCCACGACCTACTCCAAAAGTATGGCCAACAACAACCTTCAAACCCCTCTAAAAGATACGTCTACAAATGGTGCGGCCGCACCATCCGTAGTCCAATCTTTCTCACCCACCCCACCCCACCCCATCAACCAAAAAACCCATCACAACACACGGTCACCAACAATCAGCTTCACACGATCCATGAGCTCAGTCTGTGACAAGATCTTGCTCACAAATTCAAACTGGCTAAGATCGTGGGTAACGAACACGCTTTGCTGAAGCATAGAAAAGCCAAGACCGTACAACGTTCTCCGCAATGCATTTCTGAAATGACGAAATTCTTCTGGAATGTCGAAGATCACAATATACCAACGCTTCCCCTTCGTACCTCGACGCTTCTCACGTTGCACATTTCTCGCGTAATTTAACATAAACCGCGTCCAACCCTTGAGAGTCAGGCGATACTCCTCGCCATCTTCAACAATCATCTGTGCTCGTTTCAAATACGCAAAACTTTTTTGAACCTTCCTCCTGATTCGATTCCGTTTCGCATACGCGTCTCTTCGAGTCTGGTACGCCAAATATTTCTCAACACCAGCCGGATCCAACGAATATCTCCCAACATTCATGAAGCGCGTAAATGATTCAAGCAGAACCTCGCTCGTTCGTTCCTCAATACGAATGTCCGGTTCCTCCTCGTACCACTGCCTCGCTCTCCGTCGAAATGGTTTTCGTTTTTTCATACACCGTGGGCACTACACCTCATATCGAGTATATAATGAAATAAAAGATGCGTCTACAAATGGTGCGGCCGCACCATTTGTAGACCAATGTTTTTTTGTCAAAAACTATAGCCAACTACCAAATGCTGTGTGAAATAAGTTAGTCAACAAAGCTCACCATGGGCTCGCGCCCACGACATCAGACCAATTCGGTGTTCCGGTGAGCGGAACCCAGCAACTGTTTGCCTTTGATGAGTGTTTCATCCACAGGATTACGCCAGTGGCATTCTGGTGCGCCGGTAAAAGGGAAATCGAAAGGAGGTGGGTAGAAAACGAGTGCGGTGTCCTATTTCACTTTTACAAACTTCCCGGCTCGAATCTCCCAAACAGTCCCTTTAAATGATTTCAAAACACGCTCAACAGTTTCGGTGGGCATATAGTCAACATTCACCACATGATATCGATCCGGAAAAACCATTTTATCCTCTCCCCTTTTCACTAAAATAATGTCTTCTTGATTTGTCGCTCGTGTTGCTTCCGCAGCGATCAAACGATATGAAAGCACCTGCTGTCTGATATGAAACAATCCTTCATTACCAAGATACGCGTATTGGAACGACAAAAACATTAAAAATCCAATAATGAGCGCATGAAATAAACACCTTATCAATCTCATTGCGAGGGATGACGACTGTTCCGAACCGTCATCTGGAGCAATCTCGTTATTCGCGGCTGAATGAGATCGCTCGCCTCTCAAAGCCTTGGGCGAAGCTGGCCACGCTTCGCCTCGATGTCGCAACGAGGCCGTGCTCGCGATGACATATTGAGTTGTTATTGATATTGCATATCCAACAATCGGTATAACCAATATAAACAGTGGTAAAAAGTATCTATAGTACGACGAACTAATAGGAAACGTGTTCGCAACCACTGAATCGGAGAAATTCCACGAACCGTAAAGTGAAATCGAGTAAAGCGTAAAGAGTAAAGCGTAAAGAGTGAATAACACCACTTCTCTTCTATGACCATTCCAATATCTTTTAACCAATATCCAATATCCCGCAGCAGCGAGTACCCAAAACCACCAGTATGGTTTGAGAAGAACATTCAAAACAACATTCCACATCACCCGCGGATGAAAGCCAAACGGCAATATCAACGAAGCGACCGACTGAACCCACGAATGATCGCTACTGGTAATTCCAATTTCGTTCCCCCCGTTCAGGCCAAAATCAAAAGGACTTCCATAGGAAACATAATTTAACAATCCAATTGGCACAAGCGTTATAACAAATAAACACACAAAAATAACCATTCGTTTGAAATCAGCTCTGTTCCAAATGAACAAAAAAACTATCGTCAACAGAACAAGAGTTGCATCAGCAAATCGAACAAAAAGAGCAAGACCAAAACTTAAGGCTGATACGTAATACCCATACACGTGAATGTCATTGCGAGGAACGAATCGACGAAGCAATCTCGTTATACGCGTCTGAACGAGATCGTCACGCCCCTCCGCACTGTGCGGGGTCGCTCGCGATGACGGATGGGAAAGAAACGCTTTGACATACAACCATATTCCCAATAACCAAAAAAAGAGAAACAAAATAGTATGAAACATCGTCCTCGACGAGTAATACACAAACACAGGAAAACACGCAAGTGAAAACGCGCTCCACACTGCGGTGGAACGGTTGAAAAGCTGTTTTGAAAAACCGTACATCAACGCAACGCATCCCAACGCAAACACGGGAGTGAGGAATGGAACAACAACACTTTTCCCTACGATTTTAGCAATTCCCCCAAACAACATGATGAGACCCCAAAATGTTCCCGGATACATAAACCCCCCTGAACCGTCCTGAACATTCACGGGCCGCGCCCACCGTGGGAACACGATCGACTCGGGTAAAAACGCGTTCACCAAATCAACATAATACAACCCAGACCGCTCCGCAAAATTAACGGCAAACGTATAATTAATCATTTCATCAGGCGTATCAAATTTTAACGAAACAGAATTCCCCAGACCATCGGTGAGTTGAGAAAGAGGAAGGAAGGAATAAACTGTGATCAATAAAACGGAAAATAATCCCACCACTGTTACCTTGATGAATGTCTTCATAAATAGATTCTCAAAAAATCCCAAACCCCAAGCACCAAATCACAAACAATGTACAAATCCAAAATTTCAATAATCAAACCAAGATGTATTCGTTTGGAGTTTTGGATCTCGGTCGTTAGAATTTATTTGTGGTTTGGAATTTGTTGCTTGGAATTTCACACTACTCATACCTCAATGCTTCAATTGGATCGAGCCTCGCAGCCCTTCGTGCTGGGTAATACCCGAACACTAATCCTACACCAACAGAAACCGAAACAGCAAGAACAACCGCATACAACGGAACCTCAAACACCCAACCCGAAAGCTGCCGCCTGATGGCCAGAGACGCGACGAACGAGAAACCGATTCCAAGCGCCATCCCAATCACCCCGCCCCCGAGCGTCAAAAATACCGCTTCAAGCAAAAACTGCCGGAGCACATCGCGCGACCTTGCCCCGATCGCTTTCCGGAGACCAATCTCTCGTGTGCGCTCAACAACAGAAACAAGCATAATATTCATAATCCCAATCCCGCCAACAACCAAAGAAATCGCCGCGATTGAAGCGAGAAGTGCCGTGAGTGCAGATGTGATCACGCCAACAGTTTGTGTTGCCTCAACCTGCGTGGACACCCGAAACGGATCTTTTGAAAGATCTCCAGCTGGGTTGTCAATCGCGTGCAACTCGCGTAATCTCACTCTCACCTCATCAACGAGCACATCCAGGTTCCCCGTTCCGAGAGCAGAGACATAGTTCACATAATTCACTCCAAAAACGTCTTGAGCGGCAGTCAGGGGAACATAAATTTGATTATCAAAATTTTGAAAAAAACGTGTTCCCTGCTCTGCCATCACCCCGATCACGCGAAAATTTGATTTCCCGATTCGAATCGTTTCCCCAATCCCGTCCGTTGAATCCGCACCGCCATTGAACAATTGTTCCGCGACCTCCGAACCAACAACCGCGACGCGCGAGCGTTCCTTTACTTCGTCGTCTGAAAAAAATCTTCCCTGGGAAGGTACCGCGTTGCTAATCACCTGTTCATCAGGAAGTGCCCCAACGATTCGCATGCGCTTATCTTCCTCTTTATAGACCACAGTGGCGTCGCGAAACACAACCCCCGAAGCATGGGAAATCCCAGGAAGCTTACGTATCGCCTCGATATCCTTAAATTTCAAAATTTCCATGTCTATTCCAATGGGAGGACCGTTCTGGTCCCCGGGACCCGGTTCGACGAATAACGTGTTTGCCCCAAAACTGGCGACCTCATTGATAATCAAACCCTTTGCACCCTGACCCAGTGAAAGCATTAAAATCACCGACATGATCCCGACAACAATTCCCAAGATCGTCAAAAGCGAGCGAGACTTATTCGTCAACAATCCACGGAAGGAGATGGAGATGAGATTTGAGATATGCATAAACTTTAAATCACAAATTCCAAGCACCAAATTACAAATTAATCTAAAATCCAAAATTCAAAACACAAAACCTTCAATCTTTGTTGTTTGTTTAGGATTTTGATCATTGTATATTTGTTTGGGATTTGGAATTTGTTATTTGGAATTTTTCATTTAATAAGTCCATCTTTCGCAAATCTCCGTTTTGCCACCGCCTCGTCAGATTCAATTCTCCCATCTCTAATCTTCATAATTCGTTTCGCATGAGCTGCGGTGTTCGCTTCGTGGGTGACTAATATTACCGTTTTCCCTTTATCATTCAGGTGTTGCAATATTTCCATGACCTGTCCGCCTGATGCTGAATCAAGGTTTCCTGTTGGCTCATCAGCGAACAACAGTTCAGGTTCATTTACCAACGCCCGGGCAATCGCAACGCGCTGCTTCTCTCCTCCTGAAAGCTGGTTTGAAAGCGCATTCGCCCGAGATTCAAGTCCAACCGAACGGACTGCAGTAAGCACGAGCGAATCAGCGTTTTCTGGGTACGAGTCCCTATACATGAGGGGAAGCTTGACGTTATCAAAAACACTTGTTTTCGGCAAAAGATTAAATGCTTGAAACACAAAGCCAATCTGTTCGTTGCGAAGACGTGCAAGCGTTTCGTCGTCAAACGTACTGGTATCCTTGCCATCAAACACATACGAACCATCGGTTGGACGGTCCAAAAATGCCAGGCAATGCATCAACGTGGATTTTCCCGAACCCGACGGACCCATAATCGCCACAAATTCACCTTTCTCAATGGTGAAACTCACCCCTCGAAGAACCGGGGTTTCAACATCGTCGTTGATGTACAATTTTGTTAAATCTTGAACCTGAATCATTGGATAAAAAATCCAAACCACAAGCAC
>CAYYDP010000039.1:0-11681 GCA_964470645.1 uncultured Gammaproteobacteria bacterium
AAACATGGTATGCAACCGAAGAAGTCATGGCAAAGAGCACGATAATCGCATGCCAGAGAACTCCAGATAAAGCACCTATCACAAAAGGAATAAGAAATAATGTATTACTCCACACGAGAATTCTTTTACCGCCCTGAATACGTTCGTTAAGCATTTGCATATGCATCGGGTAACCGTTGCGAATACGATCTTTGAACCTTGTAACATTTTTGTAGTGGTGAGTGCCAACCGGAATCTTAACCAATCGACAGTTCAATGCTCCTTACTCCAAAACCAATGAGAGTATCAACAACGATTACCGCGCTCTCGAGTCCGCTGTTCCTCGATCTGACGGAGCAATTCCTCGGTCACACCCTCTGTCGGATATTCACCATCAAAATAGGCAGTGTGGGGACGAAACGTCACATTGCCTTTCCGAGTGACAGCTTCAATTAAATCCGGTAACTCTTGATAGATCAGTGCATCCGCGCCAATCAGATCACGGATCTCATCCTCTGTTCTGTTGTTCGCGATATATTCACCTCGCGTCGGAAGATCGATCCCATACAAATCCGGGTATCGCAGCGGAGGCGCTGTGGAGGCAAGATACACTTTTGTAGCGCCATATGAACGTACTAAATTCACAATATGTCTCGAAACACTTCCCCGAACAATGCTATCATCCACAATAAGAACGTGTTTGCCCTTAACTTCAGATTCCAAAACAGATAATTTAAACTTGTTTGCCCTGACACGCATTGCCTGCCCTGGCATGATAAACGTTCGTCCGATAAATTGATTTTTGACAAGTCCCTCACTATACCGAACTCCCAACAATCGTGCGCACGAGAGCGCGGCTGTTGTTGCGGTGCTTGGCGCGGGGATGACAACGTCTATGGGAAGATTTGGATGGACTCGTCGAATCTTCTTGGCGAGATTTTGTCCCATGCGAAGGCGTGAACGATAAACACTGACGTTGTTGAGCATTGCATCGGGACGTGCAAAATACACATATTCAAAAATACACGGTCGAAACGCTTTTTGCAGCACAGTGCGCGTTTTCACAGCTCCCTGTTCATCGACAAAGACCACCTCGCCATTCGCAACATCCCGCACAAAGTCAAAACCCAAAAATTGAAACATGGTGTTTTCAGACGCAAACAGATGCTCTGGGAGTAGTGAAGTGTTGCGTGTTCCCCAAACCAATGGCCTGATTCCGTGAGGGTCTCGAAACGCAACCAATCCCTTACCCGCGACCATTGCCACGACGCTATATCCTCCTTTTGCGCGCACAAACACTTCCTGAACCGCGTTGCACAGCGAATCAAAAAAATCGCCCCCTCGAGAGCGCTCTAAACTGGATGCAAGAATATTGATGATTACTTCGGCATCGTTCCCAGAGTCAACCAAACGTAAGTCCTTTTCAAAGAGTTCGTGTTTTAATTCGTTTGAATTGTAGATGTTTCCGTTGTGTGCCAACGCAATGCCGTACGGAGCGTGCGTGATAAAGGGTTGAGCTTCCTCAGCGTTTCCCACCCCAGCCGTGCTGTAGCGCACATGTCCGATCCCCATTGATCCCTTGAGCGTTTCCATGCTTTCCTGTGAAAATACGTCACGCACAAGCCCAACACCTTTATGAAGATGAAAACGACGATTGTACGTCGCAATGCCCGCCGTTTCTTGGCCCCGATGTTGAAGCGCGATGAGCCCTTCATAGAGTTCTGTTGAAACACCCTGGTTTCCTTTGATTCCGACGATTCCACACATAAATAGAAGACGGAGCACCTTTGGAAATGTTTGCCTGAAAATTCAACTAGAAAAAAACTCAAAGACTACTAGGTAATACATCAATGTGTTGACGATACTATAGTAACACAATCACAACTGATTGAGTAGCATACTGGACGTAGTGCATTTGTTCAGTTTACAATACTGGTATGAATCCGCTTACTCGACAGTATCATACACCACGTTCGTTGCTTGTTGCCTTTTGGATTTGTGTATTGTTTTGCTTGATAACCATCATAGCAACAATCATTCCTCAATTCCAAGCTCTTGTTGATCTTTGGTTTCTATATCCTTTGATGCTTTCGCTTATCATTGGAACCACCTACCACGCCCTATTTACACTCGGAACATTTCATGGACTCTTGTTACTTGGGCTTGGAGCCATAATCGGATTTATCGCTGAAGCAGTCTCATTAAGAACAGGAACCGTTTTTGGATCCCTCTACGTTTATAGAGACACTCCTGCCATGTTGCTTGGTGTGCCCATTGAAATAATATTCTTTTGGGGCGTGTTCATTTATTTTGGATACTCGCTCACGAACTCATTTCTCACATGGTCAGGATTCGAAAAACCAAACAAAATGAATGGAATGTTCATTCAGCTCGTCTGGCTCATCCTGCTTGACGGAGTCTTTGTGACAGCGATTGATGTGATCATGGATCCAATCAAAGTTGCGGCTGGAGATTGGACATGGTTCGAACAAGGCGCTTACTTCGGAATTCCGTTTGGAAACTTTGTAGGATGGTTTTTTGTTACGATTGTCGTAACAGGAGTGTTCCGGACATTTGAATTTCACAACCCAACACCAACTTTTGTACATCATCACATTGTTCTGATACCAGTCATCTTTTATCTTCTCACCGCGTGTGGTTTGATCTCCGTGTCACTTGCGTCACACATGAACGACCTCGCGCTCATCGCGTGTTTTGTGCTCCTCCTTCCTTCCCTCATCAATCTAGCGCTTTATTCATTTTGGCGAACAAATCACTCCGAGAAAACAATCACTAACGGACCTCAATAATAAGATACTCACTCTGCCCAACCTGAGTACTGATGGAAACTCGTTCACCAGAGCGATGTCCGAGGAGCGCCATGCCAAGAGGCGAAACATGAGAAATTCTTCCATGAAGTGGATCAGACTCCAGGGGTCCCACAATCTCGTACACCATGCGCTTGCCGTTCACCTCAAGTGTTACTGATGAACCGAGTTGAATGGTTCCAGAAAGCAGTGGATCTTTTTTGATCACAATTGCGCGCGCAATCCTGCTCCGAAGTGTTGTGATTCGAGCCTGCGTCCTACGAAGCTTAAATTTTGCCTCTTTGTATTCTGCATTGTCCGAAAGATCACCATGTGAACGAGTAAATTGGACCTCGGATATCTGTGCAGGAAGCTCGGCCTCTAAGCGGGCGACTTCGTGTTTTAATCTATCAAGACCGGACTGTGTCAAATACACCGGTCCGTCATCTCGCTTGCGGAATTTATCTGACCGTCTCCAGGGCGTTTGCATAATTCACTGAGAGAAAATCATTCCTGTCAATTATTACGAAAGCAATACGCCTCCGTCAACAACAACCCGGCTTCCGGTCATGTAACTTGACGCGCGGGAAGCCAAAAAAAGCGCGACTGTTCCGATCTCATCTGGATCCCCCATTCGTTTCATAGGAATTTTTTCCATAAAATGCTTAATGACAGCTTCCAAATCGGGCGGAACTGGTTTCCCCGCTCCTGTTCCTGGTGTCGTAATCCCCCCAGGAGCTATCGCGTTTACCTGAATATTATGGGGAGCAAGCTCCAGCGCAGTATTCTTGGTAAACCCCCAAAGCCCGTGTTTCGATGCGTCATAAACCGCGAGTCCAACAGACGAGGGGTGAAGCGCGTCAATTGATGTGATATTGATAATCTTTCCTCCGGTCCCCTGTTCAATCATTCGTTCAGCCACTGATTTGGTAAATAAAAACGCGCTTTTCAGGTTGACCGCGAGAACCCTTTCAAAACCAGCTGGGGACATGCTCATGGCGGGGATATTTGGATAGATTCCAGCGTTATTCACGAGGATATCAACATGATTGAACCTTGAAACCGCAAATGAAACCGCTTCACGGACCTGAGATTCGTCTGAAACGTCGGCCTGAACAAATTCCGATTTCCAGCCGGACGTGCGAATTTCTTCAACAGCCCTTGTCCCCGCCTCGCTGTTGATGTCGACAATCACAACATTGGCTCCAGCTTCGGTCAGGCGACGGACAATTCCAAGACCAATACCCATCGCGCCGCCGGTGACTATCGCGACTTTTCCGGAAAGATCAAATAATTGTTGCAAAGGAAGAGTGCTCATAATACATTCTATAAAACTAGATGATATTAAATATGTAAATACGTGAAGATGTGATACACGAACAATGCGGGCCAGATAATTGCTTTTAAAACACCAAGTACGCCAGCCCAAAACGAACCCGCACTACCGATAAAATAAACGAGCGCGCCAATAAGGCCCAATCCATACATTGCGTTTGAAGAATGTGAGTTGTTCATAACGATTTAATTACTTTTTTAATTCAATATCGTATTCTTATCATTGTTTAATCAGGGCTCCGTTGTAATACCATCATACTCCGCCTCATTTACCATCGCTTCCTCTTTTGTTGCGCGGATAATCCCGTCTTTGTGGTGTGCCGGTGAATAGATGGTGTAAAATTTTAGATCATGTGTCTCGGACGTGTTGATGATGTTGTGTTCGGCGCCCGCAGGCACGAGAACCGCGACACCATCGCTGATATCATGTTCGTTTCCATCAATCATGCATGTTCCCTCTCCTTGTTCAAACCGAAAAAACTGATCGTTTTCGTGGTGTGTTTCCATACCAATTTCTTCACCGGGCTTCAGACACATTAGGACGAGCTGGCTGTGGGTGCCGGTGTATAAGACCTTTCGAAAATTGGAATTCTCCAATGTTTCGCGTTCGATATTCACGTGATAACCATTCATAGATGTTACCAATGTTAGAGTTACTTTTTATGAATTAATCAGCCACAAAGAACAATTGAGATACGCGGCAAAACTTACCCACAAAAGATATGGAACAAGAAGCCACGCGGCTGTCCGAGAAATCCGGTAAAAATCCATGATGGTAAATACAATCGAAAACCACAACGCAAGTATTCCTCCAAACGCTAGCCCAGGGGATTGGATGACAAAAAATAACAACGACCAAAGTGTATTTAGTGCCAACTGAATACCGAATACAGCAATTGTATTGGCTTTTTGCCACGAACCAGTCCAAAGCCGTTCAGAATACGTGTTCCACGGCTTTTTACGACTTGTCATCAACTGCCTATTCACGCGCCATTGGTTCGTCCAAACGAGATACAACGCAACACCCATGAGGAGGTATAGCGTGGTCCAAACCGGGCCAAACAGCCAATTCGGCGGACTGAGCGCGGGTTTCTCCAAACTCGAATACCACCCGTTGATTGCAGGTGCGGTAAACAGCGAACCAATCACTCCAGCACATTGAGTAACGAGGATTGAGAAAACGAATTTCCAAGCCTTGTGCATAGCGTCATTATACCACTTATTTACTCCTTGTCATGACGCCTCGGGTCAAGACGCGTTACTCCTAGCTAACCACCCCGTTCTCCGGTCTCAATTAAATTTTTACAGCTGATGTCTATGCATTTGTCGGATAAACTCAACTTTTTGAGCCCTTGTGAGAGCTTTGATCCGTGCCTCAGCGCGAGTCGCTGTTGACCGGTTTCGATACCGTTTTGTATGGACCAACTTCACAGGTCTTCGAGATCGAGTGTATTTCGCGCCAACGTTCGATGAGTTGTGTTCATAAATCCGACGATCAAGATCAGTTGTGATTCCCGTATAATAGGTGCCATCGCTGCACATGAGAATGTAAAGGTGGTACATGATGTTGTTAGGAATGATGCATGGGAACCTCGATCAAAAGCACACTCGACGGTAAGGATCCAGTCCCAGTTATTGTCACCCTCTCAAAAGCAGTCAAACCCGCGGCGTCGCGAGATTCCAGCGAGTTGTCATCAATGGCGATGGAACCCTGAATCACAAAACAATATACTCCGTGCGAACGCGCTCTCATGGAATATTGGACCGGGTTGCCGGAATCAATAATCGCGAGTGTAATATACGCATCTTGATACATTTTCAGCGACGCGTGCTCACCATCCGGAGACGCAAGAAGCGTGCTTGTTCCTGGCTGTTCATCAAGACCCATCACACTTCGCTCTTCATATCGCGGTTCGATATCGCGTGTTCGAGGCTCAATCCACAATTGGAACAAATGGAGCGGCTCTGTTTCAGACTCATTCATTTCAGAATGCACGATTCCCTTCCCGGCGGACATGGCTTGGATTGTGCCGCGACTGATTGTTCGCTCATTCCCCATATTGTCTCTGTGCGTCACCGCGCCGCCGGTCACAATCGTTACAATTTCCATGTTGTCATGCGGATGCATTCCAAAACCACGCTTTGGCGCAATCACATCGTCGTTTAGCACCCGCAGAGCGCCAAACCCCATGCGGGATGGTTCATACCAATCGGCAAAACTGAAACTGAAATGGGTATCAAGCCATCCGTGATTGCGGTGTCCCCTCTCTGAAGCTTTATGGAGAATGATGTTCATAAGTTGTTGTGTATTATAACATGGTATACCGGCATTCTTCCTCATCCAATCCAAAAAATACACGCGCCAATGAGAAAAATGACAAAACCCCACACGGTGGCGCGTGATTGAAACACCTGCGCCTTTTTGCTGACTCGATCCGGAAACCCAATTTTTTCAATTCCTTTAAAGAGGGTTACCCAACCAAGAACAGTGATGACCACAGGCCAATCCCACACCCAGACGTTGTGAGCCACCACAGTCGCAAGACCAAGAAGCAACGTGATATACCCGGTAGAAATGGTGACGGTTCTATCTTCCGTGTATGCAATGACTCGTTTCAAAAACCTCGCGGCTATGGATAATCCACCAAGAAGCATGAGCAAACTCCCCCAAAATCGTGCGAAAAAATCGGTGAGATCCATAGATGCTTAAGTTTATAATCATCAATCACAAAACTGAGGGCTCAATATCAAATCAGAGAAGCCGTGCTGCTCACGCATTGTCCTGCAATCAATTGATCCATTGCCCTCGTAAACCAATTCCCATACGCCATTTTTCTTATATGCCAAAAACATTCCCCCTTCCGCGTTAGAGTCGAAAGAGAACTTGATACTACCAGCAACATGATCGTTGTCAATCTTGGTAACCGCAACTGAAATACGTTCCAATGGCACGCCGTATCGTTGAGACAACAATTCACGCACCGCTGTTTCTGCCTCTACCATAATCGGGACTTCCCACGTACGAACGCATTGTTCCCGTTCTTCACTCCACGAATATCCTGCCGATCCAATGCACCCATGGCCATCCTGATCTGATCCTACCAGGGTTCTTGCTTGTTCGGTTGGTCTGTTTGTAAGTAAGACCACACCAACCACAGCCGCACATAGAATAACTGAAGCTACAATGATAGTTTTCGTTTGATTGGTCATATCAATCATGAAATTATTTCGTTACGCGACCTTTAAAGATGTTTCCTATTGTTACTTTTGGATGTCACAAATAATCTTTCGTCTCGTTTTAACCATCACCACCACCGAAACAGTTAATATAATGAGGCCGAGAAGTTGGACGCCAGGATCGCCATCATTGCCCCCATAAATTATGAGAGCCACCCCAAATGCGCCGCTTAAAATTGAAGGCACGAGTTTTCGGAAACCTAAAGTGATGCGCATATGATTGGTGGTACCTGAAATAGTATACATCAACTATCCTGATACCAACAATATACCAACACTCTCCCACCGAAGGCGAACGGACAAACTCTTGGGTATTTAAGGATGTTTATAGTAAGCGGCTAGGGTTGCGGAACGAATTGAAGGTAGTTTTGCAGTAGCGCAATATCATTCAAATCTTTTTCCCGTCCCATCGCGGCTTTAAACTTGATGGTTTCTTCAATATTGAGAAAAGCAACGCCTTCAATGTGCATTGCGGTTTCTATCGCATGTTCAATGGTGGTTGGGTATGCGTCCCAATTCAGTTGACACGTAATTTCAACATCGTCACGAAACAAGAACGGCTTCCCCCATTTTTCTCGCTCATCCCACTTCCCCGTTTGTCGTAATGTTTCAAATAGTTCATTTGTGACCGCGAGATCAACATCTTGAGTGTCTCTCAGTCCGAGGACTTGCAAAAGACCCGCACCAATAACAACATATTGCCCTAGTGGAAGGTTTAGTTCTTTAACTTTTCAATGACATTCATATTTTAAAAATAAAAACTCAAATTGTAGGTCAACTTACGGTGCGCCATCATGGTGTTGCGAAAACCCAAGCGCTGTGAGTACTTCACACGTGCGATCAAGGTTGGCAATTTTTACCAGAATATAATCTTTTGAATATGTTGAGACGATCAAAATGTTCATCCCGACATCTGCCACCGCGCCGCTCACCGTTGCCAAAAACCCAACCGAATAAAATGGAACTGAAACATTGAGCGCGATGAGGGCGTAATCGTCTTTGTTGCGTTCGATCAAATCGAGTGACGGAAGGTTTTCAATCCTCGTCACAACAGTGATTTCATCCTTATCACGACTAACCATGAAGTGTTGTTCCTGATGAACACACGAATTCACCTTCGCATACACGAACGCTCCTTCAACAACCGAGAACGAGCTTTGTTTAATAATTTCTTGAATTCCTTCAAACATACGTTTCAATGGTGTTAATTAACATTATATTCTAACATTCTGCAGAATGTTAGAATGTATTCATAAAAGATAAGAATGACGTTCCGTACGGCGAAAGCGAATGCCTCACTTCACGTCCGTGATATTTTTTGTTCAACAATCCAGCATTGACCAATGATCGGGTATGCTGTGAGATTGTTTTTACATTTGCGCCAAGGTTTTCGGCGATTTGTTCAACCGTAATCCCCTCGTGAGCCTCGACTTCACGCAATATAGAAATTCGTCGGTGATTGGCCGCTCCTTTGAAATACCGCTCTAGTTGTTTTGCTGTTTTCATACACTGGATGCAATCATGTCGACGTAATCTTATCACACTCTAAATATTATTCCAACATTCTGCAGAATGTTGGAATGTTTATATCGAGATGGGAGAGGTTAGAAGATTTGAGTGATGACGCGTTTGCGATTACCTTATATATCGTTCTTGTCGTTATCCAAAATCATTTTACTATCACCCGCTAAAGCACCCATGTATACACATACCCAAGTAAGATAATGCTCATGGTAATCGTGCCGTAGAAGACGACAATGAGTCTCCCTGTCATAGCCTTCTTGAGCATGATTGCGGATGGGATAGAGAGACCTACTGCCGCCATCATGAAGGCAAGCACGGTGCCAAGTGCAATGCCTTTGTCCACCAGCACCTGGGCGATGGGAAGGATGCCCGCCGCGTTTGCGTACAGCGGCACGCCGACAATCGTGGCGACTGGTACTGCGATAAGGCTGTTCACATTGAGATACGTTTCAAAAAATCCCAACGGGACGAAGCCGTGAATGAACGAACCTACGCCCACCCCGACGAAGACGTACCAACCGACACTCCGCACAATGCCCATGGTTTCATTGAAGGCATGTGAGAGCCGTGCGGAAAACGCCGTTTGTTCTTTACTGGGAGCACCTTGAATAGTTGCGCCTGTCGTTTTCAACGCCCACGGCGACAGATATTTTTCTAACTTCATCTTGCCAAGCAAATAACCCGCAACCACTGCCGCCACAATTCCACTAATTACATAGATAAGGGTGACTTTCACACCAAATACCCCCAACAGCATGGCGATAACGACTGTATCAACCAATGGGCAGCTGATGAGGAACGCGAGCGCCACGCCCAGAGGGATGCCACCGCGTACAAAACCGATAAAGAGCGGCACGGAAGAGCAGGAACAGAACGGTGTGATGGTTCCAAAAAGCGCGGCGACAAGGTAGTCAGCTCCGTACCACTTCCTTGCGGTCAGATACTGGCGCACCTTTTCCACGGGAAAATATTCGTTTATCACGCCCATGATGATCGCGATGGTGAAGAGGAGAATGAAAATCTTGAGGGTATCGTAAACAAAAAAGCGGACCGCTTCGCCCAACGATGTTAATTCGTTCAGAAGGAGCACGCGAAACGCAATCCAATCCGCAAACCACTCAATGGGATACCACACGTTCATATTATTTCGCCTGCTGTAATGCTTCCTTTATCTTCTCAACCGAAGGCAGGCTCCCGACCAAGACAGGTGTGCCGTCGACCACCAAAGCAGGACTGTGCATAATGCCTAGTTCCACAATCTTCTCCACGTCCGTGATGTATTCAACCTCCGTTGCGAGCCCAAGTTGCTTAACCGCTTCTTTTGTTCTCTCAAAAAAGGTTTTGCAGGTAGGACAGCCTGTGCCTAAGACTAAGATGTGCATAAAGCTATTGGATAAATTGAGTTAATAAGCTCATGAATGACGACACCTTTTCCTGTTTGAGGAAGTAAATGATTTTCACCCCATCCCTGCGGGAATCCACAAGACCTGCGGCTCTCAAGACTTTTAGATGGTGCGATACCAAGTTCTGCGGCAAATCTAGGTACTCCCAAATATCACACACGCACCGCTCCCCCTGCTTGAGGATGCAGAGGATTTTCAGGCGATTTTCTTCGGACACGGCTTTGAGCGTCTCAACCGTCGCCTTCAAGTCTTTCGCCGATTTGGGGGTAGTGCAGCAGTCCATGGGTTTCTGCATAATATATCAATGTTCATTGATATTATATGTCAACAAAAAATCACGTCAAGGAAACGTAATTGGCTGAAGTATACTTCGTCTGGTTTAACCTTTCTTCACTCTCCGATACACCACATACGAATACACGACTGTTATCAACGTGACGAGAAGCATGGGAGCGTTGATGAACATAAAAGCAACGGTACCATCACAGAAAAGCAAGCCGGCGAAAGACACACGAAAAGCGAGTTTGAATAATTTTACTCCAAGTATCCTGCGACCTGCTCGGGAAGCATTGGGTAAATCACTATGCCAACAAGGACAGCAAGGTAAGAGGTACTAGGAGAATAATGGTGGTGCGGTGAATGCGCATAAAGGATTATTTTCTCACAACCTCGAACACCCAAAAACCCTCCGCTCTTGTCGCGTCCGCAAATGCCTTTCAGTCCGCAGTAATTTCGTGAATGAATGAAATGGTCCCTGACATCATTTCCGTATCTATTTCAAAATAAAACTAATACAAAAAAAATGGGTACTTTCGATAAAATTCAATGGTCTTCTGCAGACCTGTTGTTAAATTGATTTTAGGAGCGTATTGAAGCAACGTATCCATCTTTTGAGTATCAGCAAAAATTTTTGCTCCTTTGTCTTCGCCTCTTCTCAAAGGAACATGATGAATTGGGGATTTACTCTGTACAAGCGAGACAACCATTGATGCCAATTCGTTAACTGACACTCCCTTTCCGGTTCCAAACTCAATGATTTCTCCAAATAATTTCTTTCGTATAGCTTCGTCAGCTGCACGAACAACATCTTCCACGTGCACGAAATCAGCCTCCTGATTACCGTCTCCATAAACCAATAACGGCTCGTTATGAAGCGCCTGCGAAATAAAATACGGAACAGCTTTTTGATACTTATTAATATATTGAAATAAACCATACACACTGAACCATTTAAGCGCTACCGCCTTAACTCCAAATTCTTTCGCGTACATAATGACGTACCGCGCGGCGCATTCTTTAGAAATGGAATAGGGGTTATACCAAACTCCAGGCATCGAAGCGACAAAAAGTGAAAAGTCATATTTTTTTGCACACTCAAGAATATTCACCGTCCCAT
>CAYYDP010000040.1:0-11534 GCA_964470645.1 uncultured Gammaproteobacteria bacterium
ATTTCTATTGATGTAACGAATACCTCTTGGGTAACATTTTAGATGATTTAATTCGTTGGGGTTGACTTCTTCTTCTTCTTCTTCTGCTATACTCGCCCGTTACGAATACGGGTTTTTTACTTCCCAATTCGTGACTCATGGCTGGATGTCATGGTGCTCGTCTCAAAATTGTCACTCTGAGCAACGTTGAAGAGCTACATTAACGTAATGCTTCGACAAGCTCAGTATGACAGAGGATGAATCACGAGCAAAGAATAGGATGTTCTTTGACAATTTTCTCCGACAATAAACTTTTTTCGTTGTCTTAATCTCAAACCAGTGGAGGTAAACATGGTACGCTCAAAGTTGTTGGTGTACTCGTACGCCGTATCCGCACTCTGTTTTTTGTTGCTGTATCCGATTGTGGAGCGAGGTGGCTCGTTATCACGATGGTACGCCATCTTGATAAATACTGTCGGGTCGCTGGCGGTATTTTACCAAATGCTCATTGCGGTAAAATACCCGGAATTGTTCCCGAGGACGCCGTTGACGAAACAGTGGTATGCGCCTTTCAGTGTTTTCGCGGCCCTCATCTTGGCGTTTCTAACCGACCAGGAACCCAGGTTGGCAGCCATACTTAATTTGCTTTTATGGTATGGTCTTTTGCAAATTATCGCACTGGCTGTTGCGCTGTGCGAAGAGCTGTTGAAAATTGGAAAGCAGTAACGGACGGTCGGAGAAAAAATCAATAAAGTCCTCATTCATTTGAGGCAACGGAGGATGGCGCATTCGCACTCGATTTGTTTCACCAAGTCCATCCTCCACGTTCTTGAAGAGAGAACAAAACCCCCTCTTGCATCTCCCCCTTCGTAAGGTGGAGACAAAAAGAGAAGTTGTCTTTTGAAGAACGTTTGAACTTCAAATTCAATCATTTTGCCGATACTGGATGGCTTCGGCGACGTGTTCCATCTTGATATCTTCGGAGTCCGCGAGGTCGGCGATGGTTCGTGAAAGCTTGAGAACGCGGGTATATCCGCGAGCCGAGAGCTTCATGCTTGTGATTGCGGATTTGAGAAGGCTTGATGTTGTCTCATCTATTTTGCAAAACTCCTCCACTTGATTGGAATTCATTTCCGCGTTTGTGAAAATAGGGAGATTCTGAAAGCGCCGCGTTTGTTTGTTCCGTGCGTTCTCAACTCGCTTTCTCACAACTTCGGAAGATTCTCCCGTGGCAAGATTGGTGAGTTTTTCCGTTTCAACTTTCGGGACATTGACGTATAAATCGATTCTGTCGAGCAGGGGACCGGAAATGCGTTTTTGATATTTGATGATTTGCGTTGGAGAACAGACGCACCGCCGTTCTTTGTCGCCGTAATATCCGCATGGGCAAGGATTTTGTGAAGCTATCAATGTGAAGCGAGCGGGAAATGAGACAGTCCCCTGAACCCTCGATACGGTTACAACGCCGTCTTCAATGGGCTGGCGCAAGTTCTCAAGCACGGAGCGAGAAAATTCTGGAAACTCGTCCATAAAGAGTACGCCTCGATGGGCAAGAGAGATTTCACCGGGCCGCGGGAATGTTCCTCCTCCCACAAGAGAGACTCCCGACGCAGTGTGATGGGGACTTCGAAACGGACGTTTGGTGATGAGAGGTTTTCCTTTGGGGAGCAATCCAGCAACAGAATAGATTTTGGTCACTTCCAAAACTTCCTCCTCGGTCATCTTCGGCAAGATTGAAGGGAACGCGCGCGCAAGAAAAGTTTTTCCAACTCCTGGGATACCGGAAAGTAAAATGTTATGTGAACCCGCCGCCGCAATCTCCAATGCGCGTTTCACTTGTTCCTGCCCTTTGATGTGGGCAATATCGGTTTCAAATTTTTCGTCGTTGTTTGTAAAATCTTGAAAACTGCTTTTTGCCGGTACGATTGTCAATTCTCCTTTGAGAAAGAGAAACACCTCCGAGAGTTTGTTGACCGGAATGATCTCAATTCCCGAGACAAGAGAAGCCTCATGAACGTTTTCAAAAGGAACAATAACTCGTTTGTATCCTTTTTCTTTGGCAACGAGAACGCTTGGAAGAACGCCAGAGACTCCGCGCACTGACCCATCAAGCGAGAGTTCGCCCAACATGACAATATCATTCAGGTTGGAAGCGAATTGAGTATCAGCCTTTAGTACGCCAATAGCTATTGGCAAGTCGTACTGCGGACCTTCTTTCTTGATGTCCGCCGGAGCAAGATTGACAGTTACTCTTGCCCTTGGGAATTCAAAGCCTGAATTGCGGATGGCTGAACGTACCCGCTCTTTGGATTCGTCTACTGCCTTATCTGGTAGCCCTACAATCGTTATTGACGGCAATGCCCATGAAATATCCACTTCAACCTCGACAATCTGCCCTTCAAGTCCAAGCATGGCGGTTGAAAAGAGTTTGCTGGTCATGAGGCTAGTGTACTGTATTTCACCGCATGTGTGAAGCGGGTCTTGCTATTGCGTGAGAAGTTGGATTACACGTACGAAAGAAAGGCAGAATAAAAGTACAATGATTGTTCCGATGACCGAGTACTCTAGCACAAGATTTCTCTTGGGAACCAAATGGTGGAATTTCTTTTGGAACACAAACACCATTCGGTTGTGAATCCAATATGGTATTGAAACGAATCGGGCAATGGTATTGAAGATACCATACGCGGGCGAGAGCGGAACAAGCCAAAGGGGGTCTTGTCGTTTTGTCCAAAACCAAAGAATAAGTTCTAATGCCACATACGCCCCATACACAATGAGAAACCCAACCAGATCAAGAATGAGGAGCGGAAATAAGACGAGCCGAAGTGGGTCAGTGAGTACAATGAATACTTGATATGCTTTCTCAAATTTTAACGCGAAACGCGCGCGACGAGAACAGAGGAGTTTTACGTAGAGCCAAAGAATGTTGATGTGGGCGGCCCCCCATCCGCCTCCAAATTTGATTCCTCGTTGCCGAAAGAGTTGCCTCCAAGTGCGGGGTACTTCCGTGGAGACAGGTGAGTTGGTATAGGTTACACCACGTCCGTTGCCATAGAGATACGCGAGTGTTGTTCGTTCTTGATCTTCGCCGCCAAAGAGACCTGAGTGGTATGCTCGTTGGAATTGAATATCGGCAGTATGATACAGTCCAATTGCACCGGAAACATTTCCAACTGAAGCAGAGCCCGCACGAAGTGATTTTGCGAGATACATTGTTTTGCGATATTCGTATCTCTGAAATGCGTTCACGAGCGTTGGTTCGGGTTCAGGCATCACATTGAATGCAACCGCATCGTACCCGCGATCGAGAAGGTTTGTAGGAATTGCGGTCTTTCCAATGTATGTATCGTCATCCAGAATGAGCGTATAGGGCGTTTTGATTTCCGTGGAGATTCGACTAATGGTGAGCGCTTTGTTTAGGTTTATTTCATTTTCATGAACTGTCGCGCCAAGCGCACGAGCAACGTTCGCGGTTTTGTCTGTTGATGTGTCTGAGACAACGATAATGTGGTTCACAGGGACATGTCGTGACGCTCCCTCAATGGTGCGTTCAATGATATCTTCTCCGTTGTACGTTGCGAGAACGACCGTGAGTTTATTTGGGTCGCACACATTCGGCTCGTGTTCGTGGTGATTGAGAAAGGCGTGTATGAGTAGGTATAACCCATCCGAAAGAAAGAGAAATCCAAATACTACGAGCATGCCGTTATTGCCAATATTGAAATTCCAAAGTTTTGAATAGTACCATCCAATTCCGAAGATGGTCAGTGCAATAATGCTCAATGATGAGATGATTGAGGATGGTAGGCTCACGAGGTTGCGTGAACTGCTGCTCGTTTTTTGTTTCAACATAGAATCGGTATCTCGGTGGCGCAACGCTGTGTGAATTCACGTCTCTTGTTCAGTGTTTTTTGACGTATTGAACAGATTAACACAATAGAGGTGTTTTGTGTAGAGTCGTGACTTACGAAGTGATCGGATCGCCAACGCGATAACTCACAAAAAGATAGTCGGGTACGGTCTCGAGACGTTGTTCCCAGTTGCTGCCATAGAGCGAGATGGCAGTCGCGGATGAGGTGACCCAACGAAGCTCACCACCGCGAGCGATCGCATATACTTTTGGATCGGATTGAACCTTCACCAACCGCGTTCCTGGTCGGAACGTGACGTTACCACCCAACGGAATCGCGGAAAGCTGATCTTGGGTGATGATGATGACGTTTGAGAAATCGGCATACCAGGTGTTGAACACGCGTTGGTTGGGAAACACGTATCGTTTGGAGTCAGCCCCACAATAATAGACTGCGGAATATGCTGGTGACTTGATGAGTGAACCCGAGTCGCAGAGCGGAGATACTCCGGGGATCGCGACAAGCTGTTTGTCTTCGTTAATGGCGGGACTTGAATTCTTTGCATCTTCTGGATCGTAGCGATTCTCGCTGAGCGCGGCGCGTAGGCTTTCATATGGATTCATCGTGCTGCCATAAGGTCGTTCAATTTCAAAATGTAGATGCGCGCCCACGGTCTCTGCGTTCCCACTGTCTCCCATCCAACCAATGAGTTGCCCTCGTGTGACCCGAGCCCCTTCTACAATCCCTGGAGCATATGCATGTTCCAATCCCCCGTTGCCATCATCGGTTCCTGGAGTGTCGTTGTTTACGTGGAGATAATGATATTCATAACCATCTGCATCGCGGATATAGATTGCATATCCCCAGGAGGCTTCGGGGATATTAAGATGACTCACCACACCATCAACCGCGGACACGAGCGGCATCATTTTTTTGCCGATCAGATCAATACCCTCGTGTGACCGACCACCTGAGCGTGGATCACCAAAGTCGTTCGTGAACGTAACTATTCCGTCAACGGGAAAATGGATATCGCGAATTTCTAAATTTTGTGCGCGGGTATTATCTAGGGGGGTTGCGATGAATAGAGTAACGAGGAAAACGAGAACGACAGATATTTTATTGATTTTGTTCATACGTGGGTAATGAAAAAAAGATTACCATTGCAGGGTAATCTTTGTTTGTGAAAGTATATCACATTCATGACCGCATTTATCCACCCCGGATGTCGCGAGAATTTTTCATATCTTTCCATAATGAATTCATAATGGAAAGCATAACGCTGAGCACGAGTGCCCACCAAAAGTTTGTAACCAAGAATCCGTCCACAAAGTGATCTACAAGCAAGATCATCAGCGCGTTGATCACTATGAGAAATAACCCCAATGAAAGAATGGTTGCCGGAAGCGTGAGAACGATGAGTAATGGTTTTACGACCACATTTACAATCGCAAGCATGAGCGCGACCAGAAGTGTTGTAACAAAATCCGAGACGTCAACTCCAGGAAGAATATTTGCAGCAATGAAAATGAATACTGCATTGGTGATCCACCGAAGAAGAATGTTCATATGGTTTCAATAATCTCGACTAATTGTGGAAATTCAGAATAACCGTCACGCGTCATGAAGTGACCCGCGTTTTCAATAGGTATGAACACCGCCCCCAATTTTTCCGCCAATAGTTTTGACCGCTCAAGATCGATCCAAGGATCTGTTGTTGAATTTACCATAGTGAGCGGGATACCCTTCTTGTTAATTTGTTCATAATTGAATGCGGTTGCAAAAAAGGTTTCATGAAATGTTTTGATGTCCTCCATAAGCCAATCCCAAGCAGCAACCATGACCGCTCCTTTGGTGTGGGCTTCAGGACGTTCTAAAAAATGAAGAATCAGCGCGTTCGCAAGTGAGTGTCCGATGAGCAGTGTATGCTCGTCGGGGGATAAAGAAATAAGTTTTTCCATCCACTCGTTTAACCTCGGATTTTTTGTGTTTGGCATTTCTGGGATCTTAACCTCCCAACCATTTGAACGCAACGTGGTGCCAAGCCAGGGCAGCCAATTTCCCTCTGGTGTTTCTTCCCATCCGTGGATGATAATTGCTCGTTTCATTGTTACAGGAGATATTATGGATTGAAAAATATTTCGGCTCAGTGCTCGATATTATGTTGATTTGTTGAGTGTAAAACTTGGCGGAGACGGGAGGATTCGAACCCCCGATAACCTTTCGGCTATACCGCATTTCGAGTGCGGCGCATTCGACCACTCTGCCACGTCTCCATACCGTGAATAGTGCCTCAATTTTTAAGAGTTTGCAACTTTTTGATGTGTTATAATTCCACTGAGATATGTTTCGGCAACGCTTGAGAGATAGCAGGTAAGGCCTGTCATCCCGAAGTACCTATGCGCAATTTTAATACAACACTCCCTCATCGTTCGACGTGGATTCTGGAGAGAACGTTATGGAACGAGGGGAAGCGATATGTGGTGGGGATTGATGAAGCGGGGCGGGGACCAATCGCGGGACCGATTGTAGTTGCCGCCGTGGTGTTGCCAGTGAACTGCACTTTGAAAGGTTTGGATGATTCAAAGGTGTTGTCTGAAAGAAAACGGAGTGATTTAGAACAAGAGATTCGAGATGTATGCGTTGCGTTGGCGATTGTGAAGGCCGAACATTTTGAAATTGATGAAGCGGGAATTGGAATCGTGAACCAACGTTTGTTTCGAGAATCCTTCGACAAGCTCCGGAAGGCAATGAAAGAAAGGTGTATTACACCGGAATTTGTTGCAGTGGATGGGAGACCTTCAGCCGAATTTCCTATTGAACATGAATATGTTACCGATGGTGACGCGCGGGTCAAAAGTGTTGCCGCGGCATCAATACTCGCCAAGACCTATCGAGATCGGCTTATGATTGAGTATCATAAACAGTTTCCTGGTTATGGATTTGCGGATCATAAGGGGTATGGAACATCATCGCATTGGGCCGCGATTGACCGGTTGGGGGCGTGTCCCATACATCGAAAGAGTTTTCTTGTGAAGTACCAACTTCGCAAAAATCAGGGAAGTTTGATATAATAATAATCGGATAACACATAGCACGTATCATGGAACATTCATTACGGAAAGGATTAATTTGATACGTGATCCATGGTATGTGTTTCATGTCTTTTATGGATACTGCCGGAGGCACAACATTACTCAACGCAAACGAGCTTCTTCGTAATGAACTTGGCGTTTTTCCTGGAGGGATTATTGCGTATTGGGGGTGCGGGGGGGCGGGATATTTTGTTATCGCAGCCGCGAAAATTGTGGGGAACGAAGGAAGGGTGTACGCCGTGGACGTCCAAGTTTCCGTGCTGGACAATATTCAGTCACGCGCGGATATTGAACAGCTCACCAATATCGAGACTGTGTGGTCGAACTTGGAAGTGTTTGGCGCAACAAAGATCAATAATGGTACGCTCGATTATGCGACTTTGGTGAACATCCTCTTTCAAAATTCGAATAAATTGGCTATTTTAAAAGAGGCGGCGAGACTTCTCAAAACAGGCGGAAAACTTTTGGTGATTGATTGGGAAGAGGGTAGATTTAATATGGGTCCACGGCACGCAATGAAGGTTCCCAAGGATGAAGTGGTGGAATTGGCAAAACAAGCTGGGTTGAAACTTGAAAAGCGGTTTGCGGCGGGGGTTTGGCATTATGGGTTATTGTTTGTAAAATAATAATGGTATGATATTTGGAATTTCATTACAAAAATTGTTATTGATACGTTTTTGGTTTACCGCTCAGGTAAGCCCTTTGTCACGCGATTTTTTGATCGCCGTTGTTGTTGTGCTACTTGTCGTTTTTTTGGTTGGATTGGTGTTTGCAGTTCGTTCTCGCACGGCATCCTTTTCGTTGAATAAACGGAGGGTATATCGCAAGTGGTATCATTTGTTGGTAGCGTTCTCCCTTGTTGGTGAATTGTTGGTTTTGTTTCGCCAGTATAACGTTTATGTACTTGGTGCGAGGTTTTGGTGGCTTCTGTTATTCGCGGGATCACTGTGGTGGGGGTATCGGATCTTGAAGTATTCCGAACGGCAAGAACGGTTGGTTGATCAAGCGCGTTCCAATGAGCAATACTCGAAATATTTACCAAAAAAAACGTGAACATCAAACGACCGGAACCCTAGGAGAGCAAATTGCGCGTAATTTTTTGGAGCGCAAAGGGTACGTGTTTCGTTCGGCTAATGAACATACGCATTGGGGCGAGATTGACCTGATCATGGAGGATCCTCAAGGAACACCAACGTTTGTTGAGGTAAAAATGAAACGAAGTCGTTTGTTTGGATCGCCCGAAGATCAATTTCACGCCAGCAAGCGGCAAAAAATAAAACGCACGATTGAATGGTTTTGCATAAAGAGGGGAATTGTTCGGTACCAGATTGACCTTGTTGCGATCGAAGATACGGGTCGCGGAATTGAAATCCGTCACTATCAGAATGTTGAGGTTTGAATTTAAGTAGTGTTCTTGGTATAGCGTCACTATTTAGGGTGGGTATCGTGTCGCATATGAGATATGGTTACTCAAAATATTAAGTTCCTAAATGCTCGTTTCCTATGACTATAAACGAACTTTTTAAGTCGGCCGTTCAACAACATGCGTCGGATATTCATCTCTTGGTTGGGCATGAGCCCTTAGTCCGTATTGATGGAAATTTGGTTACCTTGGATCGGTATAAGATTCTCACGGAACGGGATTTGGAAGGTTTGATCGCGAGCATGATGTCGGTGGATGAAAAAAATCGATTTCTCAAAGAGCGCGAGCTTGATCTTTCCTATCAAATCGAGAATGTGGCTCGTTTCCGTGTAAACTTACATTTTGAGCGCGAGCACATGGGATTAGTCGCGCGTGTGGTATCCGAGCATATCCCAAATATGGAAGAGCTCATGATGCCCCAGATCGTGTATGACATGATGAGGATGAACCAGGGGTTAGTTCTTCTTACGGGACCAACGGGATGTGGAAAGACTACGTCGCTTGCCGCCATGGTTGATTTTATTAACGAAGATCGAGCTGCTCACATCGTTACCCTGGAGGACCCAATTGAGTTTTTGTTTACCTCCAAAAAAAGTGTGATCCGTCAGCGTCAATTGGGAAGTGATTTTATTTCGTTCCCAGAAGCACTGAAGCACGTCGTTCGTCAAGATCCCAACGTTATCATGGTTGGGGAGATGCGCGATCTGGATACGATAGCCGCCGCCATAACACTTGCGGAAACGGGGCATTTAGTTTTGGCGACCCTCCACACATCGAATGCTGCGCAGACCGTGGACCGCATTATTGATATTTTTCCTCCGCACCAACAAAATCAGGTTCGGATGCAACTCTCGTTGTCCCTCAAAGGAGTGATTTCGCAACAGCTTGTACCGAGGGTTGGGGGAGGTAGGATTGCGGTTCGTGAGATCTTGGTAAAAAATTCTGCGATCGCGAATTTGATCCGCGAGAACAAAATTGCCCAAATTCGAAGTGCGTTGGAAACGTCGTCGGCCGAGGGTATGAGAACCCTCGATCAAGACCTCCACCGTCTTCTTAAAGAAGAATTGATTACCCAGCAGACCCTTGACACGTTTATTCTTTCGGGCCTTGCTTACGGGCCGAAGGACAAATAAGGTTCACATGAAAAAAGACCCTTGCGGGTCTTTTTTGTTTGTAATATGTGTTTCAGAATTATCACCTTGCACCTTTGCCCTCGGAGGGGGTTTCATTGCCAGCGGCGATTGAATCAACTCGTCGTAACTGATTCCGTCCGACACTTTTTTGCTCTCGGTAGGAATCGAACCTACATCACTGGTTCCGAAGACCAGCGCTCTATCCACCCCGACGTTACAGTCGGGGAGCCGACATTTGATATTAAATCGTCGGCTTTGAGCTCTCTGCCCTATACTTGAATCGGCTCGAACCTTTTTTGAGGGGAAAATCTGAAAGGAATTTCCGCTTCCCAGAATCCGCTTCGGCGGGGCGGGAAGGAAAAGGGGTCGGAGGAAAGGGAATTCACGCCCTGCCCTCTGCCTGCCCGCGCACCGCGCGCACGCGCGCGGAGAAAACGGCGGCGGGGTCTGAAAAAAAGAAAATAAAAATCGAACACGTTCATTGAAAAATAAAAACCTGCACTTGTAAAGCGCGCTGTTTTTCATTACCGCTTTTTTACTTCAATTTGCTTCTTGAAAAACACAACGAACGACTGCATTTGAGCAAATATTTTGGGAATAAGTTTTTCGTCAATTAATTTCTTCTTAAAATCTCTAAATTGCTCAGGTGTAGTAAGTCTCCCATCTGCAATATTCATTTCTGTAAGCACTGCTGGAATTTCTTGAGATAATAGATAATTCGTGTATTTATAAGAACCGAGTTCCTTTAGGGATGGATCATTGATCACGTCTTGAATTATCGCTTCTGTTTGTGGTCCATATTTTAACTGTGTAATTGTAGAAAATGCTTCTTGTAGTTGCAGGAAAGAAAAACTCTGATTACCTGGCGTGCGGAAAGACACATCGTCCAAGGACGACTTATCAAATTTTTCAAAGGCGTCACGAAATATGAAATTCACAATCACGTGCGCCATCTCATTGACTATTATCGATTGTTCAGCATCCTGTTCCGACAGACTATATTTTCTTACAGCATCCTGGATTCCTTCTTGAAAGAGTATAATGACACCGTCGTCGGTTGTATAACCGTGTGGCATGAATGTATCTAGACCAAAAAACTTTTTTATTGATTCCTCATTTTCAGGTAGTAAATTATCCTCAACTCTTAGAGCCTGTACCGATGGGTAGTTCTCATTACTGAAACGGAGATATTCGGGATAATAACCTTCGAAAGATACGTGTTTACTTTTTTCTTTGTTGATCTTTCTCATCGCTGTATTCACCACAACATAATCTTTGTCATCCTTGTTGAGGGATATCAAGTCAGAATTCAAAAAGACATCATGATCGACCAAGTACTGTTTTAAGTCATCCTGACTTTCTAATGCTTTTGTTTGTGGGTTATTCTGTTTTTTTATTGCCCCAACGATGCTTGTAATAAGTTCTCTGTAATTTTTGTTGACAACACTACTGTCTTCGTGCACAAATTTTTGATCATGATAAAATGAAGCGAATGAATCATGCACTATTTTTTTTATGACCCCAAAAGATTTTTGAGATTCTTGTGACTCAAAATGAGAAAAGTAGTTTAATTTTGAAAGGTAAGGAGTAAGGGTAAAATATAAAGCTGTTTCACCAGTTTTACTTAAAAAATCACGTCTTGAAATGGATTGACCAAAAATTTCTTGTGCCATACCAAACACCATTACGTCTATGTTCTTCTTTTTTTCTTGTTTATTGGATCCCGCCGCCGTTTTCTCCGCGCGCGTGCGCGCGGTGCGCGGGCAGGCAGAGGGCAGGGCGTGAATTCCCTTTCCTCCGACCCCTTTTCCTTCCCGCCCCGCCGAAGCGGATTCTGGGAAGCGGAAATTCCTTTCAGATTTTCCCCTCAAAAAAGGTTCGAGCCGATTCAAGTATAGGGCACCAAATAGGAATTTGCAAATTTTGAGAAGTGTAACATTCGGAAATTTCAGAGGGCGCGTCCCGCCGGATGGCGGGATCGGCAATGAATTCAGCCACGAATCCGTAGGGTGGGACAAAGTCCCACCCAGGCGTGCGGGCGGAGATGAGG
>CAYYDP010000041.1:0-11238 GCA_964470645.1 uncultured Gammaproteobacteria bacterium
TCTTGAATTCAACTTGACGTGCGGTCGCTCTACCTATGTTCTTAATGGCCGGTTCTATAAAAATTGTGTCCATGTCTTTATTAAAAAATATCCTTGTTTCTTCTATAGAAAAAACGACATTAGATGACTCTAATGTCCTTAATTCTTTATAATCTTTTCTAGAGCATGAAAACGTAAAAAATGAAATAACCAAAGAAACCAAAGCCATAAGAAAACCCCAAAACTTCAGTTTATCAGTTTGCCAATTACTGATTTGAACTCTAATTGGACGATGAGTGAAGTCTTCAAAAAACATAAATTGTTCATTTTGTTTATTTAAGTATTGAGCAGTTGGAAATGCAAAATGAGAACCAATAACGAGTGAATTCGAATCTACAAAACGTTCCAAAAATTTCTTTCGTGTTTCAACAGCCTGTTTGGGATCGGTGTCAGAAATTGTTTCCCATTCAGGATGCGCAATTTGGCACGGGTGATGCAAAACATCGCCAGTAATAACGGCGTGTTTGCCCTTAGAAGAGATCAAAACACTGCAATGAGCCGGAGTGTGGCCTGGGGTTGGAATCAAGGAAACCTCATCGCAAAGTTTATAGTCAACCGGAATCAATTCGTGCAACCCCGCTTCCACGATCGGTAGGATCGAATCAGCAAATCCTGCTTTATCATCAGCAATTTCTTTTTCTGGATTGGTTTTCCAATACTCAAATTCCTTTTCAGCGAACAAATACTTGGCTTTGGGAAATGTTGGAACCCATTTGTCGCTTTCAAACTTTGTGTTCCATCCAACATGGTCAAAATGTAAGTGAGTACACAGAACATGTGTAATGTCTTCGGGTTTACACCCCGCCTCCTCAAGCCGTTGTAAAAAGTCAGTCTGAAGATTGTTCCACGCGGTGATGTCAACACGTTTTTTATCGTTCCCCACGCACGCATCAACCAAAATCACTTTATCTGATGTTTTAACGACAAATGACTGAACGACAGCTTTTAAGTTCCCTGCTTTATCCGCGAAATGCGGAACCAACCACGGAATCTTTGTGATATTCTCTTTCGTCGCGTTCGGGATCACTTCCTGAATCACATTCCCGCACTCGATTTCCACAATCGAAGTAATCGTAACGTTGCCAATGTTCCAGGTGAGGAATTGTACTATTTCATGTTTTTGCTTCATATCACTCTTAACCGCGGGCTCTTACCCCTGCTTCAATTTGAAAACCCAAAAATCACCCAACAATCGCTTTCCCGATAATCTCAAAATAGGTATCTCCACTCACGGTCTCAAGCGTGTGGGGCAAGGGAAATACTTTTTCCGTCTGCTCACCACCCAACTTCACCTCGAGACAGGTGTATTGTTTATGGTAATCCTCAAGCACCAAATCAACCTCGCGTCCCGAGTATTCGCGGTAAAAATACATGTTCAATTTCGCGTTCAGGATCTTTCGACGTTTTTCAATCTCCGAAACGACGAAATTTTCAAACACTCCCCCGCGATCGGGACGAAGCTCTAAGGGTCGAAAGTCTTTGACGAGGACATTCCGAACTCCGAGATCATAGAAATACAGCTTGCGGTGCTCGGACACTGCGCGCCGTGCGTTCGTTTTGAATGACGTGACAGGGATCAATATGTAATTTTTTATGAAAATTTCGATATAACTGGATACCGTGGATACGTTCGCCTGGAGGCTATTCGCAATCTCCCGTACGGACACCTCGCTTCCGATCTGAAGCGCCACTTTCGTGAGAATGTCTTTGGCAAGCTTGGTGTTTTTGAGATTGTAAAGGTCAATGATGTCTTTGAGAACGTAGGTGTCGAGGATGTTCTGCAGAAGATCGATTTTTGCGTTTTCGGACTCACCCGAAAGATGCACTTCGGGATACGCACCGAACACTTGCATGCGCGTCGCCAGAGCGCGGTAGAACTCATCTTTTTCGTATGCCTTCAATTCGGTGTTGTCTACAATTTCAAACGCTGACAGCGGCAAACAATGGATCTGACGAAATCTGCCGGCGAGTGTGTCGAAATCGTTGGAAGTCTGCCGAAGCTCGCTGCTGCCAGTAGCAATCACCTTGGCATTGAATTCGTCATGCAAAATTTTGAGTGCGTGGCTTGACTCAGGGTAGTTCTGAACTTCATCGATGAGGATTACGTTATGTTCATCAACGATTTTTTGAAGAGTTTTTTTGTCAGACGCGAATTTTTCCCTATCTGACAACAGGTCAAAATTAAACACCGGTAGTTTGTACGCTTGAGCGTATTTTTTGAGCAACGTGGTCTTTCCGGAACGTCTCGGACCCCAGATAAAAAGGATTTTCGTGTTTTTATCCTTTAAATACGCAACTATCTCAGCTTCAATGGCCCTTTTTAACATATATCGTAGTATATCATTTTACGATTAAAATGTATAGTGTCGGCATACAATTCCATTCCAAACGCAACAATGATCAATTCCTTCTCAATCACGCTCCCCGCACCCGACTTCCACAATCGAGGTAATCCTAATGTTTCCAATGTTCCAGGTGAGGGTTTCATATCAGATGTTTCTTCAAGAACTCCACAGTCACATTCATAACTTCTTCCTGTTCATCTCGACAACAATGTTCTGCGTCAGCAACAACATACAATTGCTTTGGCTCGTGAGCCAGTTCGAACGCCTTCTTCGACTGCTCGACCGAAACCTCGGAATCGTTTTCACCATGAACAAAAAGAATCGGATACGTAACTGTTGGGATCACAGAAAAATAATTCGCCAAAGGAATTTCATCGATAAATTGTTTCCCGACTTTGAATGATCCTATTGGTAAATAACCCTGCTCACTCAGCTCTTTCTGTTTCTCGAGCGTAAGAAATGTTCTAAAATCCGTATCCAAAAAATCAATCGCGGGCCACCAAAGAACCAAAGCCGAAATGGAGGAATCGATCGCGCCCAACACCACAGAACCCATGCTCTCACCAAGTAAAACAATCTTTTCGTAACCCAATGTTTTGATGTGAGCAACTACCTCCCGTACTTCCTGCTCTTGACGCACAACCGTCATTTCAACATACTCTCCACCACTTGGTGGTGTCCCCAAAAAACTAAACCGGCAGGTACTTAATCCAAGCTCATGCAACCTCGGAGATAGTTTGAGAAAAATATTGCTTGGACCATTCCAATCCCCAGTAAACCCATGTGCCGTGATCACAATAGTTTCCTTTCCCGGGTTTTCAATCACACCCCGCAAATCTCCGTTTTTTAGAGGTAATTCAAATGACTGATTCATATATATTCATCCAACAATTCCGCAATCTTCTCATTCACCAACCTAACGTGTTCAAGATTATGCCGGTAATCATGGCCAACCCCCGGAACGATGATAAACTTCTTTGGTTCATTCGCGTGGTCAAACACTTCCCTAACATCCTCAGGTGGATTTATTTCATCCTGTTCTCCAGCAACAAATATCGTCGGTACAATAACTTTCTGCACATCAAGAAGTACATCATACCTATCAAGGTCCATCAGGTGGTCTATCGGAACACGAAATTCGACTGATTCTTCCAGTTTCCCCGGAATATCTCGACGTTCAATGCGTATGCAAGAACTTTCCCACTTTTGGCGTACTTCACCCCCAAGACTCCCAGATGACAACATAATACCAAGAACCAATGAGATGCGTGGGTCGCGTGCGGCGTAAAAAACAGCAATCCGCCCTCCCCTACTATGTCCTCCGACTAACACTTTCTTGTATGGTTTTTCTGTCAACGCATAATCTACAACACAACGAACATCTTCAAGATATTGCGTTGTTGTGTAATCAACGATATCACCGTCACTACCCCACGTTCCCGTTGGATCAAATCGAACAACCGTAAATCCTTTTTCACACAGCACGTTGGCCAGTCCAACGAGACCTTGATAATCTTTGCTGTCCAGAAAACCCGGACACAAAACCGCGAGCCATCCCGATGATTGATCTGGATAGTGAAAAGCGGCAGACAAACTACCTTTTGATGATGGGATTCGCTTGTGCTCTAATTTCATATCCCCATTCTACCGCCGTTGGATAGAAAAGACAAAATCAGCTCAGACCTTCGGTATTGAGCTGATTTCACGAAGCTACTTTGTGAGTATCTTTCTTGAGAATAAAAAAATAAAGCAAGGATGCTATGATGAAAAATACGATCCCTAAGGTTAAAAAACCGAATTGATAGGATTTATCCTGTATCAATTGACCCACACCAAAACCCGCAATAGCTCCAATTAGCTCTCCCAACTGCGCCTTGATAGAAAGGAGTGTTGCTTTAAATTTACTTGATTTGATCATATCCATTGAATAACTTGTCGAAACCTGACTCAGTCCCCAATGAAACGCGTTAATGACGACGAATAACGCAACCACCACCCATCGTGTTTCCACCAAGCCCAATACGATAATCAGTACGGCAAACAATAAAATCTTCAATCCGTAAAACGTATTATGCGTAAAAAGTGTTTTTATTTTGTCACTGTACGCAAGCATCAATGAGGCAAGTGCCCTTCCTGCACCAAAAAAGATACCGAAATAAATGACGGGAATCTGAAGAACTGCTTGATACGGTGCTCGGAATCCTCCAACGGTAAAAAGCGCTCCGCTGATCAAACCAGCTAGAAATGCATATGGCAAAAAACCAAGCCTTTTCCCTTCCGCCATCACCTGCCTAAAATTCGTATTACTGATCTCTTCAATATGTTCCTGTGGGACATGTGGGACAATCAACGAAAACGCCACTGCCAATCCAACACAATCAATAACAAGTGCAATCATAAATGGAAGTTTATAACTCACACTCACAAAAAATGGCGTCAATGTCATGAGGACAATGGGTATAGCAAACCCCAAAGAACTTGCCTTCCCCATGATTTTGGTATACTCATGTTCGCGACCTAATCCCTTCAACGTCTCATGCATGAACGCGCTTCCGGTACCGCTCTGAAACGCTATACCAGCGCTCATAAAAATCGCCGCAAGAATGAGAACAATGATATTATTTGCGACTAAAAAAAGAACGGTTGAGAAAAGGCAGAGAATCCGCGAGAACACGAGTGCTTTTTTATGCCCCATTTTATCAGACACGTACCCACTCGGAATCTCAAGAAGGAATCCCGAAAGGCTTCCAGCAAGAAGAATTATCCCAATTCCCTTTGGAGTGACTCCGGGAATTATTAAATAATATGCGCCGAGGATCGCAACAAAAATTCGCTTATTTGTGATTAAAAAGAGAGTGTACTTCCAGATATTCGATTGAAGCGATTGGTACATATGTTAAGCGCACAAAAAAACCTAATTCCTCAAGTTGACTTTTGATGATGGGATTCGCTTGTGCTCTAATTTCATATCCCCATTCTACCCCCCTTGGGTGGAAAAGACAAAATATCTATATCCCTGGGATAGAGATATTCGAGCGATTTCATAATCACACCAACGATTTTTTGATACTCCCCGGGATCAAACGAAACGCCGGGCGATCTTCTTTCGCGTACACCATCTTCACGCCCAATATATGTCCATGTGAGCATTTAAGCGAAGCTCCCGTCACATCGACAGTTGGATTCAATATCCGATCAAGATACATTCTCAAGAGTTGACCATGCCCGTCTTTTTGATATTCACAAATCACGTCACTGCATGAGCTGTACTGAATCACTAACTGTTTTGTCTTTCCATCACGGACACGACGGTATTGATCATTTTTGAGTTTCATATTTTATATATCATACCACAACATTTTTCCCCGGACGAAAGGAACTACGAATGTTCAATATGCTCAATACCTGGTATACTACCCATCGAAAATATTCATTATTCATCACCATTGAAAACTATGCAAGACGATCGCCTCCCGATTCCATTCCCAACCCAAACAGCACAAACCATTGTGATCATTGGCGGCGGGGTTGTTGGATCAAACACGGCAAAAGGCCTTAAAAAAATGCATCCAAACTACCGCGTTGTAGTCTGTGACAAAAACCCAACACGCATACACGAATTAATCACAGAAGGACTTGAGGCAATAGCACCAGAGCACTTAACAAATGTGAACGCCGATATCTTTTTTGTAAGTGTTGACACGCCCTATCTCCCGGGTGAAGGCTGGTTTTTGGGAAACCTTGAGGCAGCGACCTTGTCCATTGGAGAAGCCATGAAGTCTTCCGGCAATTACCAACTGGTCGTGTTCCGCTCGACGGTTCCACCAGGAACAACCCGCAGCCTCATTCCACTTCTTGAACGGTCATCAGGAAAGGTTGCTGGAACAAATTTTGGTGTTTGCTTTCACCCAGAATATCTACGCGCAAAGTCCGCGGAAGAAGATTTTCTTAAACCAAACTTGATTGTCATTGCGGGAATGGACGAACGTTCTGAAAATACACTCTCCCACCTCTATACGCATCTTGGAAAAGTTATGACATTTGTAAATTTTGAGACCGCAGAAGCCACCAAGCTGGTCAACAACGCTCTCAATGCGACCACCATTAGTTTTTTCAACGATCTTCGCACTTCATTCGAACAACTCAATCCGGAGATCAATCCTCAACAAGCATTTGAAATCGCTACCTACACAGCAGAAGCCTCATACAACCGACAGTACGGAATTCGACCCATGGGTCCTTATGCAGGCGAATGTCTTCCGAAGGATACCAATGGACTTCGTGACTTTCTGTACAACAACGATATCGAGTCTCTTATGCTAGAAGCTACTACAAATGTGAATCGAAAACTTGGCGGGTCATAACACAAAACCACCCGATATACTCGAGTGGTTTGTTTGACTACATCGTCAATCCTATTTTGTTTCCATCATTTGCTCGTTTAGACTCGATGGTGAGGCTGATTCAACTGTTCGAACAGCAGGAAGCGGCATGATATCAATGGGTCCGCCCCCGAATCCTCCACCTCCTTGATTCCTCTCCCATTCATCCAAGATTTCAGATGCGAGTGGTACAAGAATATTCTGCCCATAGTATCCTGCTTCAGTCGCGTTCAAGATTGGGAACCGAAGCGCTGGGACGAGAAGTTCTGATGATTCATTTTCTTTGTACTGCCAATAACGCATGTACACCTGTTCGGCCGTACCAAGATTCAACTGTTTTTCAACCGACCCTGCTTCCATGTATCGATACGGCGGGTTCATCCCTCCCCGTTCCGCAATCTTCTTCGCCCGGTCAAACGATGCTTCCACGGGATAAGATGATCGCGCGTAATTCTTTGTCATGATGTTAAACACCCCAGCGACGCGCTTGTCCGCGAGCTGGATGGAGACCATCATTCCGAACGGCTCACCGTATTGCTCAAACACTTTTTTGCCATCAATCATGAGCGGATATCGGATATTAACCTGTTCAAGGAAAAACTGACTTTTATCCTGCATGGTTTCGTATCCCAATCTCCACGATGCGTCCACCTCCGGATCACCATACCCCTCACGCGAAATACCCATCTTCACTAGAAACGCGTTTGCAGCCCCAATCAGATCTTCATCTGACGGCATTTGTTCAGGTCGAACTCGATACTGAGCAAAACATGCTTCATCCCTGCATTTCCCTTGTGGCCACTTTTGCCAGTTTTGACTGATAAACACCAGTCCTTCCATCAAATCAACATACACTGAATAACCAAAATCAACATCCTGCATCAGCGTAAAGTTTTGTATTTTTGCCCCTGACAAAGCTTTTAGGTCAACGATGCCAAGATTTAAGCTCGAAAGAATGTTTCCTACTACACCCGAAGCGTTTCCTCCTTTTTGGCGTTTCAAGACATCCTGCTCCCCATCCTCGAGCACGATATCTTCCCCAGCATAGACAAACGAATAATTCGGCATGTAGGGCGGCATAATCATTTTCGCACCCGCCTCTCGCTCCGCGATCCCTTCAGCTCCATCTGCCATGGGAACACCCGAACTCACCCCGGCGCCAAGCCCCATGGAGGCGATTGATGAGATTGCGGGGTTGCCGCCACCTCCGCTTTGAGGACGCGCTGAGTCCGACGGAACAACCTGAGCGAGTTCGCCGAACCCCCGGGAAGCAAATCGAGTTTCACCAACAAACTCGTTTAATGCTACTGTTTCATACTGATTTGAGTCGAAACCTTTTTGTTGTTTGAGTTGCAAAGACAGAGGAACCGCAATCACCAGTGCGAGTGCCGCCCCGAGCCCTGCGTAGATAAACTTATTCATAGTAAAAAAGTTAAATGTCGTTTTTTGGTCGTCTAATTTTGTTTTTCCACGTGCCTGGTCGTTTAATCTTGATGAGAGCTGCAGACGCAATCGTTCAACAAATGCCTCATCAACGACAACGGAAGGCTTTGATTCCAAAAGAACTGTTATAGCTTTTACAAGCTCTTGCTCCTGATCCCTAAACTTGGGATCAATGGAATAGAGATCTTGTAAAATGGATTTGATTTGTTCGGTCATAATCCTTATGTCATCTTGAGCCTAGTCGAAAAGTCGCTTTGCGACAGGCGCCCGTGAAACGCCCAGTGTTTTCTTGTTTATTATGGCTCGACCGCAAATATCCACCGGACATTACACAATGATAATTATTATAATTTCATCAAAATGATAATTATCAAAACTAATGGAATTTCCTGCCTCAACTTCCCAATCGCTCGTGAAAACGTCATCTTGCATGCCGCTTCGCTTTTGCCAACAATTTCTGCGATCTGTTGATAGCTCAAATCATCCCACACTCTCAACAGTACAATTTCTCGGCTGTCCTCAGGCAATGTGTCGAGATACGCCCGAACCTTTTCAAGTTCCCGTGTCCGATCTACGCGACCATCCAAATCGGTTTTCGTCCCCACTTCATATGCCTCTTCAATGTCGACCGCCTCTTTCTTCGTTCGATAATGATCCACAATGGTATTGCGAGCTATAGTATACAGCCAAGATTGGAATGTCCCTTTCGATTCATCGAACTGATGAATTCTCGCAAGCGCCTTCATAAACACTTCGCTGGTGACGTCCTCAGCGGTTTGTTTATGAGACGTTCGATAATACACAAATCGATAGATCGGATCGACAAATCCGTCATACAGCGCCTGAAACGCTGACGAATCGCCCTGTTTCCACCGAACCACAAGATTATGATGTTGATCAGCATCCATACTATCTGGTTCGCTATCATGAAACGATAGCGAGAAAAAAACGTAACATTATCCGAACGATTGTACAATGACCCGATAGGAAAAATACCAAAAAAACGCAGTAATTGCCAATAACGCCACATTGGTCAGTATCCCAGGACGCAAAGGCTTCGCCAGACGGGTATTATTCATATACAACAGGAGTGGTGTGTAGATCGCCATCGTCAGGCCTCCCAAAACCGCAGAGATCGTAAGCCAAGCCAAGGGCTGTTTGAGTGGGAGTAATAGCGCCCCAATCACCACTACCGTAACAACAAGTATATAATAGAGATGATGCAGAGAAATATTTCGAAACCAAGAAAGGCGGCCCTGAAACGGCCCCATTCGGGTATTGGTAAAAATAATGTCACTCACCATGCGGGTCAACGCGTCGATCACCGCCCACATCACTGAAAAAAGCATTAACAACGCCATGATCAAATACACCTTTTCACCAATAACTCCCCATGTCTGGCTAAAGATCGCTGATTGTGTAACTGCAACTTGAAGACCTTCCGGAATAACGCCGATGGGTCGAAGTACGGCGTACGCGTTCAGGCCAAGCAGCATAAGTGTAACAAGACCCAAAAACCAAAATATAACGCCTTGGTCAATACGCGCGTACCTCATCCAGCCCCTCCAACGATTTAACTGCTCGCTCAACGGCTCAAACGTATACCCTGACGCTGATACTGCTTCGTGTTTCCCCGTGATTGGATTTTCAATACGACCTGCGTACGCGTTCATTCCTAATTGTTTATCCCGATACCACAGTGAAACACACAAATTTAACATTCCTCCCGCGCCAGCAAATACTACCGCCCCAAGCAAGACGTTCATATCGATCCCGGAAGGAAGAGTCCCGACAGCGACCATCCCGAGAAACGCTTGTTTGATGAGCGCCGGAGAAAGGTTGAAAAAACTAATACAGACGAGCAAAAGAAAAAACGCCGGAACAGTAATTTTCATGGAACGCTCCAAAATTCCATACGCAGTTTTACCGGAAAACGTGAACGTCAAAACCAAACCAAGTGCAATCCACGCCCACATCTGGTAGGATCCGAACTCGAAAAGAGACCGAGCAATGGTTCCGATTGCGCTCGCCCAACCAGGCCAGATATAAAGTAAAAGAGCGGAAACAAGCCAAAACGGTGCAAACCACTTCCAGACCCTGGCGGACGAGGTGAAAAAACCTTCACCCGTCGCGAGAGAATGCCGGGCTACTTCTTGATTGATAACGTATTGACAGGTTATCCCAACTAATGCCAACCACAAAACATCAAGTCCATGTTTCACAATCAGATGAGGCCACATAATCAACTCTCCCGTACCCATTGCCATACCCATAACAACCACACCTACGCCAATCGCGTGTTTCCATGACGGGGGTTTCGGTAACTCTCGGGTCTCGAGGTTCGAATATGATTGTGAAGATGAAGCCATCACAAGAGTCTTAAGGAATAGAAGATTGCTTTCAGCCTCTCAAGCGTGATAGCGCGATCAAATTCTTTCACGGTCCCCGACGGATAGTTTCCCATATTACCAGAATGCATTAAGAGCACCGCCTCCACACATCGCTTGTTATGGACAGTACGATATCTCACCGTTTGATAACTATTCCCCGCGGCCGCTCCGTCTTGTGTATAAATGGCAAATTCTTTCTCATCTACTGTTATGGAACCAAGCTTCGTTTCGCCGTCTGCCTGGGCAGCGCATCGCGCGAGATCCGAAGGTAGTGAACTTACCCCGACAAATGTGGCTGACTGGATAAGATTGGTTCCAGCGCGTTCTTCCTCAGGTGACTCAATGCGAACAGAAGGACGAAGCGTTCCAAATTCGATCGGCAGTGACGTCGTCGCAATTTCATAAAAGTCAGGATAGTCAATTTCAAAAACACCATTCCGATCCTTATACGTGGCAACAGTGATGGTAACCGGATCCGGAGCGTTGGTATTAGTATCCACAACGTCAGATTCGATATTCGCGCTCTCCGGCTGTTCCGGGGCAATCTCAACCGGCCTGCTTTGAACAAGAAGCAAAACCGCGATCGCAGCCACCACAACAATACCGAGAACGATAAAGAGTAATTTTTTCATAGAGCTC
>CAYYDP010000042.1:0-4644 GCA_964470645.1 uncultured Gammaproteobacteria bacterium
AATCATACAATCCCAACCGATGCGTGCCCCCGCCCCCAACGGCCACTGCCTTTTTGTCCAAATCTCCCCACACCGTTTTTCGTGTTGCGCAGAGCATACATGACTTGGGGATTGAGCGAACAAGGATATTTGTTTGCGTAGCGATTCCAGACATACGCTGAAGAACATTGAGAACAATACGTTCGTGTGTCAATAAGTCCTTGGTTTTCCCGTGTAGCGTGAGAATGGTTTGTCTGTTTTTGACCCTGTCCCCGTCCGTCACAAACGCATTCACTCGTAATTTGCGTCCGCATATCATCACAACTTCTTCAATGCCAGCAATGATACCATCGGATTTAGCATAAAGCCTGGCAGTCCTGGCTCGTGGTAATCGAATAAGTTGATTCGTCGTGATATCTCCCTTTCTATCGAGATCCTGGAACCACCAAAACTTCAACAGTTCTGCTATGGTTTTGCGATAACGAAAGTTTTTACGTTTTAATAACTCCCGTTTGTTATAATACCTTTGAATCGATTGTTGCTTAGTCATACACAGAGCTAATTCCAAATAAGATATTTAGTCCCGCCCCCAATGAGTGCGATGCTAGCGGAACACAATTTTTGAAACGCAGAGTTTATGGCGTGGCACCCGAGCTAGTGGTGCGTTTAAAAAAATCGTTGTTCCCGAGCATCGCTACGAAGACATCTCCATCATCCTGTCGATCGATTGTTTTGCCCGAACTAATACTTCTTCCGGAATCTTCACCACCTGATCTGGGCGAGGTTCTTCAAGTGCTTGTAACACATTCTCCAATGTTATTTGTTTCATATACGGACACAATTGACACGTTCCCACAATCTGCTTTTCTGGGACTTCAAGTTTAAGCCGATCGGTTATTCCACACTCGGTGACAACCATGACATGCTCTGCGTCAGTTGTTTTTACATAATCCAAAATATCGCCTGTACTTCCCACCAAATCAGCTAACCCAGCCACAGCACTATTACATTCGTAATGAACCAGAATTTTTGTGTCTGGAAACTTGTTTTTCACTTTTTTGATCGTTTCTTCATCAAATCGTTCGTGAACAATACAGGTTCCGTGCCATAAGATAAGTTTTTTCTTTGTTTGAGCCTGCAAATTCTTCCCCATGAGCATGTCTGGAATGAAAATCACCTCGTCGGTTTCCATAGAATCCACAATTCTCAAGGCATTCGATGATGTGCACACAATATCAGATTCTGCTTTCACAGCTGCATCCGTATTGATATAGCAAACCACAGGAATTCCTGGATGCTTTCGTCTCAACCCACGAACGTCCTCTGCGGTAATTGACTGCGCCAGCGAACAACCCGCCACGGCGGGTACCAATACCTCTTTTTCCGGACTCAAAAGCTTAGCTGTTTCACCCATGAAATGTACTGAGCAAAACACAATTGTTTTTGCGGGGTGAGTTGCCGCAATCTTGGATAACCCGTATGAATCGCCAATGAAATCAGCAACTCCGTACATAATTTCTGGAATTTGGTATGAATGGGCTAAAATAACGGCATCCTGTGTCTTTTTGAGTTTGTTAATCCGCAGTGTTAACGGCGCGATCTCAAGACAACGTTCAAAGGTCCTCCCTACTCGTTTCAATTGTTCGAAGAGTCGGTTCGCCTCATTCGTTATTTGATCTTTTGTAAACTGTTGATTACTTAGTGTCATATATACACATAGTAATCGAGTTTGATCTGCTTGTCAAGTGTGAATTTTATCGTATCGGAATTTCAATGTTTTGAGCTAATCTTACGACCGCACCAAATTCGCAAAGCTCATTTGGTAGCGTGATCCCGCACCTTTCGTGAATAATCAATGGATATCACAACATGTTATTCGGGGCGTACGGTAACGAGCGAAAGGTGCGGGACGGGCTCGTTTGGCTGTCCCGATACTGACCCCGTATCTATGCGAAGCATAGGTGCGGGCTGAAAGGAATTAGTGCTGAGGCTTTGCGAAGCCTAACTGGCACAAACAAAAAAAGACTGCTTTTAAGCGGTAATGAGGACGAACGAGAGGCTACAACAAGAGAGCATCAACAACATCACGAATTCCGATCTTTTTTTCAGCTGAAAATGGGATTACCACATGATCCCCTACCTGGCTTTTGATGATGAATAGCTGCTTTTGGAGCTCGGAGCTTTTGATCTTGTCAATTTTATTCGCGATGATCAGCACATTCTTCTCATGAGCGTCCAATTCTTCAAGCGCGCTCACATCGTCATCCGTGAGTCCAACCTTCGCGTCGATAATGAGTACAATGAACGCGTGATCAATCTCTGAACGAAACAAATACCAATCAACCATTTTTTGCAAACTCTCACGGTCTTCTTTGGAAAGTTTCGCGTATCCGTATCCTGGAAGATCCACGAAATACACGGATCGATTAATCAAAAAAATGTTAATAAGCTGAGTTCGACCAGGAAACGAACTTGTTTTTGCAAGTCCTTTTTTCTCCGTAAGTGCATTGATGACACTTGATTTCCCAACATTCGAACGCCCAATAAACGCGATTTGCGGTCGTCCATCTTCAAGTACAGCGTCCGAGCCACGCGCGCTTTTGACAAAGATGGCAGATGTGATTGTCATAAAGATTTATTGAATCACCGAACAATCTCCACTCGATACCCGGGCGCGGTCTTCTCGATCATCCATGAAATAAGTTTCACGGTATCGGCTCGGGCTGAATCAAATACGTCGGTTCGAGCGCGAACAGCGTTTTCCGCGTTTGAAACAAGCTCGTTCACCGCGCGGTTGTAATCATCATTACCCTCATCCGAAAATAACTCTTTAACACTCGTCCAAATCCCACGGGAACTTTCCACTTCCACATTTCCTGAAATCCCGCTTGTGAGAATTGTTGCTTCTGGAAGTTTAATCGTGATTGTTTTCTTTGATGAGTCAATGTTGATATTCTCTTCTGTCATCTTCTTTAAATCAACTCCAACATCGCTTCTCACGAGAGAGCGCGCCTTGAGCTCCTTACCAAATAATAATCCTTTGAGCCCTCCCGCTCCATCAATGGTAATCGTTGTCTCCTCATCAAGATACAACGTTTTCGTGACCAAAAACGCCTGATCCTGAATGGAGTTTAAAATGATTCTTGAAGAAACCTTTTCATCAACTCGACTTACCGAATTTCGTCCAACAAAAAACGCGGCACCAAGAACAACCATAATAAATAGTAACAATGCAATTGTCTTATTCATAAGGTAACTATACAGGATTACCGAATCTTATCCAAACAAATCACATTACTACGACCAACGTACACAGCATCACAACCCTACCTAAATCCGACTGATTCATTAATTTGAGCCCATACCTTTTAATAGTTTAATTAGTAGCCTGAGCCCTCAAATGGCAATCTTGGATCATTCTGCTCTTCCACACTAAGCCCATCTTCATTCTTGTCATTGATTGAACTCATTACCAACAACTTGTGGCACAGCTCCATAATGTGTTTACTTTTTTCAAAAAAGTTATTCATATCCTCTTCAACCAAACGCCATACGCCCATTTGCTTTATCGTATTCCGTACCTTACCAAACGATTCAAGTATGGAGATATATTGATTTTCCATATTTTTCATAATCGTATCTCTCATCATCTGCAAAGAAAACAATTCGCCATCTCTATCTTGTTCTTTAAAGATACGATTCGACTCTTTTCTGTATTCTTGGAGTGGTTGAGTAAAATACTCATCGATATATCTTGCCATCTCGTCCACCAACACAATGATGCGATCCGCATCTCCCGTTTGCATTACAACTTTTTGTATGATGTGTTCAGTATCATCTACCCTACCACACAATGTCAGACATCGCTTTTTTACTCTTTTACCAGAACCATTCCAGGACGATTGGACATCTCGTAGCTTCATATCTAAAGCGTCATACAGCAATCTAGGCTCGGTTTGAAGATTTTTGAAAAATAATTTTTTAAACCGTTTTCTAAACGTAATCAATACACGCCCCTTAACCCCCGCTTGATCAAGCAACACACTCATCATCTCCTCCCTTTGCGCATCTTCGTTTAGCTTTTCCCACCACTTGCTATAGACGCTTGGGTTGTAGGTCTCTTTACGCTCATTCTTTTCGTGGTAATCTTGCGGCTTTTCTTGCTTCAAAAACATAACCATCTAATGATCAAGTTCCTCATGAGTTGACGGGCGTTGAAGTGGCCGCGTCTTTTTGGTTCGGACCGTATTTGTTTTCTCCAGAGTTACTATCGGTGATCAGCAAAACAAGAAGCCAAATAAGTCCCACTATGGGAATCAAAATAATCAACAACATCCAACCGCTTTTCCCAATATCATGCAATCTTCTCACAGCAACAGCCAATCCTGGAACAAGAACGATTAAGCCATACAACGAACCAAGAGCATTTGAGTCATCACCGATGATGTTACTCAAAATTCCTAAAATAACGCTGATGATGATGTTAAAAAGAAAGAAGTACCAATATTCCGACCTTGTTGCCCGCCCTTTAAATTCGGCGTATTTCTTCAAAACGGATAGATAGTAGTTCATAATTTTCATTTGAATAATATGATTTATTTAGTAATACTCTCTTTTAATATTCGGGTCCTCTGTTCTAGCTCTTTATAAAATGAATCCAATACC
>CAYYDP010000042.1:4654-11193 GCA_964470645.1 uncultured Gammaproteobacteria bacterium
ATACCGCCTCATTGACTTTTATATCTTTCACAACTTCAGGATCAACACTTTTTACCTGCCAACGTTTCCATAATTCAACAAACTCGATAAGTTTAGGGTAATGTTCTTCAGTTTCTGGCTCGGCTAGCCAGTAGTTATCTCGAAATACATTGAGCATTTTAAAATACAAAGGCAAGATTTCATTTTCAAACTGTTTATTATTATATTCAATTTCTCTGTCTACATATATTAAATCATCTTGTCGTGCATTTTCGCCCCTACGCTCCCATACTACGTCACCAACCTTTTTAAGTTTAAACCTAAATTCACCTTTTGCCTTCAATTCTTTTCTGCATGCTAAAAGGGGTGAATAGAATTTATTAAGCTGCTGTTCAATGATATTCAATCACTGCCTTAATCCTTCTAACCCCAGCAGAGGACGCTTCTTCTTTGAGAATTTTAAATTTCCCAATCACCCCCGTTCGCTCAACGTGCGGACCGCCGCAAAATTCAAGTGAGTATGCTTTGTCGAACTGCGGATTCTCCGTTGTTGCGCCCGCCGGACCAACCGAATACACGGAAACCATGTCGGGGTATTTCGCATTAAACTCGTGTTCTGCTCCAAGCTTTTCAGCTTCTTCTTTGGGGATGATGGATTTTATAACTGGCAGGTCTTCTGAAATTTTCTGATTTACCATCCCCTCAACTTGCTTCAGTTGTTCCGGAGTCATTTTTTCACCATGAGAAAAATCGATTCGAAGTCGTTCTCCGGTGATATTGCTCCCTCGCTGTTTCACGTGTGGACCCAACACCAACTGCAGGGCTTTTAATAATAGATGATGCGCGGTATGAAGCCTCGTCACTTCCTCAGAGTGATCCGCAAGTCCACCCTTGAACTTCTGCTCTGCTCCCGCGCGTGAGAGGTCTTGATGCTTGTTCAGTTCTTCTTTGTATACGGAATCGAAATCACTGCTTAATGCAACCCCCTTTTCTTTTGCCACTTCTTGAGTCAACTCAACCGGAAACCCATATGTCTGATACAAATCAAACGCGAGTCTCCCATCTAACACAGCGGTCCCCGAGGATGCAATACGTTCAAACTCCCTCAAACCACGATCAAGGGTCTTTCTGAATTGGTCTTCTTCTTTATGGATCTCATCAAGAATCATCTGTTCCTGTGATTTTAAATCAGGATATGCCGCTGAATACTCTCTGATAATAACTTCCGCGACGGGTCGTGCGAAATTCTCCGCAATCCCAAGCGTACGCGCGTAACGAATCGCGCGCCTCAACAGTCGTCTCGTGAAATACCCCTGATCTTTATTCGAAGGCTTCGCGTGATCGGCGATCAAAAACGTAACTCCACGCATGTGGTCTAGAATCACCCGGAACGCGAACGTTTCTTCTTCTCGCTCACCGTATTTCTTCCCGGAAATCTGTTCAATTACTTCCGCTATCGGTCGATACAAGCCGGTTTTAAAGATATCAGGGGTGTCCATTGCGGCAGCAGCGATTCGCTCCAGTCCTCCGCCAAAATCAATGTTCTTTGCCGGAAGTTCCTCAAATCCATCCTGCGTGCGTTTGTACATCATGAACACATTATTCCCAATCTCCATAAAACGCCCGCAATCGCAATTCACATGGCACGGTTCGTCCTTCCAGGGGGATTGCTCGTGAAGCTTATGTTCTGGTCCAAAATCCCAAAACATTTCTGAATCAGGTCCTCCTGGCTCTCCAACGGGCATGTTTGCGGGGATACCAGCGCGCGACCACCAATTCTTTTTGTCGGGATAATAAAATATTCTCCCATCCCCCATCCCGTCAGTCTCCGCAAAATCAACATCCTTTGCCTCAATCCCAACACTCGCAAAGGTCTGTTTCCAAATCTCAACAGCTTCCGTATCTTTTGGCAGTTTATAGTCCTCATTGCCTCGAAACACAGAAACATAGATTCGTTTTGGATCGAGTCCGACCTCTTGAGTCAAGAACTCAAACATCCATGAAATCTGTTCTTTCTTAAAATAATCGCCAAGCGACCAGTTCCCAAGCATTTCAAAAAACGTCGTGTGTCGATTATCTCCAACCTCTGACATGTCTTCCGCGCGAAAACACTTCTGAGAATCCACAATTCTTGTTCCTTCCGGATGCGGAGCCCCCAACAGATACTGAATCATCGGCTGCATGCCGGACCCTGTGAACAGTGTGGTTGGGTCGTTTTCTGGCAGAAGCGGAGAAGACGGGACAATTACATGCTCCCGTGCTTTGAAAAATGCTAAATATTTCTTCCTTAATTCTTGAGAAGAGATCATAGACTGAAAACCTGTTAGACAACAAGCGCACGAAGCTTCTCGAGCTCTGCTTCCGAAAGCAGAGAATGACGTTTGAGAAGTTCAATCAATGAAAGTTTAAAGTCACGATCTTTCTCATCGCGTTTCATGATACGCTGAACAATATCGGAGACCGTTTCTCCAAGCTTATTATCAAGATACGTTTTATCAGGGTATTGCGTGCGTAACGTCGCTTCTAAATTGTCGATTTTTACCTCAACCTTATCAAGACGATCCTCAACTTTATCTAAGCGGCCTTCGACTTTATCAAAACGGCTATCGACACTATCAAAGCGTCGATCAACGCCCTCAAAACCTTCTTTAATGGCTTTTGCTAATTGCTCAAATTCTTGCTTTGTTTCCTGATCCATAATGGTAAATCGAGTATACTGAAAAATATTAATGGAGTCAACACTTTTATCGAACAGAGTCTTAACTACCTATCATCAAAAAACATTAGCAGGAATGGAACATTTCGGTCGGGTGAACTACTAACTACTGGCTAACATGCTGCATATTGGCTAGTGTTATGTTCGATCCAAGACGCATAACCCCTCAATATGCGGAGTACGTGGGAAAAAATTATACGCTCGTAAAAAGATTGACTTGTATGCCGTTGATAAAAGTTCAATATCTCTCGCGTGGGTTGCCAGATCACAGGACAAATATATGATTCGAGGAGGTTTCTGATCAAGCAATCGTTTTACAACGTGTGGATGCAAACCCGCCCTAGGAGGATCAAGGATCACGATTGTTTCTGGAGTAATATACTCAAGAGCTTTTTCTGATTGCGTGCATACAGCTTGCCAATGTGACAGGTTATTTGATTCAAGATTCTTTTGCGCAAATTCAACTGCTTCACTATTTTCTTCAACAAGCACACACGACTTGATGAAATCTCGAAGTGGAATGCTAATCGAACCAACTCCGGAATAATAGTCAACCACACTGCCAGATCCTTCGACAAATGTTTTAATGTCTTTCAAAGCTTCTTCAAACATCGGTGGATTCACTTGAAAAAAACTCATCAAGCCATATGAAAGTTTAGTGCCTAAGATTTCCGAGGATAATTCATGGACACTGTGTTGATACAAAACCTCTTGAACAATGGACGCTGGACTTTCGCTTGGAGATTTGAAAATATAAAAATTTGGAACAATACTTGTTAGTTCATCCGCGCTTGCATAATCAAACAACTCGCGAACGAACAAGCCAGCAACCACATTGCCCGTTGTATCAATTCTCACAATCAAACTTTTCAAGGTTTCAACCCGAGGGCGTACCTCATTGAGCCATTCAACAACCTTACTCGCGACCTTGCTTATCTCAGGACGCGCCAAATGACACAACTCAAAAGGAATAAGTTTCGAATGCGACCCTCGTTCAAAGAACGCAAGACTAATCTCACCTTCTTCATTCAATCCAAAGCTATACTCCATCTTGTTGCGGTAAAAATATTCTTGCCCACTTTGAACAATCTTAAATCTGGTATCCTCCCTTTTCGAAGGAATCGCCGGGCGACGGGTTTCCGGGGGAAGCCCTACAGAATAAGGAGGGGTATGTATTGAGATACCTCCCCTTTCGTCCCCTCCTTCGAAAGGAGGGGACAAGATTTTCCGGTATGCTTCCCGCGCAAGCTGTTCTTTATAAACGTGTTCTTTTTCCCAATCAAGAATCTGCCACGGCGAACAGGAAAGCCAATGATTGCATCGCGGCTCAACGCGTTCTGAAGATGGTTTCAACACGTTTCTCGCAATCCCTTCGGCAAACGTCCGCTTCTGCTTGGTAAACTCAACCTCCACCTCCTCACCAGGAAGCGCGTTCCAGGCAAACACAACCTTATTATTGATTCTTCCCATCCCCTGTCCGCCAAAGACGAGTTTTTCAATTAATAAATTCGACATGGCTTGTAAAACGTCTAATAGCTTTAACCCGTGTTCGATAAAGTGTTGGCATCAATTTCAGATTCAATAATGATATCAATCTGTTGGACCGAAGTGTTCTTCATATTGAAAAGTTTTAAACTCATCGGGTAATTCATCGATAAAACCCTCCGGAGGACGAATCACTTCGATCACTTTGGGAAATTCACCAGAAGCATCCGGAGTGAGACGAAGAGCGTTTGATTCGGTTCCTTTTTTTGGAATTATTTTCTTACCTCTCATACCCTGGTCATATGAAGGATTTTCAAAGTGAGTTATTAAATGATGCGTATCAACCAACAACTGCTTCAGGGCATGAGTGTCATTAATCGCGTTAAATTGTTCAAAAAATCTTCTGAGACTCAAATACTGATGACGGTTCATGACCGGGTTTGTACCAATAAAATGCGTACCACCCTTGGAACTCTCGAAAATAACTCCTTCAAGCGGAATTCCCTGATCCCAATACCGCAACTGAAACGCTTTTCGCATCAGCTCAAGATCCGCATCAGTCGGCGGAAACAAAAAATCCACGAACATCAAATACCCTTGTCTGTTTTCTTGTATTGATTTATACCAATTTTCATGTTTCCTCCAACTTTTTTTTTCATTTTTGTTAAGTTGAAACGGGGACGAAGCAAGGGTTAGTTGAAACAAGTTTCTACATTTTAGAAAGTCCTTCCAACGTTTCCCATCGCGATACATTTGATAATCAGGCAACTGATGAAAAATAATCCTATTTTCAAGAGCAAATCTATTATACCCGGGTGAATGAAACAATCTTCTTCCGCTTTTCTCCATAAATCTTTCAAGCCCGCCACAAAGTAGTTCATGGATACCAATACCTGTTTCTGGCTCATCGGGTGCATCTTTCAATAATCTTTTTTGAGTCGCTCGCAAGTGCACTCCTGATTGATACCACCGGAACATAAGATAGTATGGATTTTCAACAAAATTTTGTCCTTTATCATCAATAATAGGAACCCGCATCCCACCAAAATAAAACTGCTCCGCAATATACCGTGCGACTTCATAACTCGGTTTCCCCATAAGGTTTTCGAGTTTTGGGTATTTTCGTTTTTCCGGCAATTCGTCTTCTACGCGAGGAATCCTCGGAACGCGAAATCGTCGTCCTTCAACGCGTTCATTTCCCTCTTTGTTTGATGCCTGATATAATTTTTTCTTCAGCGTTTCTGGGTTCATATGTTGAAATTATCTCCGAGAGATTATCTACTTTTCGTAACCTGAACTTCAACCACCTCACCAGGAAGCGCGTTCCAGGCAAACATCACTTTCCCGTCAATTCGCCCCACCCCCTGTCCGCCAAAGACGAGTTTTTCAATACGCATTTGTGCCATAAGACCAATCGATCACGAAGCACAATCTTCCACTCGTTTACTTGAAGGTATCAAAACGTTGTTAGATTGCGTTATTAGAAAATCAAAACAACTTCAAAAGATTATTCAAAATTTTTAAGCGCGTTCTTGATTTTTGCTCTTTTTTCGGTTTGTGTTTGTGGAAGTTGCTCTAATAACTTCTTCGCTTCAGACACAATTTCTGCTGCGCTTAATTTGTAATAATTTCCAATAGGCAATTTACTTGAGTTACGCTCAGATCCCTCAATACATTCCGCGAGATTCAGGAGTTCTTTTCTATGATTAAAATGAGGCATTGTCCGCAGCCTTCTTGGTGGATCAAAATCGTTTAGGGGTGTGTCCGCTGTTTGATGGCACTCCCTTGGATCGTTGATCAAATTAAGTCGTTTAATCTGCGTCCAGATACTTGTTAATTCATTCAACGTAAATAGCCTTGTGGTGCAAATAAAGTGCATTCCGTGCTCTGTTCGCAAAAATACTCCGCCGATGTTTTCCCGTTCTTTCGGTTTTCCGGATTCAGGATGTAATACCATCGCCAGCCTTTCTTTTGAGTATTGAAGATAATTGATCGTTTTTCCGTAGTGTTTTTGTAGCGGAAGCACTGTAAAGTCAATAAATAATAAATGAAGGTTGTTTGGGGAGTACGCGTAGTTTGTGATGTTGTCGAGCGTACTAACATTTTGACTGTAGTAAATGGTGTCGTCTTGAGCTAATGAGGGTTGCCACATGTGGATTGGTACCCTGCTTTGAAGAGCGAGCGTGTTAAAATATTTCCTTTCTGACAGTTTTTTAATAAGGGCTCGGAGAGTACCTGCTTCTATGTCGCCAAGCCCTAAATTAATCTCTAACTCAGGCGGTCGTTTACTTAAGAGATTAGGATTTGTTATGGTTGTGTGTCGCTTCACCTGCTTGCTCCGATGATACGCGCGAAACGT
>CAYYDP010000043.1:0-11130 GCA_964470645.1 uncultured Gammaproteobacteria bacterium
TAACGATTGATGGATTTGCTGCCGCAACATCCCGAATCGTCTGTTGCAATTGCGCGTTGGTTTGACTTCCCACTGGCTTAATGTCGGCTCCGCAAGAAAATCCTCCTGCGTTCACCTGCACCATACTCGTTGGTCGTTTGCCAAACCCAACACCACCCGAAGAAAGGGGAACTGCTAAGTTGTTATTCAAAACCGCACCTCCATAATGGGCTGATAACGGTCCGTGAACGCAATTCGCATCGTCACCGTATTTCTCCTGCACTAAAGGATCAAACGCACCACTTTGCCACGCAGGCTTCCATGGCTCACAGTTGCTTGTAAACAAATCATTATCGGAAATGCTTGAAATCTCGATGCTTTGTCTTGCGGCAATTAAATTCAGCGCGTTTCGAAGTGTTATTGATGCGTGATTCCACTGCTGATCAATGCCGACTTGATAGGTGATGTTGGGAGCGGCGCCATACCGCCCGGTTTGCGCGTTCACCAAAATCTCGATATTGCACTCAACCGGACCTTTCAATTCATCCGCGGTAAACAACTGCGTGTCTTGCGGAATCGCTGTCCCACTGTCCCACGACGCAAGCTGATCGGGGTTATTTCGGTCTCTCACAAAACGCTTGCACGAACGGTCAAGTAATAACAGATCATCATTTGTAACCACGCCAGACGCATCATTAACCTCAACGCCCAGCAGGTACCCTTCAACACGAGTTGGTTTTGGAGGGATAGCCAAGCCATCATATCCGCAATACGCCGCAAGCACCGATCCTTTTGGATACACTAATTGGTTAAAATCATCAATGGGAAATTCGTACGTTCGTCGTTGGGTTCCAATGTCATGGGCAATACTCGTCTTTTGAATGGTATGTCCAGGACAAACCGCAAACAACGTTGCTGGATAGGTATTGTCAATATAATAATTGCCCGTCCACGAGATCGAACCCGCAATCAAGCTCCCGTATCTACATCCGCTCGACAGGCACACTCCTTCATTTCCCCATTCATCAACGCACATATGTCCTCTGCACTGACTATTTGAATCTACAATCGGATACGGAATATTGCATTCAAAATTTTTGATCAAATAAGCATAGTCCGTACTGTTCCGATCAATAGTGATGTTCCCATACCCGCCGCCAACACTCACCTGCCTTCCATTTGGTAAATTTCTGCACTCCTGCGTTTCAAAAAATTGGATTTGTTCTACTGATTTAATATCCGGCAACTTCAACGTAATGAGATCGGGATTGATGATACGCAACATGCCAACAGAGATGAATGCCAAAAGCACTCCTAAAAATGCGTTTGTAATTGTGCTTTTGGCTTTCCCAATTTTCCCAGGGTTCCCCAATGCGAACACCCACTGCACACCACCGATCACGATCATAAACACCGCAAGCGATAACACAGCTCCAATAAAAAAATTATAAAACTGCTGGATATACTGGCTAATCCCAGAAACCTTGACCACAGTCCCAAATGGGACAGCAAGACAAATGACAGGTTCTCCTGTTTTTGTGACGTCAGTCTTACAGCCCGGATCCCTTTCCTGGGCAAACGCCACAAACGGAGCCAGCAACAAAACACACAACACTAAAACTAGAAAAAAACGTTTCATACTGGAGATTGTTTTGGTTCTTTCCATTGGATTCTCATAACCATCCATTGCTGCTGATCACGTAGCAGCACTAAATCCACATCTTGCATATACCCAGTCTCTTCACCATTCCTCGTTTCAACTCTCCATAATCCAACCGTTATTGTCGATTCGCCCCCCGGATTCCATTCAAGCCACCGCGACACGAGGGAGCGCGATGTTACCCCAATGTATTCGGACTGATAACGCGATTCGTCCAAAAGCGAGAGAAGATAGTCGCGAGCAACGCCCCTCGTCTCCGGCAGCAATTCTTCAATATTACTCGAACGATTTTGATTCGAATACGTCGCAAGCCTCGCAGCGAAATCCTTTGCGAATACAGCCGCTTGCGCGCGCTCCAGTTCTTCAGAGGAAACTACGGGTTTTACCGCGATGGGTTCAGAAACACCAACAAAAGGCTCGCCCGGGATCTCGGGAAGCTGTTCCGTAATTTCAGGTCCCGCGCTCTCGGGAGAAGGCAATGCCTCCGATTCTCCATACGACCTCAGAAATATAACCAATCCAAAGATCACAAGCCCGAGGATAAGTACAAGACCAAATACGATGAGTAAACGTTTAAGCATATATAATAGCGTACAGCGTTTAGCGTTTAGCGTTCAGTTTCTGAATCATAACAACTACTAACGAATCACGAATAAATAATTTTTATTCCTACTTGCCACTCCGTCATTCCCGCCCAAGGCTGGGAATCCAGAAATCAAACAGCCAAAACAAAAAGAATTTATTCAGTAATGGTATCATACAAATCTCTCCATTCAGAGTTATGTTCTTCAATGAGTTTGATTTTCCACTCACGATTCCATTTCTTGAGTTGTTTCTCTCTTCTGATTGCCTCTTCAATGTTTTCAAATTGTTCATAGTATACGAGCACATGGACTTGATACTTCTTTGTGAATCCTTCAATTGCGTCTGTTCTGTGTTCATACACCCGCTTCGCCAAGTCAGCGCATACTCCGATGTACAATGTTCCATTCTTCTTACTTGCCACGATGTAGACATACGAACGTTTCATACAATCTTTTTTGTTTTTGTTTTCTGGATTCGTCCTCGTGAAAACGGGGATGAAACTCGGGGATGACGAACATCTATCACCCTAAACGCTGGACGCTTTACGCTAAACGCTCTCTTCCGCGTTTTGTTCTGCAAACTGTCGTTTTGCTTCTTCAATCTCCAACAACTGCCTTGGATCGGAAGTGATAATCTGATCCTCTGCGTAGGAAGCAACAATCTTTACTGCAACGTGCTTGTTTCCAGCAAAAAAAATTCCTTCTCCGACGCCGGATTCAAGAAGCAAATACCGCTCTCCCTCTGTTAACAAGAATGTCCTTGCAACAACATCAATAGACGCTGGGGACTGGCGCAGCAGTAGCTGAATCGAGGAATTCGTCACAATCGCCTGGCCATAGGGCGAGCCCAAAAAATCGTTCACATCCTGCGTGATGGTTGTCAACCCCAGGTAATATTTCCGGCAACGCTTTGCAAGCGCAAACACGAACTTCGCCGAGTCCTCGTGTTGCATCAGCCACCACGCCTCGTCAATCACCAAAATCCTTTTTTTCATGCTGGAACGCACCAAATTCCAAATGTAATTGATAATGGAATAAATCGCCATGGGGCGAAGCTCGTCTTCCAAATCCCGCACGGAAAACACAACCAATTGATTTTCCATACTCACGTTCGTCGGGTGATTGAGCAATCCTGAAAACGTTCCTTCCGTGTATTTTTTTAGCCGTTCCGCGAGATCTTGCCCTCCCGACATTCCCTCAAGAATTTCCTGTAAATCTTTCATCACCGGAGTATTTTCATGCGTTACGGCCGAAAGGTCAGACTCGGCGGTGATATCCTTTTTCGCGTAGGTTTCCAAAATCGCCCGGTCAATGAGCGAATCCTCTTGATGAGTAAACTCGCCCAAGCATACGCGAAGCAGCCCTTTCATGGTAATAACAGCTGATCGCAAAATATCCCCGGCGTGCTCGTCGTCGCCAACGGCGCGCGGAAGGTCAAAGGGGTTGATCTTGCTCGCGGAATTCAAAGAGATGGAAATATACGTCCCACCAACCGCGTCGGAGAGGTGCTTATATTCATGCTCCGGATCAACAATAATTACCTCGGTCCCCAACATAAGCGACCGGAGTACTTCCAGCTTGATGGCGTACGACTTTCCAGCACCGGACGTCGCAAACACAACCGAATTCGCGTTTTGCAGACTGAATCGGTCGAACAAAATTAAGCTGTTGTTATGCCGGTTCACCCCATAGAGCACGCCTGAATCAGATGTCAATTCGGAAGAAACAAAGGGAAACGCGGACGCGATCGGGGATGTGTTGAGGTTGTAATACACATTCAGCTCGTCGTTCCCAAGCGGCAAGGTTGTGTTAAACCCCTGTTCCGCCTGCCACAAAGCACGGCGCGTAAACACCAATTTTGATCCAAACATTCCCTCAACGCGTTCCGTAAGCTGATTTAACTCTTCCAAGGTCTTACCGTAGAGCGTAAAATACATCCCGTATTGAAAAAAATGCTCAATCCCTTGCGTGAGGTCGTCACGCAATTTTTCCATGTCACGAAGCGCGGTCTCCCGCATAGGATCGCGGGGACGGCTGTGTTCCGCGATGTCGTTAAGTTCAGCCTCGATCACACCCACCTTGTCACGCAATTGCTTGAGCACAACATGAGAAGGAAGGGGGAAGCAGTAAATCGTAATGTCAAACGTTGCGCTATAATTGATCAAATCATCAAACCACCCATTAGCAATATACCGCGGATACGTGGTGACAAACAATGAACGGGCAAACACCCCGGAAACCTCCAAATGATCTGGCAACACGCGAATTGCCGTTGGCGCGATCAAATCCCGCAATGTCACGGTTCCTTCACGATATATTTTTTCCGCTTCAAGACTCTTTCGAGTCTCCTCCACTTCCTGAACTGAAACACCAATAGACCCCCCCTGTCCTTGGACAGCTGGTGGTTGATTCGTTTTGGGTTGTTCTTTTCCAAATAACATACCTCAATGAAAATCCGAAATTCGAATATCGAAACTCGAAACAATATCAAAATTCAAACATCAAATATCAAAATGATAATTCAAAATGGAGAATTTTGCACTTTGCGTTTACATTTTGACTTTTGAGATTTGGTATTTGCTTTCTTTTTTCATATTTCACGCTTCGTGCTTCGGATTTTGAATCTAAGTCTGCTCTACCTTCAAATCGTCCAAATCCTTCATTCGCTCAATATCCGAAATGTCTGGGTTATAGCTAGAATAATAGAGCTCAATCAGACTCTGAGTGTCAAGCATAGCGGTTCCAATTCCAAACGACACCAACCCGTTCGAAATGTGATCAACGCGTTTCATGAGCTCCGCTTTGAGCTCACGAAACCTCTTTTGTTGCAAACTCACCACATTCGCCGGAGAAAGCACTGATTTGAAACGTTTCAAAAAACCCCGCTTACTGTCTTCAACATCGGAATACGGAACCACCACGTAAAAACGCTTTGACATAATATCTCCGAGCGTCACCAGTTGAGATACAAACTGACGATATTCCTTTGTCTGGATCTTCAACAACTCATTTGTCTGATTCCTCGCGTGGTCGTCCACTTCTTTTAAATAATTGTCAATATTCATTCTCCGGGACTGAATCACAATCTGAAACGGAAAATCAAGGGAGTTTAAAAAACCAATATATCCGGCAATAATTCCTTTCTGTTCATCGTCACCCTTCAATCCGAAATTGATGGACGACGCCAAGAGCACGGCGCGCATACTGCCGTCTTTCATGATCACGACGTCTTCCTTGATCTCCGCGATGTTCAAATATTTCTGCGTGGACGGTTGTTTGGGTCTGTTGCTTTTCATAATTTCAAAATCTCAAATCACAAGCACCAAATCACAAATAAATTCCAATGACCAAAATCCAAAATCAAAACAAAAAAGCATAAATGTTTGGAATTTCGAATTTGAGATTTATTTGGGAATTGGGATTTGTCATTTGGAATTTGCTATTGAGCTACTTCCCCTCTCCAGTACGCCTGCTCCTCTTCCTTGTACAGGCCACCCGTGTTTACAATCAGCGTCAGTTCTCCAAGTCGCGATTTGGGCAAGGGTTTATGCGGGATATGGCCGAGTTCAGCCTGCTTGCCGGCAATTTCTTTCACAATAACAAAATCATTGGGTTCTTTACGCCATACCCTCACCGCGGGGCGTCTGAGCGAAGCAACAACGTTGAGAAGATAAATATGAAATGGCGCGCCGTTCACCCGCAAAAAACCGAATGCCCCAACCAGGGCAAAATCAACAATTGCCAGAATGACAAACAATGAGATATCGAAAAGTTTATATTCAATCGCGGCAATAAAAAAACCCACGACAACCGTAATAAACTGCCTCACCGTCACGGGGCCAATCACCCGCGCCTCAACATCAATAAATTGTGGAATGACGTATTGAAAATTTTCCATATACCTTAATGCAAACCCGAAACTCGAATATCGAAACTCGAAACAATATCAAAATTCAAACATCAAATATCAAAATGATAATTCAAAATGGAGAATTTTGCACTTTGCGTTTACATTTTGACTTTTGAGATTTGAGATTTGTATTCTTTTTTCGTATTTCGCGCTTCGTGCTTCGAGTTTACTTCAGTATACCACATTATCTCGAAAAACTGATCTTTCGGTTCACTTCCGCGACTTGATTAAATTCATCAGGTGTCAGTGTGGATAACTCGCTTTTTTTGCGTGATTCGATCACATCGTTCACAGCGATCTTTTTCTCCAGACTTTCGGTACCGATAGCCAAATAGATTCGATAGACTTCTGAACGCTTCCACGCATCAATGGCTTTTTTCTGTTCCAACAAAGAATCAGCCGCCAACAAATCAACTTTTTCGATAATCTTTTTCGAGGCCTCAACGGGCGCTCCAAGCCTCCGAAAATCTTCGATCGTCATGTTAGCTAGCTCGTCAATCGGTCCAAGAACGCGGGGTTTGTACGCGGTTTGCTGCGTCGTAACAACCGAGTCAACACGAGGCTTTATTTCGCTAGCGTTTAGCGTATAGGGTTCAGGGTTCAGGGAAAACCGCGAAAGATGTGATGCTTTCAATTCCCATGATTGTTTTTGATCGATTTGATTTACGCTGGACGCCTGCTTAGCAAGCAACTCTTCCTTCTCCGCAGCTGGAAGTTCTGGTTCAGCAAGCTCTTCCATGTGCTTCTCAAACGTTGTCTCAAACTCCGCGCCTCCCTGCTCAACACGATTCGCGGCAGCCTCCGCCCGCAGAATGGTTAATTCTTCCGCCAACGCCACTCTCGCAAGTTCTATTTCCTTAACCACCCGCTCAATTTGCTCTGGCTGAAATTCCATTCCGCCCGTTTTCCATGAACGACCCAAAACATCCCGAGTCTCGAAAAGGTCGCGGGTTTCCTTGAGCCGTGAGATAATGATGTTTTTCAGCCTTTTTCTGCGATGTTCACGCATCACTGCGTCATCATCGCTTTGCGTGGCTGGTGATGATTGTCCCGACGTATTGAGCATGGTTTTTGATGGATATACTATACCATAAAGACCGTAAAATAAAAAACACCTGTTTCGGGCGTCTTTTTCCCTCTTGCTTTATGGATTTTATGACTTTACAGATCCCAGCACTAAAACCAAACGTGGTTTAGTGCGGGACTTCGCTATGCTCGCTTTCTACTCTCTCAACGACTTCCTCCGCTACATGGTCATAGACCTTATCCATCGCTTCTTTGTCGTAATTCGTAATTCCTGCCTGCCCCGTACCGAACTTGTTCTGTGCGGGGATTCGTTATACGCGATCTTTCTGATCTCTTCCATTATCTTGATGCTAAAAAAATCAAACTGAAACCTTAACTCCGGTTTTTTGGATCTCACGAACCAATACATCATCCGAACGGAAATCGGAAGGGTGATATCCAATTGGAGAAATTCCTCGAATAACGTCAATATCCCGCCTTTGTATTCCCAAATATGTAAACGTCCCCTCGCGTTTCAGCTTTGGAGAAACAATAGCAACATCAATATCGCTCCAATCGCGAGGATTCCCGCGGGCATAAGAGCCGAACAAATATGCCGACCGCACGGGCATATGTTGTTCCGTTTTCAAATAGACAATGAAGTCGCGCACAAATCGCTTTACTTCCCGAGTTGTGTATTGTTTTTTAACCATAACACAATTGATGTTGTCGTTTCGAGTTGTCGTTGAGTAAACGGCTTTGTCGCCTGCTTATACATTCGTCGTTTATAATCGTCATATCGTGCTCGAATGTTGAAATCATTGACCTGTTCCAACCCTACAACCACCTCCTGGTCTAATGGCAATCCCGCGATCTCAGCAAGACGACGCAGATCGTGGATGAACGGAGGAGGTTGTTTCGTGGACAACACAACAATACTTTTCAGATAGAGCTCAAGGCTCAAATGGCAGAAAAACAAACACTCCAAATAATGCCCGTTCCGAAACAATGTTTTCGTTGCCGCAAATTTCTGTTCTGCGTTTTCAAATATGATATTCGCTTGTTCCTTTGGCTTCATGACTCCACCATACTCTGTTCCAACCAAACAATCAAGCCACCGCCCTTCCTTTTTCCTTATTCCATCTTTGCCTTCTTGACCTCTTGACCACTTCCTCCACCACGCGACATGCCCGCTGAAGCGTTACGCGAAAGAGGATCATACACTTTGTCCATGGCTTCCTTCGTTGAACCCTGGTCGCTCAACGCTGGATGTTCTTAATCTCTTCCTGATCCCAGTAGTAGAGCCTGACTCGGCTCACTACGGGACAGGTCCTCGGGGAGAAATAGAATTGAGCCGTAGTTGTATTTGTCCTGCTCTTGCAACATTCTCCTCTTTTTCAATCGTACGCCTCTTTTCGATGCCCGACGGTCGCAAACAACGCTGTATCATTCTCAACAAACATGAATAATACCCGGTATCGTCGGGTAATGCGATGAAAAAGGATACGGATGATCTTTCAACTTCTTTACATGGAGACTAGGGTCTTTCCAACTCTCGCGGAAGAACTCTTCTTGCTGACGATAGAGCTGCTGAATCTCATCGGGAAGTTTTTCAAATTGTTTGCGAAACTCATCAGCGTAAAGAATCTTCATAGTGATTCACTCACTCGACCAGCACGCCAATCATCCAACGCCCGAAAAAACGAGATTCGAGTTTCTTCGGGATTCACATACTCATCAAACGCGTCTTCGGGGAACTCAAGAGATACGCTCTCAAGAATCTTGCGAGCGATTTCAGGAACAGAAAGACCGTACCGAACCGCGAGTCGGGAAAGCCGCTCTTCTTCCTGACGAGGCAATTGAATGGTTAATGTAGATGTGTCCATAAGATGTGAATTTTATATCGATTCTATTATATTCAAATCTCCATCTCTGTCAAACTACCACTGCTACTGTTGCCACCCCTGAAGAATGTAATTCCTTCCTGCTTTATTGACTTTCGGACATCCTGACATACCGCTCAAGAGCCTCCGGCACCAACTTCTCCCGAATGTTCTTTTCGGCTTCCATCAACGCGAGACGGGAAGCGCATAACATGTCGCCAATCTCTGGCGACTGTTCAATAACCTTGCTGGAGCCTCCGCGAGGATTTCCAGCCGCGGCAAGAAGCACGTTTGCGTCAAGAAAGAGTTTCATGTTGCCAGATCCTCGGCAAGAATAGCGTTGATTTCTTTTCGCGAGTAAGTCTCAACTTTTTTAAGCAGCTTTTTCTCTTGCAGATTCCAACGGCGCGAGAATCAGACTTTTTCCGATCATTACGATTTTCATGAACATGTTGGAGCGTGTTCCAAGAGAACGCAAATAATTCAGAGGAATCACCACGGAGCCGTCTTTTTTAACTCGCGTAATTTGTCCGATTTCAATTGTGGGTTGAATCTGTTGCATACTGCAAGGATATCACAAAACATCAAAAAGTCAATGGCGATTCCTTCATCCCGTCTTTAATTTTTCCTTTTTCCTTATCGGTCATTGACGCATTGGTCATTGATACATTCCGACCTTGCGGACGACTTCCTCCGCAACCCGATCATAAATTTTGTCCATGGCATCTTTTCCTAAACCCTGTCCGCTGGACGCTAAACGCTGGATGTTCTTAATCTCTTCCTCATCCTCGGGGGAGAAGTAAAACTGAGCCGTATTGTCATGGTGAGCTTGTCGAACCACGTCGTTGCGAGGTAGAGGAGGATGTAATCGTCCGTGGGGCGATTCATCAAGCATCTTCAAACCTTTTGCGCCCGTGTATTCATTTTCCGGCTTTACCGACTTGACTGACTTTCCACTTCCGCCTTCCTCAAAAAAACCTTCTAATTGAGAACGGTGAGCATACAACACCTCATAAAGACTTTCATAAATCTCAATCGCATCATCTTCGCCAACACTGTATTCATCAATCAAAAAATCGGGAACATCGTCAAATACATTCTCCTCATCAGAGAAAAACTCCAAAAGCTCGCTCCAATATTGAAGAATATAATCGTATCCGGTCTTTCGAAACACCTCTTTCATTCGCTCCTGTATTTCTTGACTCCGGAAAAGAGTGCGCATAATAGAGGGGATAACGCCTATTTCACTTTCGTTTTTGCGGCAAGCTTATCCTTTACTGATTTCAGCTTTATTTGATCATCAATCAACCGTTCTTCCTGATCTAAGAAACCAAGCACGGAAGATGCTTTTTGAAAAAATTTGAATCGTTCTCGATTCACTTTTGATATCAAATTTACCTGCGCAAAGACAGCATTAAGAAATGTTCCTCCTTTTTTCTTTTGTTGAACAGGCTTCATAGGAGTCTTCGCCCACTGCGTCAATAATACCTTTGCTTCTTCTTGTTTCCCCTGAGAAAGAAGGGTTCGTAATAATGTAAAATTAAAGGTCGAATTCATAAGATTATCGAGGCGGTTTAATCCTACCAGAATTTATGTCGTCAACAATCCATGCGAGCACTTGTTGGTTTTCCGGAGAAACTGACGGATCGCTTGCCAAAATTTCCAAATGAGACTTAATAAAATCCAATGCTTCGAGTCCGGTGTATCGCCCAAGATCTTTTCCGAGAAAAGGGAGCAAATTCGCCTCAAATTCTTTCTTAGTCCTATACACGCGCGTTCCGTTCACCAATGATTCGAAGTGGCGACCAATAAATTCCTCAATACCCAGCTCTAAATCAGCATTACTTGACGCGTATTCGGACATCGTTCCAAAATCAATTTTTCCCGCGCCTGCGCTTTCTCTCACCCCCTTAAATACTCGTTGCCTTTTTTCAACATCCTGAATGGTTGCAGTTGCGGGAACAAAACCAGTCGCTATTGTGGTGAACTCTGTATTCGCCAGTGCTTCCAAACGGGCAAAAATAGCTCCACCAATGTCAACCAATGCCAAGAATTCTTCCCGCATCTCGCGTAACGCTTCTTTTTTTCCTTCAACGGTTTCGTACTTCT
>CAYYDP010000044.1:0-10623 GCA_964470645.1 uncultured Gammaproteobacteria bacterium
GATGTGATGCGGATGCAGAATGACTGGCTCGTTTCGCTTGAGAAATTCCTTCGTGAGAAGTTTCAGTATGTGTTTGATTTCTTTCATGCGTCGATTCCGGAAGTTCCTCAAACCATTCCATCGCTTCACTTTCGTGACGCACAAGGTGTGATTGAACAAGAGTTTGGTGAGAAATGCAAAGGAGAACCAGACCTTAGTCCGCAACATGAGCGTTGGCTCTGCGAGTATTCCAAGAAACAGTGGAATTCTGATTTTATCTACATCACGCATTATCCAAACGTAAAACGAGCGTTTTACACCATGCCGGACGAATCTGATCCTGAATTCACGCATGGCTTTGACCTTCTGTTCAGGGGGCTTGAGATTACTTCGGGAGCGCGCCGCGTTGAGAACTATGAACTTCTTCGGAAACGAATGAAAGAAAAAGGTTTGAACGAAGCTGATTTTGAATTTTACTTATCAGCGTTTAAATACGGGCTGCCAAAGCACGGGGGAATTGGCTTTGGACTTGAACGTTTCGTTGCCAACTTATTGAATTTTGAAAACGTTCGATACGCGACACTCTTCCCTCGCGACATTGACCGTATTGACCTTCCGCTCAAGAAAAGCTAAAGTAAGTATTGTCAATTATCTGATATGTCACAGCGTGGAAAACTTTGGCTCGGTATTATAAGTGTTTTGCTTCTCACGGTTGTCGCCGGACTTTTTGACATTCCCCGCCTGAACGGCGAGGGAGCGTTCGCGAAATTCTTTAATTCCGTTGATTACCGATTGGGACTCGATCTCAAAGGCGGAGCGCATTTGGTGTACCAGGCGGATGTCTCAAAGATTTCCGATGGGACGGATCAGGAATCAGCCGTGGAAGGGGTGCGCGATGTGATTGAACGGCGGGTGAACGCGTTTGGAGTTTCAGAGCCCGTGGTGCAAACCGCGAAATCGGGAGATTCGTATAAGGTCATTGTCGAGCTCGCCGGAGTATTTGACGTCAATGAGGCTATTAAACAAATCGGTCAAACACCGCTTCTGGAGTTTAAAGAACAAAACCCTGATGCGGCGAAGCCCGCAACAGAGGAGGAGCAAAAGACACTTGACACTGAAAACATAAAAGCACGAAAGCGCGCAGAAGATCTGTTAAAACAAGTTCTTGCCTCCCCTGATACGTTCGCGGAGTTAGCAAAAGCGAATTCGGAAGACTCCGGTTCAAAAGAGCAAGGTGGTAACTTGGGATTTGCTAAAAAGGGTATGTTTGTCCCCGAGTTTGAAAAAGCGATTTTTGAAGATCTGAAAGATGGAGAAATAGCCAAAAATCTTGTTGAATCACAATTCGGCTGGCATATTATCCAAAAAATGTCGGAACGGGGGGAACAAGTTACCGGCGGAGACTCGTCAACAGAGCGTGAGGTGGAGTCACGACATATTTTGATCTCAAAAAAAACATTGAACGACATACGACCACTGGTCTCGGAGTGGAAAGAAACTGGCCTTTCGGGAAAACAGCTCAAGCGTTCCTCGGTTCAGTTTGATCCCAACACCGGCGAGCCGAATGTGAGTCTTGAATTTAACGAAGAAGGGGACAGTCTCTTTGCTGAAATAACAAAACGAAACATCGGAAAACCAGTCGCGATCTTTTTGGACGGTGAACCAATCAGTGTCCCGACGGTTCAGCAGGAAATCACAGGAGGACAGGCGGTCATCACTGGAAGATTCTCCGTTAAAGAGGCAAAAGAGCTTGTGGGGCGTTTGAACGCCGGAGCGCTCCCCGTTCCTATCACGCTCGTGAGCCAGGACACTGTCGGTCCGAGTTTGGGCGTTGTGTCGCTTCAAAAAAGTTTGTTCGCGGGCCTGATCGGACTTGGTCTTGTGGTGGTTTTCATGATCGGATTTTACCGAATTCCTGGGATGCTCGCTTCCTTCGCGCTGATTGTGTATATCATCCTTTCGTTGTTTGTGTTTCAAATCGCGAACATTACGCTGACACTAGCCGGTATCGCGGGATTCATTCTTTCGATTGGTATGGCGGTTGATGCAAATGTGCTTATTTTTGAGCGGCTTAAAGAAGAGGCGGCAACAGGGAAATCCATGGAAAGCGCAATGCTAGAAAGTTTTCGGCGTGCGTGGACATCCATTCGCGATTCCAATATTTCGTCGTTGATCACGTGCTTGATTTTGATGTGGTTTGGAACATCGGTCATTCGAGGATTTGCGGTTACGCTCGCGCTTGGAATTTTGGTATCCATGTTTACAGCCATTACCGTCACGCGGCAACTGATGAGGGTGGCAGTACGTGAATCATGGAAGAACCGTAAATGGATGATGAGAGGACTGTAATAGAAATCCCAAATCACAAGCATCAAATCCCAAATAAGCTCCAATAACCAATAATCAAAATCCAAAACAAAAAAGCATAACGTTTGGAACTTTGAATTTGGAATTTGGTATTTTGAATTTTGTTTATTGTTTATGTTGAACATTATTGGTCATAGAAAAAAATATTTTACCATCTCCATTCTGCTGGTACTGGCGTCGTGGACGATTATTGGCGTGTTCGGACTCCGTTTGGGTCGTGATTTTACCGGCGGCGCGCTTTTGGAATTTCGCCAAACGCCGCGCGTCTTAGAGCGTGTTGATGTTGAGGAGATCACGAACGCGCTGCGCGTTGAAGGAGCCCAGGTAACGCTCGGTGGGGAAGGTAACGTGCTGGTACGGATGAAGCCCATCGCAGAAGAAGACCACCAAAAATTGCTTGCCGAAATCAAGTCATCAGCGGTATCAAAAAACGCTGAAGCGGTTGTGGAAGAAATTCGATTTGAATCCATCGGCCCCACAGTTGGACAGGAGATGAAATCTAAAGCGATAAAGGCCATCGCGTATGCGCTTATCGCGATTGTTTTGTATGTCGCGTGGGCGTTCCGAAAGGTCTCGAAGCCCGTACAGTCATGGAAATACGGTTTGGTCGCGATCCTTGCCTTGGTGCACGATATATCCATTCCCGCCGGGGTATTCGCTCTTCTCGGACACCTTGCCGGAGTCGAAATAGATGCGCTCTTTGTAACCGCGTTGCTGACCGTTTTAGGATTTTCAGTTCACGATACCATCGTGGTGTTTGATCGGATTCGAGAAAACTTGCTGAGAAAAGGCGGAGCGAATTTTGAAGAGATCGCGAACCTCAGTGTGAATGAAACATTCGTCCGTTCGGTTAACACTTCACTAACTACGTTTTTGGTTCTGGCCGCTCTGTATGTGCTTGGTGGGGAATCGACTCAATATTTTGTTCTCGCGCTTATCATTGGTATTTTTTTCGGCACGTATTCATCAATCTTTGTCGCGAGTCCTTTGCTGGTGGTTTGGCACAACCTAATGATGAAACGCAAAGGCTAGTACCGTTACAATTAAGTTTTGCAACACGCAAAACGATTGAATGACAAGAAAAACAATATACATTCGATAGTACGATATTGCAGAATTAAATGGTAACGGCACTAGATTCATAATTTAGCGAAATTGTATGCAGGGGCGTATCCGCCTCGTCGGAAAGACGGGTTGCAATACGCCCCTGTTTTGTTTTTAGAAATTTACTAGGATGGATTGACAAATGATAAAAGTTTTGATATAATATATTTTGTAAAGCCTAAACTATGAGTGATTCGATTCTAGATAAGGTTTTGGCGACCCAAAGCCAGAATGTCCAATTTGAAACGCTTTGGACGGATTTTTTGCAATTATTTTTTAAGTATGTTTCTGAAAAAGAGCGTTCAATGATGTTTATGAGGTATGGGATCGAGGGGAACGCGGAAAAGACGCTTGAGGAGATTGGGGCCGTATACCATTTGACCCGCGAACGAGTTCGGCAAATCGTCAAGCACGGGATCAAATCTCTGAAATCGTCGATTCAGAGCGATGAGGTATTTTTAAACGTGTCGCGGAGGGTCATGCATGAACTTGAATTGGTCGGAGGGATGATGGAACACGAACACCTGATTTCCAGCATTGCTAAGGAGGATCATCGGCGTTCGTTGGCGCTTTTTTTGTTGGAGGAACTTGGTGTGGGAGGTCTTGAGTCTGTTGCCCCGGGGAACGGATTGAAACGCTCCTGGAAATTGACAAGAATCGTCACGGATTCGTTTGTTGGGTGCCTGAAGGCTGTAGAAGTCGTCTTGGGTTCTGGGCCAATGTCAGAACACGACCTGTTCGAACAATTTCGGACGCGCGATGAATTTCGATATCTTGTTTCGCTGGCGCTTGATCCTGAACGCGAGCAGGAGCTGTTTCATAACCTGCTGCTGCTCTCCGCGACCCTGCACGGCAACGTCATGGGGTTATGGGGGATTGCTTCTGATCCGCTGGTAACGCCGAAGCGCGTCGGAGATAAAATTTATCTCATTCTCAAGCAGTCGGGTCGTCCTTTGCATTTTCGAGAAATAACCGAATCAATTAATAAGATGAAGTTTGATTCCAAACGCGCGTACCTACCCACGATTCACAACGAATTGATTTTAGACCCTCGGTTTGTGTTGGTCGGACGAGGAACATACGCTCTTGTCGAGTGGGGGTATGTCAGGGGCGTTGTTGCGGATGTGATTGAGGACCTGATCAAGGCCCGAGGTCCGCTGACGCGTGAGGAAATTGAGGATGGTGTTCTGAAGCAGCGCATGGTCAAGCCGGGGACGATTTATTTGTCGCTTATGAATAAGAAGCGGTTTACGAAAGACAAAGAGACGGGAAGATACAATCTTGTTTCAGCAAATATTGAGACTACTCCCGTTTTTCCTGGGGCTGAGACGGTTGCAAATTCTACCAGTGATCAAAATTCCAAATGACAAATCCCAAACTCCAAATAAATCCCAAGTTCCAATATTCAAAATTCAAAACAAAGCGGTTATATTGTTTGGATCTTTTGAATTTGGTATTTTGGAATTGTTTGTGATTTGGTGCTTGGGATTTGGGATTTCAATACACCATGTCTTTCGACCTCACCTTATTGCTTGAATTTGGGGAACGGTCTCCTTTTGAAAATGCGTGGCTGCTGTTTGTAAACGGCGGCTACGTAATTTTTATTTTCTCTTTTTTGTGGATGGCAAAAAATTTATGGTTGAAGTGGAGACGCACGCTGTTTGGGATCAAGCAGCAATTCATTTTGCTCGCAATTGATGTTCCCTCAGAGGCAGAACAGTCGCCCAAAGCGGTGGAACAAATTTTTGCTCAGCTTTCCTCAACGCTCAAAAAACCAAACCTGAAAGAAAAATGGATCGATGGTTTTTTTGTCACTCCGTTTAGTTTTGAACTGGTAAGCATGGAGGGATTTATCCAGTATCTCATCTGGACACCGGCTGCTCATCGGGATTTCGTCGAAGCGATCGTATATGCGCAGTACCCTGACGCGGAAATTCAAGAGGTTGAAGACTATGCGAGTATGCTACCTTCGTGGTGGCCTGATGAGAGGTTTGACATGTGGGGGACAGAACTGTTGCTTGCGAATAAAGATTACGTTCCCATTAAAACTTATCCTCATTTTGAACACCAATTTTACGACGTATTCGCGGATCCGTTGGCTTCATTATTGGAAACGATGGGGAAGATTGGCCAGGGAGAACACGTATGGTTTCAAATTGTGGTAACTGCGATTCCGGATGACTGGAAAAAAGCTGGCGAGGACGCCGCGAAAAAACTCGCGGGACAGAAAGTGTCTGAAAGCAAGCCCTCGGGATGGTATGCGGGATTAGATCATCTCGTTGGTATGCTGACCGGTTTGTTGGGCTTTATTCCAGGTTTTGGTCAGGGATCTGCGGCCCCTGCGGAAAAAGAGGATCCGCTCGCAAAAGCATTTTTAATGACCCCAGGAGAGAGGACGATCGTCGAACAGATCCAAATGAAAGCTTCAAAAATCGGGTACTCGTGTAAAGTTCGGGTATTATATTGGGGCGAGAAGTCGTCATTCTCAAAGCGGCGTCTCCCCGCAATTATCGGAGCCCTCAAGCAGTATACAGCCTTGAATTTGAACGGATTTAAACCCGACGGACTAGTGACCACAAAAGCCGATTATTTCCGAGTTGCTCAACGAATCGCAAAGCGTCAAATCGCGCTCGCGAAGGCATATAAGGACCGTGATGATTCAAAGGTGCACAATCAGCCCATCATTTTGAACACAGAAGAATTGGCAAGTTTGTGGCATTTTCCTGCTCCGGAAGTTCGTTCGCCTTTGATTAAGAGATCTGAGGGAAAGAAAATCAACCCACCTCAATTTTTACCTGAAGATTTGCTTTCGAGGGTAATGGAACATGGGGGACAGCCGTCCAAGGCTGCGGTAAGTGTTCAAGCACCGGAGCCAGAGGTTCCGGGTAATTTGCCTGTTGGATAACAATCAGCGTTAAGCGTCTAACGTTAAGCGGTTAGGGAAAATCCAATAAGTCGTGTAATATGATATACGCTGAACGCTATACCCTAATAAACCCTAAACGCTGTATGTATGTCTGAAATCAACTTTTTTGGAGTTACGAATTTTCGTAATCAAGACCGGAAGTTTGGAATTAAAACCGACGATAGACGCCGGCATATGTACGTGCTTGGAAAAACAGGGATGGGCAAGAGTAAACTGCTGGAAACTATGGTCATTCAGGACATCCAGGCTGGCCGGGGTGTCGCGCTTTTGGACCCGCATGGAGAATCCGCGGAGGTCGTGTTGAATTACATTCCGGCAAGCAGAATCAATGACGTGATTTATTTTAACCCGGCGGATCTCGAATATCCTATTGCATTTAATATTATTGAAAACGTTAATCCCGATTACAAACATTTGGTTGCTTCCGGACTCATGTCGGTGTTTAAGAAGATTTTTGCAGGGCTCTGGTCTGCTCGAATGGAGTATATTCTCAACAACGCTATTTTAGCTCTGCTGGATTCTCCCGGAAATTCGCTTTTGGGTGTGAACCGGATGTTGACCGACGCGGCATTTCGAAAAAAGATTGTTGGGAGAGTGAAAGACCCAGTCGTCAAGTCGTTTTGGGTGAATGAATTTGCTGCATTTTCGACTCAATTCCGCGTGGAGGCAATTTCCGCAATTCAGAATAAAGTGGGGCAGTTTCTCTCAAGCTCAATCATCCGCAACATTGTTGGTCAAACCAAGAGTACGATTGATTTGCGCGAGGTGATGGATCAGCAAAAGATATTAATTATGGATTTGTCGAAGGGGAGAGTTGGTGAAGACAATTCCGCGCTGCTTGGCGCCATGATGGTTACCCGGTTACAGCTCGCGGCAATGTCCCGCGTTGATGTGCCTGAATCAAATCGAAAAGATTTCTATCTGTATGTTGATGAATTCCAGAATTTCGCGACGGAAAGTTTCGCGACGATTTTGTCAGAGGCACGGAAGTACCATTTGAATTTGATTGTCGGGCACCAATACATCGCCCAGCTTACCGAACCCGTGCGGGATGCGATTATGGGAAACGTGGGTACTATGGTTATTTTTCGCGTCGGCGCCCCTGACGCGAAGGTTTTGATCAAGGAGTTCGAACCCTATATCACGGAAGAGAATTTGTTGAGCCTGAATAAACGGGAAATATTTTTAAAACTCATGATTGACGGAGTCGCGAGCAAGCCTTTTTCCGCGAGAACCGTTGAAATGCCACCATTGCCTGAGAATGCAAGTGATGCGAAAGATAAGGTGATTCGCGTATCGCGCGAGCGCTACGGAAAGCAACGCGCGGTCGTGGAAGATAAGATCAAACGGTGGCTTGACGCGATTGACGACCCCGAAGACGCCGAGCAGCCTGTTGTCCACGCAAAAGCAGAAGGACTGCGTCCGAAAGCGTCCGTCCAGCGGGATGACCGCGAATCCGCGTCCCAGCGTGTTTCCGTGCCCAGTCAACCTTCCGTCGTTCGTCATCTTCTTGTGTGCGATTCATGCGGAACACAGGTTCAGGTGGGTTTTGATCCAGACCCTTTGAAGAATGTTTTTTGCAGAGAATGTTTGAAAAAGTTTAGAAACGGGGAGCTGCCCGATCGCTTGCCGTCGAAGAACCGAGCATTTTTTGACAGCTTGACGTCGGCGGAATTATCGAAAAAAATTAATTTTTTGAACCCTCCGGCGGATATCTCCATTCAAAGCATCAAGGACACGGACGGGGATTCCGAAGGATATGTGAAGCTTTCGGACCTCGCAAAGTTGAAGGATAAGTTGAAGGGTTGAGCGAATTGTAAAAGTAGAGTAGGATACAATCAGTTAACACATTGCACGAATCATGGATCAGAACTCCTGGTATAAACGAATTGTTCCATGTTCCATGTTCCATGTTCCATGATTTATGTCTTCAGCCCTCTATCGAATCTATCGTCCGCAAACGTTTGGCGACGTTGTCGACCAAAACGCGATCAAGCTGACGCTTCAGCACGAAATTGAACTCAAACGACCTGGTCATGCGTATGTGTTTTCCGGTCCTCGCGGCGTGGGGAAAACAACCCTGGCGAGAATTTTTTCCAAAAGCCTGAATTGCGAGAAGCGCGTTGAGGGAACGTCTGAACCATGTAATTCGTGTCTTTCGTGTGTTGACATTACGGCGGGTAGGCATCCTGATGTGGTTGAAATTGACGCCGCATCTCATACCGGAGTTGATCATGTTCGCGGTGCGATTATTGAATACGCGCGTTTTGCTCCTCAGCGCGGCGGATATAAAGTATTTATCATTGACGAAGTCCACATGCTGTCAACGTCGGCATTCAACGCGCTCCTTAAAACCCTTGAAGAACCTCCGGAACGCGTCGTGTTTATCCTGGCGACGACGGAACTGCATAAGCTCCCTGAAACCATTCTTTCGCGGTGCGAACGATTCGATTTTAAAACGATTCATCCCAATAAAATCGCGGAACGTCTTGGTAAGATCGCTGAGCTTGAAGGTGTTACGGTGGATCATGAGGTGCTGCGTCAGATCGGGGTGCGTTCGGGTGGTTACCTTCGGGACGCGGAAAGCATGTTCGGGCAAGTTCTTGGTCTGGGAAAGAAGGTGATCACTTCCGAAGATTCTTCGTTGGTATTGCCGAAAGGGAATTTTGAAGCAGTGAGATCGTTGATCGAGGCGCTGTTCCGGCGAGACGCGAAATCATGCGTCGAACGAGTGATGACGCTCCATGAAGAAGGCGCGGACATGCGTTCGTTGCTGATCGATCTTATCGCGGCTTTGCGTGAAATTTTGCTCTACCAGGTCGGCTCTATCAGAACACCTCTTTTTGATGATTATTTCGGTCGCGAAGATGTTGAGCGTTTTCTTGAATTATTTGCCTCGCGCGACAAACGATTTACTTTAACCGCGCTTGGCCACGGAATCGGGGTGTTTGAGTATTTTCGTTATCCGATTCCTGAATACGCGATTGTGGAATTGGGATTACTGAAATCCATTGTTGGGGAAGATGATGGTTTGAACGGCAAGCCGCTTGTCGCGCCTCGTCCCGTCTCATCGACCGTGGAGACGCAGGCATCCGCTCCCGCGTCAGTTTCATTGAGTGTTGATGAGGTAAAAGTCCGATGGACTTCGGTTGTTGAATCCTGTTCATTGGTAAACCCGTCGTTAAAGCTCATTCTTGATACCGCGATTCCGCTCGGAGTAGAACAAGGGATATTTGGTCTCGGGGTCGGATTTGATTTGCATGCTCAAAAACTATCGGACTCCAAGAGCCGGTCAGTGGTTGAAGCGGCGCTATTGAACGTGTACGGCCATCCGCTACGACTAAAGGTTGAAAGGGTTGAGGTGAAGAAAGTTGAAGGGGTAGTGGGTAATCAACAAGACTCACTGATTGACGATTTAGTAAAGAATTTCGGGGCTACGGGCTAGTCTGGTTGACTGTGTGGTCCACGTTCGCTACACTACGTACGCAGCGCGGTGGGGAGCAATGTTCGCCGCCGCGGTGGAACCCCACGCCAAAGCGGTTTGATACGGGGCGGGCTGGTAGATTTACCCCGCATAGATGGTGCCGCGGTGGCGGAATTGGTAGATTTACCCCGTAGTAATTTTGCCGATGTGGTGAAATTGGTATACACGCACGACTCAAAATCGTGTACCGAAAGGTGTGTGGGTTCGAGTCCCACCATCGGCAAGTTAGGCAAAATTTGTATCGGGGCGCACAAGGACTCCCCGGTAGTAATCCTGAATTCGGGATACTACGGGGCGGGCAAAATCCTGCGGTCGCAAGATCATGAGAGTTCGATTCTCTCCCGCGGCACCACTTGTGCGGGGTGACGAAAGTCATGTCGGTTCTCCGCCTCCGCTAGAAATCTAGCTTCGGCGAATCCGCCAAATTTAGGGTGTTATTGGAGGCGGAGATTCCGACCGGCGGCAAAGATTATATTTCTTGATATATTGGCTAAAAAGAAGGATTTACACTTGAAAACAAACTCTTGACAGGATTTATTAGTATGCTAGTATGGGTTCAGTACTGGACGCAGTACAATTCAAATGGGAATCATGGAGTTGAGGTAAGTGGGTAGGTGTCTGGAGTGCTAGGGAGGAATTGTGAATCTCAAATATATTTGGGATTTAGAATTCCCCCCGCCAGTGCCCCCCCACCCCCCCCCCCCCCCCCCCGCCCCCCCCCCCCCCCCGGGCCCCCATTTGTGTTTTTTGTGCGAGGACCAAA
>CAYYDP010000045.1:0-10209 GCA_964470645.1 uncultured Gammaproteobacteria bacterium
CGAGGATTCTTGACGTTGAGCGCCTGTTTGCCGTTACCAATAGGTGCCGAGCCTCAGTACGAAACCACAACCCTCCAACCGCTGCCTCCAGGCTTTCAACCAGGACATGAACTTCTTGAATGGGCTGCGTTGATAATTTTTTCCAGGCTCCAATCAGCCATGACCACGAGGTTAAATCGCGATCAGATTGAAATGAAATAATCTCATCAACATTCGGATTCTGTGCGATAATATCAGTAAACGGCGCGCGAGCGACAAGAACGATCCTACATCCCAACCGGGTTTCTCTAAACGCCTTAAACACACCAGTTAAACAAACCAGGTCACCCAATTTTCCTGTGTACCAAACTAATACAACAGGTATATGAGTTCGATCAACCCTTACGTAATGGAGAAAACGGAAGAATGGGGAAAGAAGATAGAAAAACATTATTGTTATCAATCCAATCATACATTTCATCTGTCATCCCGAGCGGATGTTCTTCTGGACGATGAACATTCGAGGGGGTCTCGTCATACATCCGCAATACCAGTGTAAGATTTCTCCGTCCACGACGTTCGTCGAAATGACGATGTTATTGGTTTTGCTGCTTCCTTTCCTCGGGAATTGACTTATACGCAGTCACAAAATATCCCGAACTCATAATCCCCTCAATCGGCTTCGTTCTGTTCACGTCGCCATATTCGCGAACCACACATCGCTCAAAGCCGGTGAGCATTCGTCCAAATACTAAAAACGGTAGCTTTGCCCACGTCCAAATTCCCCAATCCGACTGATAGGTAATTCTTTGCATTACAATAAATAACGCTTGAAACGTTGTCGTAACCGCCCGAATATTCACACGTTCAAACTGTGCAAATAATGATCTCAATCCGTACGGAGAATATCGAAAATAATCTCCCGGCACGTCATGAAGCGGCATGACAAATGGCGTGGATAGCATGATTTTTCCCCCAGGTTTCAAAACACGAAACAGTTCGTCAATCGCCTTCTGTGGTTTTTCCAGGTGTTCAATCATTTCCGTGCATAAAACACCATCAAACGAGCAGTCAGAAAACGGTAGCTCATACGCGCTCCCGATCACGTCAATCTTCATACCTTTCTGCTCAGTGAGATTTAAAGTCGTAACGTGTTCAAAAAAACCATGATATTGTTCTTTATTATAAAAATTCGAGCCAACATCAAGCACGTTCCCCGAAATAGCTTCCTGGCGAATAAATTCCTTAATGTGTTCTCGATGGAGCCGAGATGTGAGCGATACTTTTTTTAATAACCAATCAATCATAAACGATACACCTCAACAATGGGACCAAAGCGATCAAGCATAAACAGTATATCATTAAAAGCAGAAAAATTACCATTGATATCGTAATTTGTGTTCATCGTTGACTGTTGGAATCGCTGCACCAATGTCCCCCGCTGTATCAATCGTTGTTCACGATCGTTCAGTTTATCTTCTGCCCAATAATCAACAATGAAATAGATTGGTTGTGTTTGTTGAATAAACTGATCAATTTCTCCCTGACCCAAATCATCGAGCCAAAAATGCATATTGTAATACTGAAATTCATCTCCACCTCCCTTTTCTTCCCCACTTACGAATGGGGGCTTAAAGGGAATCTTTTCTTGTTCAATATTCCATGTTCCATGTTCCATGAGTTTATAACGCTCGCTCGCCCTCACCCTCCCCATTGCTTGATCTTTTTCTATTGCATCATTTGTTCGCGGTACAATCATTGTTTCAGAACTCATCACAAACGGTTCGTTTGGCTGTATGTTCTCCTGAATCCACTCAACGGCCTGCTCGCGAGTGTCATGTGTTAATAATAACTGCTCATATCGTGCGACCGAAACCGCTGGCCAAACAAACACAAGACACACGAACACGATCTTCACCCACCGTGCGGAAACAGTGTTCCATACAGATTCAAAAAATAACCCGACAAGTAAACAAAACGCGGGGATCATAAGATACACGTACCGCAACTCAAGATGAAACGCGCCATAAATAAGCGCCGCGTAAACCACAAGCCATACGGCAATAAAACCAGCCATTGTTCGATACCGAGTTCCAAGCACAATTCCCAACGACGCCAACACCACTAGGGCAATCTCTTGTCGAATCAGGATCATCCCAATATCCCTCATGGTCCCAATAAGACCCGTAAACGTTTTTGGATCGGAAAGCGAGCCATCAATGGGACTAATCATTCGATACACTTCTTGAATATTGAGTAAGGTAAATATTAAGCTGAACACCGCAAACACTACAACATTACCCCAAATAACCCTCCCAGACATTTTGTCATCCTGAGCTTGTCGAAGGACATCCTTTCGTTTAAACCAGATATACGTTATCCCGACAAAGAACCCGAGTGACCCTATGTATGATATCCCGAAACCAAGACCGCCGAGGATACCAGGAAGAAATAGAATAAACCAACTTCTCTCTCTACCGTCATTCCCGCGGAAGCGGGAATCCAGAAAAGAAAAGAAAAAAGAAAAGACTGAATCCTTTTTGTTTTGGTTGTTTGTTTCTGGATTCCGGATCAAGTCCGGAATGACAATAGAAGAAAGAATGGTCGCGTACACAAAAAACGTGGTAAATGTCCAATGTCTGACCCAATGCGAAACAACGACATGGAAAAAGCTTGTTATGAGGAACACTGAGCTCAACCACGCGATTTTTTCACTGAACATTCGCTTCGCAATATGATACACCACGGCGACTGTGCCGGCAGCAAACAAAGCCGAAAGCAGACGCGCTGCAATCCAAATACCATTTTGATTCAACGCGAAGTAGTCTTGTAAACCGCTTACAGAAAATCCAAGCAGCACCCATTTTACCAACACAATTGGAGTAATGACAATTAAGATCAAATATGAAATCAGCGGAGGATAATAGAGCGACGCAAAATCTGCCGGATGCAACGACGGAATCAACGTTTTCAATTCAATCATTTTCAACGCACCCCCAATCAACGCCTCCTCATCCCCAACCACATGCATCGGGAGCGCGTGCCAAATCCCGATGATGGACAAAATAAATGATATTGATGGTAGTATAATCCACGTTTTTTTCATAGTGCAACCCGCCTCACCCCATCACGATCGTGTACCGTGAGGAACGTTCTTTACAAAATACCTAAAATACGTTTAACAAATGATTTGCCAAACAGAGATAGATCAAAAAAGTATCCGGTTTTTTCGAGCATTGCGATTACAAAAGCGTCATATACTCCATCAATTGGACTGTAACGATACGATGAATTTGAATCGTCAAGACTATGTAATAAAGTAACAAACCCGTGAATTTTCATTTTCGTCATGTCACCACGTTCAACGACGTAATGGTTTTCCGATTTCTCAATCGGGTAATCGCCTATACTCCCTTTCTCTCCAACAATCAAAAACCTTCCAATTGAATAATCTCTCGGTTCAACAATCGTTGCACTCGCTCCGCTCGACAACTGAACTTCTTTCACCCCAACGTTCCTGTTCCACTTCCTCATTCGCGCGAATCGAATATACGAAGATCGAGTAATCCACTTCAATGACGCCAGGGCGTGGTAGCGATACCCTGAATGAAACATCCAAATACGTTTCACCTTTCCAATAAGCCCTTGATCAATAATCTTGCGAGCTGCTACGAACGGTGGAAGGCCCATGGTATCTTCCGAAACCTGCACGTGTTTAAATCGTTTCAGCGATTTTAATGTTCTTAATTTTTGAAGCGGCAATACCGGCGTATCAATCAATAGACTTGTAGCTTGTAGCTTGCCCGCCTCGACTCGCTGTCGCTCTTCGACGCGAGGCGGGTAGCTTGTAGCTTGAATCAATTTCTTTACAACATCTGGTACTGCGTCAAGCGTCACCGCAACGATCACGATATCAATCTTTGACCAATCAATCGAATCATACGAGGTCTGCGTTTTCATCCGGAATGCACCATCAAACAGGTTCAATTCTTTTTCCGTACGCGAAATAACTCCAAGAATCTGAAATTCATCTCGCACGCTCCACAGTGCGGGTATAATCACACTTTGAGCTCGATTTCCAGAACCAATGAGAACAACGTTTTTCATAGTAACATTATGCGTTCTTTAATCGTTCCGCCAGTCTCACCGCCAGCGCGACAATGGTAAATGTTGGATTCGCGTAGCCAACGGTTGGAAACACGGAACTTCCGCCAATATAAAGATTTTCAATTCCATGGACTTTACAATCCTTATCGACCACGGAAGTCTTTGGATCATTCCCCATTCGAGTGGTCCCCATGTGATGCGAAGCGTCGTGATAGATCGGCCATTCACTTGGAACACCATTCAATAAAGGGCTTTTCAATTCACCAATCCCAGCTGACCTCAAACGCTCTGCCAAAGCCTTATGAAGTTCAACCATTGTTTGTTTATCCTGATCATAAATCTTCCATGTTAATTTCGCCCTCGGAAGCCCAAGCGCGTCACGCTGATCTGAAAGTGTTACGCGATTTTCCGGATTCGGCGCCTGCTCCATAAAGTTCCACACTGTCATTTTTTGAATCCGTGCCTGCCTGTTAAAAATGCGCTTTTGAATCTGTGATCCTAGCCAGCCAAGGATCGCCTTGTGATTACTCGCCATTGATCGCCCGTATTGAACTAAAATATCGCTCGGGATATTGCGACGTTTGATTGCCTGCGCAAACGAAATAAACGCTGAAAGACCTGGGTTGTACGACCAAGGAAATACCGGCTCAAGCAAACAATAGCTATTAAGAATCTTGTGCTGTTCTCTAAATGCCCTCGTTAACGCAAGTCCAGCGCGCACGGCCTGCGCGTCTTCTGTTGTTCCCCAGTATGCTGGCAAATACAGGGACTTGCTCAGTGGCACGATTTCCCCCACAACACCCTTCGGATGGTCCATGTAGTACCGCCCAACAACATCGTGGTTGTTCCCAATCCCATTGGGATTCCCCGTCGTTCGAGACATCAAGAGCAGACGAGCGTTTTCCAACCCTCCTCCCGCGAGTACAACTGAGCGCGCGCGAACGCTAAACTCATTTCCGAGAAGTGTTTTCACCCGAACCCGCTCAACACGTGAACTCGATTGATCCGTGACGAGTTCTGACGCTTGAGCATTCAAAAAAACCCGGATTGAATTTGATTGTTCAAATACTGACCGATATTTTTTCCCCCAATCCCAATCCTCCTTTTTGAGCCACTGGAACACCGCCGTCTTCAACGAGTCGTTGTCAAGCAGCTCGTGGCTGCTCTTTTTTAGATAATGATCGAGTACGCCTGGTTCAAACTTTTCAAGACGTGGGGCACCGAGCACGTCAGCCGCTCGCTGATAATAGGGTTTCAAGTCATCAAAAGAAATAGGCCAACCGGAATCGGCAACCCAATCTTTTTTTTCAAAGTCATCAGGGTCAAACGGACGAAACCGGGCAGCCCATACCGTCGTTGTTCCGCCAAACGCACGGGCTCGCGAAGGCTCGGAAAGCGATAAGTCTGTGGTCTCAATCTTACTAAGCTCCCGTCCCTGCCCGCTTTCTTTCTGATCGCCGGTTTCCAAAATAACAATATTCAACCCCGAATCGTTGAGCGCCAACCCAAGGGTAATCCCAACCGCACCAGCGCCAATAATGCAAAGATCGGCCTGCACTTCTTCATTTCGCCTAATAGAATCTGCGCTTACAAACATAAGCCTTGTAATAAATCAACGAATTGTTTTCCAATCTTTTGCGTCGATAACGTTTCCAAAAATGTTGCTCGTGAATTTTTACCTAATGTTACCCGCAATATTTTATTCTGGCACAACTCCAATATCTTTTTGGATAAATCTACTGGGTCGTTGGGTTTGCATAATGACGCGTTTACGCCGTCGACCAACAACTCTCTAATCGCCAAGGTATCGGCTGTTATCATCGCCTTGCCGCACGCCATTGCCTCAACAACTTTATTTGGAATGACACGCTCTGTCTTTGGTGAGTCATTAAAAATCCCAAGACAAATGTCTGCTCCTTGAGTCAATCGCGCGTATTCATCATACGGTACCCTGTCAATAAACTCAATTCGATCGAAGACATTGAGTTCTTTTGCCAATCGAATAATCACATTGTACATCTCACCATTTCCCACCAACCTAAAACGAATGGATTTGTCTTGAATGAGACTAATCGCTCGCACAATTACATCAATTCCTTGTAACGGGTTATAGGTTCCGCTAAAGTGGATAGTTAATCCCCCCATTGAGTCGCTTTGCGAGGGGTTGAACGATTTTTGAGATCGCCACTGTCCGAAGCGAGGCTCTACGAGCGAGTTTGGCGACGAAAAAATCGTCTCACCCCGAATCAAAGGACGAAACAAATCCTCATCCGTTCCAACAGGGATCACTGCAAAATGCTCACGTGGAATTGAAAAGATTTTTGAATAATATTCTGCGTTTGCATCCGTATCCACCAGCACCTTTGATGCAAACCGAAACGCATTCTGTTCCCAACTAAATAACTTCTTTGCTTCTCGCGAGTCCTCAGCAAAATGCCTGCGGTCAAATACTTCGGCATCATATTGAGAAACAAATCCATCGATAATCACTGGACACTCGCTTGTCATCCTGAGCCTGTCGAAGGATTTCAATAATGAAATCACCCCTCTCCCCATCGGAAACCCAACAATAATCGCGTCAACGTTTCGCGCTTTCAGAATAAATTGAAAAATTAATGAAACGTATTTCCAAACCCCAGGCCTCCGACTGTTGCACTCAACCACGTTCACTCCATTCTTCCTCAACCCATCAATTAATACCCTGTTCCTCGGATACTTAGGATTATACGTCCCAAAATAACAGACAATCATATTAATTCAACTGCTTTAACCACATCTGCCAAACGAACAATGTCCAAATTTGACGGGCTCGGTAGTGGTTGCCGTTCAAAAAGTCCTTCCATAAAAACTGCACGTATTCGTGATTCAATAACCCTTGTTCCTTGATCACCTGCTCACTAAAACACCTGCTCATTTTTTCTTTGAGCGACCCCCTCATCCACCGGTCAACCGGAGAAGGAAAGCCATGCTTGCGAGGAGAGAATAAATCGTTCAAAAACGACCCGCCGCGATTTGAATATCGATTCGTAATTTCGTTCGGCAACACCCGTTCAGCAAGTTTTTTGAGGATATATTTCCCCTCCCCGTCGCGCAGTTTATACTCAGCCGGCAAACGGTTTGCAAATTCGATCAATCGATAGTCAACAAACGGAGCGCGAGTCTCAAGAGAGTTCGCCATGGACGCTCGATCAACTTTTGTGAAGATATCATCGGTTAAATAATATTTTTGATACAAATACGCTGATAGCTCAAGTTCGCCCTCCATTACTCGATTATCGGCTTCACCGTGCATGGTCTGATAAAAATTGCGTACGCTAGTTTTGTTGGAGCCCTGATTTACGATCAATTGCTCAAGTTCTTTTATTGTAAACGGTGAAAACCATCTGAAATGTTGATGAGCCGGATCATTATCAAAATTCAATAATCCTCGTTTCAATTTAAAATCCAAACTAAAATAACCACTTCCACTCGGAAGATGGGATACAACGTTTGAGCCGAGTGATCGGAGAAAATCGGGGATCCTACGAACGACATTCCAATACTTCCACGCGTGAAATGTCTGGTATCCCCAAAATAATTCATCGCCCGCGTCCCCGCCAAGCGCAACGGTCACGTGTTTTCGTGTAAGCTTTGAAAGCCAATACGTCGGGATGATCGAAGAATCTGCCAATGGTTCGTCCATAACGGAAGGAAGATCATCAATCATCGAAAGCAGTTCTTGTTCCCCAACTTCCAATTCTGTATGTTCAGTTCCAAGAAACTCAGCAACCTTCCGAGCGTATTTCGATTCATCAAAGCTTTCGTCGCTGAATTTGATGGAAAATGTCTTGATGTTCTGTGATGAATTCTTTTGCGCGTAATACGCAATCAACGACGAATCGAGCCCCCCCGACAAAAACACTCCCAATGGAACCTCACTCATGAGCCTGATCTTTACAGCATCAGACATCAGCCGGTCTAGCTCCTGAATTACTCCGTTCTCACCCTCCCACGTTCTCACCTTCTCACGTTCACGGGGAAATGAAAGTTTCCAATACGTTCCGATTTGAATATTTTCTTCTGCATACGTTAAATATTCCCCTGCTCCAAGTCGCTTCACGCATTTCAAAATCGTGGCGTTCCCCCATACATACCCCTGATCAATAAACTTTATGAATGACTCTTTTTGAATATCTTTAGGAAACCCTGGAATCTCCAAAAACGCTTTTAATTCAGAACCGAAATAAAATGTTCCGTTCCACTCTGCGTACATCAATGGTTTCTCACCAACTCGATCCCGTCCGAGCACAAGTCGATTTTTCCGTGCGTCCCAAAGCGCAACCGCGAACATTCCATTCAAATGAGAAAATACATCTGTTCCCCACTCCTCATATCCATGAACAATACTTTCCGTATCTGAATGAGTTTTAAAGATGTGTCCGGCCTTTTCAAGTTCAAGCCGCAATTCTTTATAATTATAAATCTCGCCGTTATACACGACTCCCACGCTCCCATCTTCATTAAAAATCGGCTGCTTCCCACCTGAACGATCAATGATCGATAGCCTCCTCATTCCCAAAAACACACTCTTCTTCTCGTCAATCAAAAATCCGTCATCATCCGGACCGCGATGATGAATCCGCTCTGTCATTTGTTTGAGGAGATACTCGCCCCGACCGGAGCGTCGGGGCTCATCTCCCCCATTTCCAATGAATCCAACAATTCCACACATAAACTAATGCTAAATCACAAATTACAAGCACCAAATCACAAACAATATACAATTCGAAATACAAATGATCAAAAATCACTGACTTTTTTCCAAAATGGAACTAAAGATCTTCCTCAGCTCAATAGCCTCTTGAATAAGGTTGTTTTGCTCTGCCTGCAGGGTTTGATTGTCTCCAGTCTCACATAACCTCAACCAAAGTCAGCTCTCTTTTGACTCCTTTCTTGATATTTTAATTCGATGTGTAAAGTCTTTCCTGCTCTCCGCCTCATTAGCTTCAATATAGTTTGCTGCCTGTGAACCAGATGACCGAATAAGCTGTTTTCCGTATTCAATATTACTCTGCGTTTTTGGAATCGATTTAATAAAATCCCTGCAACGCTTTGCAAATTGATATGTGCGTTCTTCAAGGTCGTATAGCTTCGAATTTGAAATTTCGGTCATTGAGATTTGTTTGGTATTTGGAATTTGTGATTTGGTATTTGAGACTAGAACCCAACCTCCCTCTTCACCGAATAAATTTTCTTCCCCTGCGCCTCGTGATACGTTCGCATAATGATCTCAGCCAAGAGTCCCATCATCACAAACAAAATTCCAACAACCACAAACATCGCCATGATCACGGGAAGCGGTGTTTCGACAAAATCTTTTTGATGTGCTGCTGAAAGTTTATAATACACCGCCAATGCCCCAGCAAGTCCGCCAATTCCAACAAACCCATACCCAATGTTTCCAAAAAATCGAAGCGGCCGCTGGACGTACCCGGCAAGAAACCGCATGAGCACCAAATCGAGTATAACCCCTCGAATCCGACCGATCCCATACTTGCTCGCTCCAAACTTCCGCGGACTGTATGACACAGGAACTTCAGCAACCTTCGCCCCGCTCCAAAATGCATACGCCGGAATGAATCGGTGCATGTCACCGTACAACCTCACCCGTTTCAATATCTCGGCCCGATATGCTTTGAGCGTGCATCCATAATCATGGAGTACGAGACCCGACACCCGCGACACAAGCCAATTCGCAAACGCTGAAGGAAGTTTCCTCGTAAACAATTTATGATTCCATCGATCTTTTCGCCAGCCCGAAACAACATCAAACCCCTCGTCAAGCTTCGCAACCAGTTGTGGAATATCGCTCGGGTCATTTTCCAAGTCCCCATCCATGGGCACAATTATGTCTCCGTTCGATGCATCAATCCCAGCGGCAATTGCTGCAGTTTGTCCGTAATTTTTGTTTAACGTAATAACTTTCACATGAGCATCATGGTTTGCAACATCATTGAGTAACGCGTCCGATCCATCAATTGATCCATCATCAACCAAAATCAATTCAAAATCCTGATTGTGGAATTGTGAAAGCACCTTCTCAACCAAGGGTTTAATATTCTCTCGTTCATTAAAAATCGGCAC
>CAYYDP010000046.1:0-10033 GCA_964470645.1 uncultured Gammaproteobacteria bacterium
ACTTGCCGCAATGAAAACACACCTTGAACAGCTCAAGGAGCAAGGTATTGAGGCAATAGAGGATTGAGAAAAGAACTTCCTTACCAAGAATCGTATCATTTCGAATCAATAATCGTATCAATTTGATACGATTTACGGAAATATCGTCAGACCTGTTTTCCAATCAATTTGCCCACCTTCTGGTTGTTGAAAACATGCGTCAAAATGACTCAGTTTTTTCACAAGCAACAATGTTCGCCGCGGGAACACCTGATCACCTTCAAACACTTGCTTAATCGCTGTGAAATGGTCTTCTGGGAAAAATGACAATAAGGTTTTAGGGCCGATCCGCCACAGATCGATTGGGTACTCGTGCTTTGGGTAATGAAAATTCGGAACCGTGATAAAAATATACCCACCTACCTTGCAAACCCGAATCATCTCATTAATAATGTTCCAAAAATGTTCTGTGTGCTCCAAAAGTTCAATTGCCATCACAACGTCCTGTGATTCATTCCTCATTATTGCAGACAAATCCTCCGCGCTTGCAACAATATTTTTTTCTTCGGGGATATACTCTATATCAACTTTAGCATACGAAACGTGATGGTGTTCAATGAAACGATAAAAGTCCTCTCGAACGTCGCGTTTCAAATGGCCAAGTACTTCGCCTTTCGCGGCCCCCAAATTTATAATGCAATACTCACTTTGAATAAGTGGTATGACGTAATTTGTAAAAAAATTTATTATCGACGGAATACCATTATAATCCATTTCGGGCGACGATGATGAAACGCGTATCCAATCATAAGTTTTGTTTGGTTTATACCCAGAGGTACTGATGGAGTATATAACAAGTGCGTTCTCTTGAGCATCAGCCGTAAATCCGAGCTGATCAAAGATTTCTCGTACACGGGCATTGGTTGAGGTAGGCTGCACCAAAAACGCAATTTCCTGAACACCAAAAACAGTTAATTGGCGAACTAACTCAAGGATCGCTTTTGGTTCAAAATCTCGACCAATGATTCCACAAGAAAACGTACCATCCTCGACCACTGCTTTATCTCCATCAATCCGGACAACAAAAGCTCCTGTCAACCCAAGCGAGACACCTCCTTCTTTTGTTGAAACAGCAAACAATTTATAATTTTCATTCACTTTGCGATACAGATAATCAAGCGCCCGATCATAATCCGCGAACTTATTGGGATTAAAATTAATCCGATGGGTAACCACTAACAGCTTCGTGAATCTATCAAGATTTTCAAACGAAATTTCTCCAAGACTTAGTTCTCGATTCAATGATTTTAAAAATTCCTTGTCTTCGTTGAATTCCTGTTTTAGGTCCCCTGCCCTGATCGCGGTCCGATAACGGTTCTTTCGTTCCCGAATCTCATACTCAAGTTCTTTTTCTTTTGTGGATAGATATGGATGTTCAAATAAGGTTTTCCAATGAGCAATATCCATACACACCACACCGGGAATCTTTGCCTTTACCTCAATCCTTTCTAAAGAGTTGTCGTCAATGAATATGACGGTTTCTGGTCTGATGTTTGTCTGGTGCAATAATTTTTCCAGATTCAAATATTTTGGTTCCCAGTTGGCAATAACCTTGGTAAAAAAATCAGGATCTATAGCAAATTTTTTTAAAGTTTCTATAACGTCACCCTGATCATTTTTGGAGATGATAAAAATTTGTATTCCCTTATTGTGTACTGTTTTAAGAAAGTCGAAATATCCCCTGTTTAACACGACTTGTTGCTTTTCGGCTAATATCCCCTCCCATAGTGTCCCGTCTAAATCCGTAATAATGGTTGTAATCTTATCCATATTTTACAAATATAAAGACTCCGGCGCCTAACTAGGCTTCCAATTTTTCTCAGGCTTATACAATATGCCTTGTTTCCAAAGGATATTAAAATGATTCTGATACGCCTGCGCAATGGAGGCGTTTTGGATGCGAATCACCAACACATCGTCGCTAAATACTTCAATCCCCATCAAATCATGCGTAAGCCTTGTAAATGTTGGGGAAACAAGGCTGCTAGCAATCGTTTTCAAAATAGTGTTTGGTTCAAGCGCGAACTGCTTTTTGAATACCGATGAATGTTCCTCAGCCGCAACAAGATATTTTTTTACCCTGGAACTGATGAGTTCTTTTCGGTATTCTTCATACAATGAGCCTAGTATTTGATACGGAATCGCATCATCAGCACCACCCATAATACGGATAATCCCATCGTGTTTTTGGGCAGATCGAACAAAAGCGAGCAAATGTTTGAAATACTCTGCCTTACCGCGTCCCGTATACACTTCAAGATCGCCATTCCCTTGGGTGCGAATTTTCTCAAGTTTTCCAACGAGTTCCCGTGCAGTTGAAACGAGTTGGTTTGCCTCATCAAGAAAATGACCGGGATCAACTGCTCGGTAATACCTCCGATTGTTTTTGATTACGGAAGTCACAAGTTTCATTCGCTCTAATCGCGTAAGCACTTCGTATACACCCTGCCGATGCAATTTTGTTTTTCCACCAATCGGGCCAACTGTGGTAGCGCCGAGCTTTAGAAGCGCAATATATACATTTGACTCGTTGCTATTAAGATGAAATCTATTGAGCGCTGATAGTATTTCCATATGCTCTTGATGTTTTGTAATTTTTATACTAATATATAGTCGTATGTAACTATACGACAGTTATGAATTTAAAGCAAATTCAACGACAACAGCCCCCTGAATATATTCAGCACAAAATAACCCTTTCCTCCCTGGACGCCTTGCGCGAATCTCAACAGATATCAAACAAGATATCAGGTGCGGAGCACTGTTTCAGAGTATCAGAACCATGGTATCAATTGAATGTTGGTTACACCAATCCGTACAATCTTGGCGAAGTGCATGCTGAACTCAACTTACTCCACGACATCATGTATACAAACAACTTTCCAACAATGAAAGAAGCGTTACTCACAACACTAAAGAACAGAGAACTGGTATACTATGGCATCGGAGTCGGCGACACGGAAATAGCGTTCGTTGATTGGCTATTAAAACAACATATCAACCCAATCGCCATTACCGGAATTGATGTCAATGAGGAATTTCTGATCAATTTTCATGTCGCGTTGCAGAATCGACTTATTGAAGAACCATCGACAAACAACATCCATTATCGAGGATACCACGCCCTGTTTGAACAAATAAATAAAGAAGACCTAAATTCAAATTTTCCGCGAAAGATACATATTTGCGTTGGTGGTACAATTGGCAACTTTGCTGATCAAAACAAAATCATGCAACTTTTTTCGAAACTCGCATCCACGGAAGATGCACTACTCCTCGGAGTTCAGCTCGATACCCATATTGACATTCTGTTTGAAAAATACAAAGAAAATCCGCTTTATAAAGATTTTGTCTTAAATTATCTCCCCTCGAGCGAACGCGTTGGTCTCCAGTGGCAATGTGAAAACGGAGTCATTACTGCGATTCATCAAGGAGTTGAGGTATTTCGTACAAAAAAATACAACCCGAGCGAGCTACGGACACTCGTTTGTCAAAACGGTTTTGTTCTTCTTGAGGAAAGTATCGATAAACAATGCAATATCTGCCTCCAGCTTTATATAAAGAATAATAAACCAATCTCTCTTTATGGGAGTTGACTTTCAAAAACTCCGCGCTTTTCTTCATAAAATCCGTGTGCGCTTTTGTGAATTCATGGGGTTTATTCAAATATCAATCAACCAATCAGCCCAAGCTTTCGAGTGACTTTAGGAACTTCGGTGAGAAAAAAACGTTTCATCTGATCCCACGTTGCGGAGAAATTAAGTTTGGGCATCTCATCCCCATCAGCATCTTGAAAATACAACAGACTTTTTAACACATGGTGCAAATTATCCTCCTGCCCCTTGTACCGTGCACCAAGTCGCTGGATAATCTCGTAGAGTGATTCTTCGTTTGAGCAATACCAAAACAAATCAACAAAATCGCGTTTTCTTCCTCGCTGACTGACCGCAACCAATTTCATGACTGCAATCTCCCGCTTTGGCATTACCCGAACATAACCATGTTTTAACAATCCTTTAAACCCAGTAAAGAATGGGTACGCGATAAGACTCATCTTTGCACCCGCCAATCTTCCGTAGATTGTTCCCTGATGAATGGACGTTGTCTTCCATTTGTCGGATGAAAACAAGATTCGCTCAAGACCAACTTCATCGAACGTCTTATCCTGAGTGAAAAAATCCAAATCAACCGACTTACGATGGCCGACTTGCAATGTCAACGCAGTTCCCCCTGCAAGATACCATCGTGTTCCTTCAAGCCAATCACCATGTTTCGCGAGATATTCCAAAGCTCTTCGTGTTGGTCTTGGAAGCGAATCAAAATGGAAAGAAAAGTCTGTTATTGTTTTAGAAGAAGAGTCTCCCATAATTTCCGTGTTTTGGGTTGGAGAATACGAGAATTCTCAATCGTTTCGACAATTGCTTGTTTTGGGTAGTACCTTGTAAGCCATCGTACTTCCGGGTCAAGGCCAAAATCCAAAATCCGCTCAATCACATATCGTGGATGTTGATCAGGATCCAATCGCTTCGGATCCACATCCCAAAACAACGATGGTCGCCGTGGCATCTTTGCGAGCAATTGTTTCTTGTTTTCGGTCTTGCGTTTCATATCATTCTTCATTCATATTCTACCTTTATTCTACCACAAAAACTGAATTTAATACAGCTCAATAAGTCGCTTCAACACTGTCTAACCAAAAGCTCTCCTTAAAAAACTCCGCGCTTTTCTTCATGAAATCCGCGTGCGCTCGGGCGAATTCGTGGGGTTCACCGGGGTATTCGACGAGCACAACATCTTTGCCGGCAGCAAGCAGGAGATCCCGAGTTTCGCGCGACCACTCAATGTCGCAGTCTTTATCAGCGGTTCCATGGAAGATCATCACTGGCTCGCTCACGCGGTCAAAGAATGTTCGCGGCGACATGTTCATCCAAAATTCCGGGCTTGTTTCAGGTGTCCCGTGTCTGGAAACGATGCTCTCAAGTGCAGTTGAATTTCTTTTGGTCCATCGCTCAAAACTGTCCACCGCGTTGCTTGAAACCGGAGCATAGAGCACAAACGCATCAACGAGACCTGGCGCTACCACCATTACTGCCTGATTGATCCCGCCGCCCATGGAATGTCCGAGCATGCCAAATCGTTCTTTACTCACCTGCGGAATATCAGAATTTTTTACTGCGTACACCGCGTTGATCACATCTTCAATATACCCGAGTCGCACGTCTGATTCATTGTTTTCGTCTTTATCCGACTGCGCGTGGTTACGATAATCCGAATGCAAGACAACGAATCCCTGTCGCGCAAGATAATCCTGTTCCCGTCTCAATCCCCTTCCGTTTGTATAAATGGAAGTATCAATATGCCCGTGGTTCAAAAACAACACCGGAAATCCTCCGACAGGAGCTTCGCCCTTGGGGATGTTCATAATCCCCGAAATCGTCAGCTCACCGCTTTTGTAAGTGATGAAATATCGTGTGTACACGCTGTTTGTTTCTAAAACCTTTCCAAGTGTCAAATCCCGCCCATCAAACTCTTTGTTCATGAGCGCTTGAAGCGAAACCGGGTCGAATTCCTCTTTCGGCCCGCCTTCACTAGGTTTCGGCGAGGCAAGCCCACCTTCATGAGTTTCATTTTCAGTATTTTCAACAATCGTCGGAGTTCGAATAATTTTTTGCTCTTCAGGTGTTATGTTCAAGTCCAATCTTCTTTCATTTTCAAAAACAACCCACCCGCCAATAGCAACGATAACCACGAATATGACAATGATATACTTTTTCATATTTCATCGAGGAACACTTGGAACTTATACTCCTTCAAATATTGACTTTAAGTTGAAAGTCGTTTGAGATGAGTAATAGTTCGCATAGTTTAATATTTCAGGTCTTGATTGGCTACTGCGATTCTTTTTAATCGAACCACAAGAATAAACAAACCAACAAACACCACACTTACACAAATAAACCACGGGTTCGTCAATGAGTAACCGCTCCCGATATACGCAAGACCAAACGCGTTTCCAACATGCGCAACCAAAGAAAGAGGAATGAATGTGCGAGCGCGTAATGAAGAGGCCCCTATGAGATAAGTAAGATTATCATTTGAAAGAAAAGGAACAAAATAAACAAGAAACACAATACCCAACCCAAATCGGGACGATATCAAACGATTATACTTCCGAAGATCTTCGGAGCTTGCTAGTCTGTTGATGACCAAATTTCCAATGAGTCTTCCGATGTAAAAGTTTACGATAGTACCAATGACCTTGCTCGCCCACACTAAAAGTGTTCCCTCAAACGGGCCAAAGATATATCCTCCGGCTAATGCAAACACGGCGTGATTCAACGGCGTGACGATAACAGGAATTGTCGCCATGCCAACAAATATAAAACGTCCCCAAATTCCAAAACCATCAAGGTATGCTTGTATCGCCTCTTTATTCGGAAAAAATGGATTCGGAATAATTAATCCGGCAACGGTCGCAAGTAACGGAACTCCGAAAATCAAAAACCAAATCAGTCGCTTCCGCTTAAAAGACTTTTTTAGATGACCACAATGCATTTCAATAAAAATTACCCACTGACCACCACCTTAAACCCTCCGTATGCCATACGCTTCATGTCAAACGGCATGGGAGCGTTTTTTTGATCTGCGTATTTTTTGTCCATTTCTGCCATCACCTTTTTGTTCACCTGATCGCGATGCGCTTTTGACTTGTAGGTAATGTAGGAAAACCAAACTACTTCATTTGGTTTTGCTTTTGCCATCTTTGGGAACGTAAATGTTATCCATTTTGGCTTGGCGTCATCAATCATGCATTCTTTATAATCCAGCGCGCCGAATCTTTTCCACATCTTTGCGCCTTCTTGCGCCATCTTCTTATATGCCGCGACCTTATTTTTGGGAACGACGAGCACGAAGCCGTCAATGTAATTGGAAGTGTTCTGTTTTGGCATAATGTAATATTCTCTTTGGATTACTTTTGTTAAACGACCTTTTTTAGGGAGTATAAACTTGATGGATATAGATTATTTTGCCTCCGTTTAAAATAAGCTTGAAGGGAACGTAATATGGCTCAAGATAACTCTCGTCCGGTCCGTAAACATAGAAGCGCTTGCCAAATTTATTGCGACCGCTTAAAAATTCACGTGGAGACAAAACGCTCTCGCTAAGAATGCTCCCGTAATTTTCATCCATCATGCGAATCTTTACGTCAGGAGAAAGCTCCATTGTTCGAATACTTTGATCGTCATCTACAATCAAGAATCCATTGGGACCGCACTCGGGACGCTTTTCTGAGGCTGGAATAACCATGTCAGGAAAATCGCTGGCATTCACGCACCCGTCAGTCTTAGTGCCGCTTCCGCTCCCAAGCCACCGGAAATTATCGGCATCAATGTATATTCTACCATCCTTATCATATACTTTTTTGATATAGACGAGTTGTTCTTCATCTCCAGCCTTGTATTCTTCACTTGCTAATCGCTGGATGCGTATTGCCTGCGCTTGGAGTTCCGAATCTGAGCTCACGACACTATTTTTCCAAGCATCCGTCACCTCTGTCAACTCCACTCTCTCCCCATCCGTCAAATTCACCTCAAGCACGAGTCCACCAACTTCAGGGCAATAATATTTGTATTCTCGCGCGTCAGGATCAAGTGGTGTGTAGTCATATGTTTTCAAACAATTCTGATACGTCGCTATCTTTGTGGTAACGGTTTCAGAAACTGAAACAACATCCGCCATGTCTTCTGCCTGTCCTTGGTAATATTCCTGTCTGTAGGTGTCACCAACCTCAGGGTTTGCCTTCATCCAAATGCCAGGCTTGGCACCATCCACACCCGCAATCCACGACCCTGCATGATCCTTCAAAACTCCATTCTCAAAATTATCAACTTCTTCGCCAAAATACCAAACATTTCCTTCCCCATCCTGTGCGAGATAATCACGCGTGTCTTCAACGAGTTGTCCGTTGAGTGTCACGATATCGCGATACACCAGTGTTTGCACTCCCACAATCTCCCGAGTATTGCCGGGGATCGTGATTTCAACCCGTTCCAATCCATCAGAAGTCTGCCCTTCGTATATGAGGGTTTTCCCGACAGGAAGGGAGAAGTACTTGTTTGAGATTAAAGTTGAGAAATCCGAAGGATTGATCTTCGGATCGTAAATCGCGATCGGCGAAGCCTCTTGCGATCGGCGCACATACACCATACCCCCCATAACAATGAGGAGTGCGACTATACTTACAATGATAACTTTCGTCTTACGGTTCATATAAAAATTATTACGTTGTAAGTACACACTACCACATCATAAAACAGATGTCTTGTGGGTAACACCCAAGTCACTGTGAACCTTCAGGGTGCCACCAAAACCATCGGGTCGATCCATCCCGCCAATTCACTTTCTCGTTGCACATACCCACGAACATCAACTCGCGTTCCCTTGATAATTCCAAGATGCAAATGCTTTCGCTCCCCACTGGTTTGTGCACTGCTCCCGGTGCCGAGAACCGCAAATGATTCGCCAACACGCAATTCATCGCCGGCGTTCTGTTTCACGCTTGTGATTCGAAGATGACCGTACAGTACCAAAAGAGGTTCTTCTTGGTGCTCGCATTGTTGAATCACAACCCCTCCATACCCTGAAATGACCCTTTTGTCTTGAATCACTCCACTGCATACAGCTACCACAGGAATATCCACGTGTTCTTCACCTGGAAAAACTTCAAAATCCGTCCCCGTGTGATAGCCGGAAAATCGTTCGGGTGAAACCGGTGAATCCTTAGGCGATATCTTGATCCCAAATGGTTTCTTGGTTACCCGATCTTTCGCTTGAGAAATCGGCGGAACAAATCCACTCACCACTGACGATTCAGAATTACTATCACCACCTACAATGGTATTGCCCGATGGTTCTGATGTGTTTAAACGAGATCGTTCTTCCAACTCTGATCGAGTCCCCAATTCATTCGAAACACCAACCTCATCGTCTTCATGCCCACTCATTACAACGAACAGGACAACGCCACCGATTAATAATACAATGATAACAAAAAACTTAATCATGTTGATTAAGATAGCACAGCCATTTTCCGAAGTACACCCTATTTGTTCAAAGTATGAATATCAATGTTAAACACTAATATGGTTTACATCGGCACATCAATGAATAAGCTAACAATGAACAGAACCGAGATCACACAGCCAGCGATCGAGGCAAACAAGAGACCCTTTCCGCCAACAGCATGCGAGCGATACAAAGTCCTAAACACGTAATAGCTGATCGGGATCAAGATAATCTGTGAAATAACACCAGGTGAATATTCTCTAAACACAAAGGTTGTAATCATGTGGAATAAGCCATTCGTTACGACCACGGTCTGAACAACCCACGATCCAAGGATTCCAACCCTATTTCCTCGATAGAGATGGAGTGCAACCCAAATCAGCGGAAATGCCAATACAACATGGGAAAGAACATACCACGATTGACTTGTTGTCCCAAAGTGTTGTGTAGCCCATTCAGGAAATCCAAACACAAGCTCTTCGATAATATGAAGAAAGGCTAGGGATTGAATAGCTAAAAGTTTTTTGGAATTGAATAATCTATTGCCCTGCGTCATATCAAATTACAACAAATTTATCGTGGTACCCTTCGGGCGAAGGGTACCACACAAATCAATCCCGTTTATATTGCAAATATCTTTTTATCAAATCAATCTTTTCATGGTCAGAGCGTTTTGTTTGACGATAACCGTCGTCGAGACTGTATTCATACGCAGTTAAAAACTGTTGAGGACTAAGCTCAAAAAATCTGGTCCCGCCAATTTCAGACAGATACAAGTTAGTCACGCTCATCCCGAGTTCCGCCAGAGCTTTTTCTCTCCCCGCAAAAGCGACTTTCTGACCATCTCTCACAAACTCGTGCTCATGCTCATCAACCATTGTAAAACCTCTATCACGCATGACCTTCATGAGCCTTGACCATTCATCAA
>CAYYDP010000047.1:0-9572 GCA_964470645.1 uncultured Gammaproteobacteria bacterium
CCTGAGGGCAGCCCACGAAACGGCTTCCAAAAATCCGGAATGTTTTTCACTGGTAGCCCTACAGGGAATCGAACCCTGATTTGCTGGCTGAGAACCAGCCGTCCTAACCATTAGACGATAGAGCCGCAAAGGTGCGGGGCTAACCGTTACTGCGTCCGCCGTAGCTTTAGCGAAGGTGGAGACGATAGAGCCAAAAGAAAACACAGGATTAATGATTGTCACACGAAACCAAAAGCATTGGTAGTCTAGCAAATTGTGGTCTTTTTGCAACCTTGGTTACCCTAGAAATATTGCTCGAATTCTTTGCTAGACCGCGCCTGTTTTCCTTCGGGTTTGATAGTTTCAAGTAGTAAAAAAGTTCCATCTGCACAGTGAGCGAGTATTCCCTCAGGTGTTTTAACAAACTGATCATTTGAGCTGCTTAATGACTTTATGACTTTAGACTTTATGACTTGTATTCTTTTTCCATTCAAAAAAAAGAATACTTTCGGCCAAGGATTATAAGCGCGGACTTTTCGCTCAATCGCATCGGCAGATTCTTTGGAGAAATCGATGAGTGCGTCTTCTTTGCGAATGAGCTTTGTGGACGTAGCTTGAGAATGGTTTTGTTCGATTGGTTTTAATTTCCCAGAGAGATATTCAGAGATAACATATTCAATTTTTTCGATTCCTCGGTCAAAGAGCTTTTTCTCAAGTGTTCCTGCTGTATCATCAGGATCGATCGGAACAGTCTCTTGGTAGAAAATTGGTCCGTGATCCATTTCCGCGTCAAGAAGCATGTAGGAGAAACCCGTTTCCGAGTCGCCATTCAGAATCGGTGTGACGATTGGTGACGGGCCGCGATACTTTGGCAAAAGAGATGGATGAAAGTTTATTGTCCCGCGTTTTGGAATATCCAGAATGTCTTGTGGGATGATTTTTCCAAAGTCAACGACAAAAAACAAATCGGGGTTTACGTTCTTGAGCTGTTCAATCGCTTCTCGTGTTTTTTCCACTTCAACCAGGGGAATTTTGCGTTCAATCGCGAAACGTGCAACCGGGGATTGTTCCGTTTCCAGTCCTCGCCCTGCCGGTTTTCCTTTTTTTGTGATAATCAATGGAACGGCCATATCATTACTCTCAAGGAGTTTTTTGAGCATGAGAACCGAACGTTCCGTTGTTCCGAAGAAGACGATGGAGTGGGTCATACAGAAAGTATACAAGCAACTTCACCCCGTTACCAGGCAGTGGCAAGAATCAATTCATTAATGAATTTGCTAGTAAGGATTTATTTGTAAATACCATTATGATACGGATTTTGGTAATGGGGTTTACAAGTTTCAAATTCCCTATTACAATCCTAGATACGCGGGTATCGTATATTGACTATTGACGAAACCTCAGACTTTCTCCCGAACACATCTGAACGAAGTGAGGTGCGTGTTCGAGGATCCCGTCAGTGTTCGTGAACTCGCAGCGGGTATCGTATACTGGTATTACCTCAGCTTTCCAAGCTGATGAAAGGGGTTCGATTCCCCTTACCCGCTGCGAGAACAGGAACTTCAAAGTCTCGAGATCACGCAACCAGATGGATTCGCTACGCTCATCTCATCGTTGCGGGACAAGCTGATGAAAGGGGTTCGATTCCCCTTACCCGCTCCAATGACTCAATAAACAGCCGAAAGGCAGTTTTATCGTTGAAAAATTGTTTCAAGGATTCGAAAGACGAATCCAGCGCCGATTTTATTGACGAGGCAATCGTACTCAGTTTCAGTTGAATCTTTGAGAGTGATGTGCGATCCACTACCAACGCCTTGTTTGATGAGTTCTGTGATGATTTCGTCGGGGAGATTGATGGTAGAGTTGGGTTTCAGCTCACGATTGAGAGTAAATCGTAATGATTCCATATATCCTAAATTTTGAATGCGGATGGGCAAACGTTCTTCAATGGGCATCCACCGCAGTTTGGATTTCGCGCTATGCAGATGCGCCGTCCGAGTAAGACCATCATGAATGAAAACAAACCCCAGTCTTTTCGGGGAATAATTTTCATCAAATCCTGTTCGATTTTTTCTGGAGTTTTTTGTTTGGTGAGTCCCAAACGGTTCGAAAGCCGGATCATATGTGTGTCCACAATCACACCTTCGTTTTTACCATAATATTCTGAAAGAATGACATTTGCGGTTTTGCGAGCGACTCCCCGGAGGGTTAATAACTTTTCCATCTCGTCCGGAACCTTACCACCAAAGTCCGTGATGATTTTGCGTGCAGATTCCTGAATCGCTAACGCTTTCATGCGGAAAAAGCCTGTTGACTGCACCGCCTTTTCAATGTCGGTAAGCTTTGCCGTCGCAAAATATTTCACACTAGGAAATCTTTTGAACAACTCTGGTGTTACCAAATTTACTCGTTTGTCTGTGCATTGTGCGGAGAGAATTACCGCAACCAACAACTGCCACGCGTCTTTATAAACAAGTTCACATTTCGCAGCAGGAAATGTTTTTTTGAGCAGTTTCAAGATTGTTAAGGTATGCTTTTTAACGTCTTTCATAAGCTATTTGAAAAGTGCCGCGATAACGCCAAGTGAGAGTGGTGCAAGAAGATTGTTGAGATAGTGCAGGATTACCCCAGGCCAGATGGTTTTGAGTTTGAGCGCTAGCCATGCTGTTGCTGGGCCAAAGATGAAGGTTGTGTAGATGAGTTGTTTAGCAAGGTAGTCAGTGTCAATGAAGAAAATATTTTTAACGTGCCAGAGACCAAACAGGAGCGACGAAATGATAATCGTTTGTTTGGTGGAATAGTGTTTGAGAAGAACCATGATAAGGAGTCCCCGAAATAGTATTTCTTCATAGATCGGAACAAATAGGATTGATATGCGGATCGGATATCCAAACATGAGCCCAGTTTGTTTCACGTCAAACCAAGCAAACGCAATCATTGCGAGATACAAAATGGTAATCACCGCTATTTGAAACCCTGGGGTGAATTTCCAGATAGTTTTGAATTCAAACAGATTTGCGTTCTCGATTGGTTCCAAACGCATGAATTGTTTGATGTTCATAGTGTTTTGATAAACGTCTTAGCTTCGGTTGTGTTTGTGACTTTTCTCGACAGTTGTGCCTCGCGAAGTTGCTCAATCACCTTTCCAACCTCGGGTCCTGGCTTTATGTTGAGAAGTTTCATAATCTCGTTGCCATTTAATAATGGTTTTGGGAGCTCCATCCTACCTTTGGAAAGCTTTTTGATCCGCGCCGTTGCTTTCCACCAACCTTGGAGGGAAGGCCAGGATTTCAACGCGTTTGTATTTGTCCCTCCCATAAGATAAGGGAGGTTAGGAGAGTTATGGCTATTTTGATTCATAACTCCCTTGTTCCCTCTTACCTTAAGAGGGAGAGAACGTCCCTTTGGCACTGACGCGAGTCCGTCAAAAAAACAAACCCCAAGGAGCGTTTTTCCTGGAACGAGTGAATTGAAAAAATACTTCTCAATGGTGTTGTTGCGCATGTTGTCCACGATTTCGGGATGAAGGAGCATGTGGTTTTTGACGAGCCAAACAACATGATCGACGTTGATCCCAAATTCTTCCGGAGCTGAGAGTTTCAGTCGTTCGCAAATCGCACGAGTCATTTCTGCGCCAACTGTTTCGTGTCCGTAATACGTTATGGCTTTTTTGTCATCGTTCTTTTCGTGTCCCGCTGTTTGAGGCTTGCCAAGGTCGTGGAATAAAATCCCTAAGTACAATTCGAGCGTTTCTTGGATTGAATGTAATTGGGTAATTGGGTAATTGGGCAATTTAGTTACTTTGAACTTTGAACTTTGAACTTTGAACTTGCTCGCCAACTTCAAGGCGAGCATTGTGTGGACCCAAACCGTTCCTTCCGAGTGCCATTTGGCGTCTTGCTTACAAGTTTTCATGGGAAGTAATTCCGGGATCAATTCTTTGAGTAGTCCGCTTTTGTCCATTAACTCAAGCATCTTTATTGGATTGTGATACATGCCTTTGAGAAACTCTTTCGCAACCAGTTCGCGTGCAACAACAAAATCTTGTAGCTTGTAGCTTGTAGCTTGTAGCCCACCCCCACCCACTCTCCCCCTTCGCAAGGGGGAGACAAAAGAGGGGGTCTTTGTGATTTTGTGATTTTGTGATTTTGTGTTGATCTTTTTTACATTCTTCTTGATAGATCCCCATGTTTTTTTCTCAATCTCAAATCCAAGCTGGCACGAAAATCTGAGCACTCGAAGCATTCGAGTATAATCTTCTTTGAAACGTGTTTCAGGATTTCCAACCGCGCGAATGATCTTGTTTTCAATATCTTTCAAACCACCAAAGGGGTCAATTAAGTTCGGGTTGACCCCACCTCCTGTCCTCCCCTTAACAAGGGGAGGAGAAAGGAGGGGTCTTGATTCTTGACTCTTGATTCTTGATTCTAACTTGAGTGCCATCGCATTGCATGTAAAGTCTCTCCGTTCCAAATCTTTTTCAATCGGCAATGTGTGATCATAGGCAACTTTCACGTCGCGATATCCTCCTGTGTTAAACGCGTGATCGGTACGTGGGAGTGCAATGTCCAAACTTTTGTCAGAACCTTTTGGAGTAAACCCCGCATCAGAAACTTCGTTTCGGTGCGGGGTGAATTTAATCACGCCAAAGTTTTTCCCGACTAAGTTTGCTTTGCCTTGGGTTTTGAGAAAAGTAATGAGTCTTTGGATTGGTACACCGCGAACAATTACATCCATGTCACCCACTTCGCGCCCCATGATCAGATCTCTCACTGCCCCGCCAACTAAAAAAACTTCCGATTGGGGGAATCTAGTGATGAGGGTTGTTGTTAACTTTTGAATAGCAATCAACGAGGAATTCATGTGGAATTAGATGATGTGATTGTTATTGATAAAGACAAATAGTCCTTTTTTTCTTTTCCACCAAGATAACGCTCTTTTGCATATTCCGAAGTCTCGTTAATCACAGGTGGGGCGATTAACAGTAGTTTTGGTGTGGTACCTCTAAATTGAGAACCTCTATTAAGAATTGTTTTTACGAATTTTTCTTCAAGGATCAACCCAATCTCTTCTGCAAAATAATTAAAAACATGTTTTGTTTCGTTCGTTCCAAGCATAAGAATAACTAGGTCGAGTGGATCGTGTGTATCAAGGCACGGGATTAGATAAGCATCCCCTCTTCTTCCCTCCTTCCCGCTTCTAGTGTCTTCGCTTGTGAGTGTGCGACTATTCAATCCTTCTTCAATGACTTCGTATTCGTCACCAAGAAGATTCTGAAGTACTCCTGTCCAGCGTTCGTTACTCGGTATTCGTAAATGCTTTGATAATGGTTTGTATCCCCAAGTGAATGAGTCGCCGTAACATAATATTCGTTTAGTGTTTGGATTTGTGTTCATATAATTCATCTATGTCATGGTGGGATCGTCCGGTCATCCGACCGGACGCACGATCGGATGATCGTGCGAACCTTCCTGCCAACCTTTATAAAATTGCGCGCACATGGATTCGAACCATGAACCTGGCGCTTATAAGACGCCTGCTCTAACCATTGAGCTATGCGCGCGTATTTATATTTGTGCGGGGCGCGGTAAGACGCTTGGTCCCTGCCCCGTAGTTCCGTCTGAGGCGGATACTACTGGGGTAACCCCTGAGCTACACGCCCGCGTGTTTCAAAAATGCGATTCAACTGCTCCCAGCGTACTCTAAAAACTTGATTTTGTGAAGCGATTTATGATAGAGTAAAAATCATGCCAGGGTAGTCAGAGCCGACGTCATAGTCGGCTTCCCGACCGAAGCGTCGGGATGGTAGAGTCCCGCACAAATGCCGGGTTCGCCGAGGTAGCTCAGTGGTAGAGCGAAGGACTGAAAATCCTTGCGTCGCGAGTCCGATTCTCGCCCTCGGCATTTATGCGGGATAAACTCCGGACTGAAATTAAATCCTTGCGTCGCGAGTCCGTGGGGTCATCCGACCCCACGTCCGGTCGGATGACCGGACGATTCTCGCCCCTGGCATATGAAACATCTCCATTCGAACGAGTGGAGATTTTTCATTCCGAAAACTTTTTTCGCTTCGTTTCAAGCCACGGAGGTATGGGGGTAAAGGTGATAGATTCCCAGTGGTCAATTTCTTCTTCAGTGAGGTCGTATTCTGCTTGATAGGCATTCTCGACACTTCCAAATAAAGCCTTGTTCCAATCGAATCCGAGTTTTTCCGCGACTGATTTCAACTGTTCTTCTGATTCTCCTTCAAGCTCCACAAATGTTGGGATCTACGGCCAGGTATCAATTGTGATCTCGACTCCATCAAGGCCCCAGAGTTCGCGTTTGGTTTCTTGATAGGCCTTTTGAACCAATCCAATGTTTAAGAGAAACTGGGTCCCCTGTTCAAAGTCGTTAATAATGAGATTAACCTCTTTTGTTCCGTGCAATGTCCGATCACTTAGTTGCTTATAACTCATAGTGACCTTGTCTCCTTCGTCCCTAACACGTACCCGACCGCCTATTTTTTCTAGTCTCCAATCTGCGTAATCAAACGACCTTCTTCGCATTGGTCGTTCTGGATAATTCTGAATTGCTTTTAAGCTCTTCAAACGTGCACGTAGTTGCTCAGTATCCACTCGCAAGAATTTTGCTTCAATTTCAGTTTGCATATAACCTGGTGGACGGCATAGGATTCGAACCTATGACCCTTCGCGTGTAAAGCGAATGCTCTAACCAACTGAGCTAGCCGTCCATAACCAAATTCAATCTTTTTTGTTTGTTTTTTGTTTCTGGATTCCCGCCTACGCGGGAATGACGATTACGGGGTTAAAACTTCCCTTACTATAGATAAATGTGTACAATTTAGCAAGACCTAAGTGCATATGAAGTACACTGTAGAAACAGAACAACCAATCCGTCTTGATATATGGCTTTCCCAAAAACTCGGACAGTCGAGGTCGCAAATTCAGAAACTGATTAAGTCGGGAGCTGTGTTGGTGAATGGAAACGTGAAAACGCCACATTTTGAAATCAGACAAGGTGATTCTGTTCAGTTTCTATCGTCATCCTCGACCCCGGTCGAGGATCCAGAAACAAAAAACAAGAAACAAAAAGATTTAAATTCTTTTGGTGTTTCTGTTGGTTTTCTGGATTCCCGCTTTCGCGGGAATGACGGTGAAAGAAGCGGGAGTGACAAAGGAAAGGAATTTCGCAATGACAATGTGGGAATGAAAATTATCTTCGAATCTCCCGACTACCTGATTGTAGAGAAACCGGAAGGAGTTGTTGTGCATCACGATGCGAAACATAAAAGCGGAACGCTCGTTGATTGGGTGTTGGAACGGTACCCAGAAATTGCACATGTTGGCGACCCCGAACGACCGGGCGTGGTGCATCGGCTCGACAAAGAGGTGTCGGGGTTGCTCGTAATCGCGCGAACCCAAATGTTCTATGAATATATCAGAACGCAATTCGATGAACGCGAGATGACGAAAGAGTACCTCGCGTTGGTGCTTGGTAAAGTGGTGAACCTTACGGGAACGGTTGATTTCAAAATTGTCCGCTCAAAGATTCGAGAAAAATACATTGGACTTCCACCAACCTCAGATGATCTCGATGCGAAATCCGCTGTGACGCATTACGAGGTAATTCGGGCAAATCATCACTATTCGCTATTGAAATTGTTTCCTGAAACAGGTCGAACCCACCAACTTCGAGTGCACATGAGGACGTTTGGTCACCCTATTGCTGGCGATAGACTCTACTCACTTCCAAAATTTCGTCATTTGAACGAGAAATTCAGTCGAGTATTCTTGCATGCTCGATCGCTTTCGTTTAAAAGTCTGCAGGACGAACAAGTTTCATATTCTTCCTCTGTTCCAAAGGTCATGAAGGATATGATCGAGGATATTTTCCATTTAAAAGATTTTTGAATTAAAATTGTCATTGCGAGGAGTCGGAGCAACGAAGCAATCTTCGAATTTGTATTTGGGGTTGTCGCGTCGAATCGTAACTCCCCTAGCCCCTCTTACCCTAAGAGGGGGACGTAAGTCGAAGATTGCTTCCTAAAGCGTCGCAATGACAATAATGGAATAATTTGATATAGTTTTGAGTATGCAACGACACAAGCAACAAAACGCAATTTCTTTCACGTATTCAAAAATGGCACAAGGGGATTATCGAGACACGTGGAAAGTGTTCCGAATCATGGCTGAGTTTGTGGATGGATATCAATTTCTTTCCCAGTTTAAATCCTCCATCACCATTTTTGGATCCGCCAGAACGAAGGAAAAGAGTCGGTATTATCAGGACGCGAGAAAGCTCGGGAAACTGCTTGCCGGACTCAAGTACGAGGTTATTACAGGTGGAGGACCGGGAATCATGGAAGCGGCAAACCGTGGGGCAACAGAAGGCGGCGGTGAATCCATTGGCTTAAACATTCAGCTTCCCTTTGAACAACGGATCAATGATTACGTCAAAAAATCAACTGCGTTTTATTATTTCTTCACTCGTAAAGTCATGCTCACCGCGCCCTCGCTTGCGTTTGTGGCATACCCTGGAGGATTTGGAACACTCGACGAAATTTTTGAAGTGCTCGACATGATGGAAATGGGATACATGGACAGGGTTCCGTTTGTGCTCGTTGGGAAAGAATACTGGGAACCATTGTTTGAATTTTTGGAAGAAAACGCGTTTGAAAAGATTCATTCGATTCAATCGAGAGATTTGTCACTGGTGAATATTGTTGATAACGCCGATGAGGCGTTCGCGATCATCTCCAAAAAAGCAGCCCGTGCACTGAGTTGTAGTCTTTCTCCGCAAAATTTCCATTGTGATACTGCAATCAATTGGAGAATCTTCAGGATCATGGCCGAGGTTGTGGAGGGATTTGAATTCCTTACCGGCATTACTGAGGATGTTACCGTGTTGGGGACAAAGAGCATACCTTCCTCAAGTTCATATTATAAAGCAGCGGAAAAACTCGGGAGGAAGCTTGCCGAGAAAAAGTTTTCGGTGATGACTGGCGGGGGTAGTGGAGTGATGGAGGCTGCAAATAAAGGCGCGTTTGAGGCTAGTGGGGATTCCATTGGGATTTACACCAAAACAGAAGATCAGGGGCGAGTGAATCCGTTTATGAATCGGTCACTTGCGTTTTCATTTCCGTTTATTCGCAAACTCATCCTCACCTCACCGTCTAAGGCGTTTGTATTGTTTCCGGGAGGTCTTGGAACCATGCATCAGTGTTTTGAGATTTTGATTCTGTTACAAACGCAAAAAATGCCTTCCATCCCCGTAATATTGTTTGGGAAAGATTACTGGCAACCATTATTGAAATTTCTTAAGAATAATGTGTTTGAACGACATCACGCGATTACCAAACACGACACCTCGCTTTATCATGTTGTAGACACCGTTGAACAGGCAATGAACATCATTCTCAAAGATCAAAAGAAAAGGAAGAACGGAGGCAAAGCCCGAATCAAGAGTTAAGAATCGTGAATCGAGAATGAGACAAGCGAAGCTTGTCACAGACCATAATTCTTAATTCTACATTCATGATTCTGTGTTTCACTATGCTTTCCCTTATTCTCCTTTTTATTCTCATCATCCTC
>CAYYDP010000048.1:0-9120 GCA_964470645.1 uncultured Gammaproteobacteria bacterium
TATTCTGCGAGTAAACCCTTGAGGTCGCCTCCGAACCCAATTCCACTGAATTGATCTTCAATCGCTCGATCTTCGTCATCTTTGGTGTAATTTTTTGAAACAAAATCAAGGTCAGCCATTCGCGCTTCTGCCAGATCGTGGAATGTCCCCATGGTAAGTGCTTTCATCCCCTCTTCGTGGCTTAAGTTTTCCATTCGCGCAATGCAGTACGCCATGATGGAAACATGATGACTGTGAGAGGCTATCGTATCAAACGCATTCCCAAGACTTCTCACATGCGTCCTCGGCATTTGCAGGAGCACTCCTGCTTGCTCGATGAGATAAAGAATTTTCTTGGTGAAAGACATAATAGCGTTTGTGACTTCTTGCATTCATCTCGGGGACGTGGAATCTGTGCCTCTTCGGCACATCCACCGATGAGGTGGAGAACCATTATTCACGGCTTCAAAGGCCGCTGTCCCCGCCTCTTCGGCGGGCTACCGATGAGGTAGCTACCTGCTCCATATTGATAATCAATTTGAATCACATGCAGGGCTGGGGGACGTGGAATCGAACCCCAGTAGTAGAAACTATTGTTTCACTACGGGGCAGGCCACGATTCACGGCTTTCCCGCACAAGGCTGGGGAGAATGGAATCGAACCATTATACTGGGCTTCAAAGGCCCATGTCCTACCATTAGACGACTCCCCAGCTCTGTGCGGGATTTCACGCCGGCCGCTTTAGTATTCATGCGAATAAAGACGGAACGTTTTGTATAAATATTATTTTTCAAATTGCTCTTTTGGAATCTTTGACTGTTTTACAATCGACAAAAACGTGCCAATCGGTATTGGTTTGTTCATTCCATGAAGTGGAACTGGAACAATTATTCCCGTTACCGTATTTCGATAGATCTGATGACTTCCTTTTTGTCTTGATAAAATAAAACCATTGCGCAACAGTACGTTGATGACTTCATTAGCGGATAACGGGCGCATAGTGTATCTTTGCTTTTTCCGGAATTATGGCAGTGACCTCGTCAACGATCGGACGTTGCGCGTGAGCAGGAATTTGTACATTTTGTTCTGTCAATTCTTCAAGCCAGAGCTCAAGTACTTCTTGCGCGTTTCGTTTCGCTTCTTCAAATGAGGTTCCAAAGGTCACACAACCGGAAAAAGCAGGAAATGAGACGTTATAGCCCCCTTCGTTAGCTGGTTCAAAAACAGCAGGATAGGATAGAATTTTTTGATTCAACGACAATTCCATACATCGTTTACTGTATTGAAAAACAGACAAATTGTCAAACGTGAAGATAGCGTCTCAGGGCAAGGCTTGCGGCAAGCATATTAAGAAGCGCGAGGAGGATCGCTTCTCCAAGAATAAGCCCTGGCCCTTGGGTCGCAAGGAAGGCGGTGACGGAAAAACCTGTTGAACCAAAAAAAGATGCAAGTTTTTCCGAAAGACTGTGCGCGCTCAGCGCAAGGATCCCCCACGCAATGCCGATGGAGACAACGGCATAGGCGACGCCCTCGAGAAGGTATGGAGCACGGATAAATCCATTGGTCGCGCCGACCAATTTCATGATGCCGATTTCGTCACGATGCGAGTAGATGCCGAGTCGCACGGTGTTGATGACAGTGAGGCAGGAAATGAGCGCGAAAAAAACGGAGAGGGCGAGTCCCGCGAAACGAACCTTTCCCATAATGACTTTCAGTGATTCAATGGTTTGTTCGTGGTTTTTATAATCCAGTTCTTGCGCGGCTTTTGAGATAGAGAGCTTGTCGAGCGTATCGATGATCGCGGGGTAGTCTTCGAGTGTATTTGCCTGGATGGTTATGATTGGTCCGATGGGATTGCCGTCAAGTTCCTTGAGAGAAGACATGATGAGTTCGTCGTCGCTGTGATTCGCAATGAATTGGTCAAGCGCTTCTTTCGATGAGATGAGGGTGGCGTGTTTGGTTTCCGGGAATTGTTCGATTTCCCGGAGATATTCTTCGGCGCGCTCTTGCGAAAGTTCTGCAGGAAAGTAGAGCGAGATGTCGACTTTTTCTGAAATGGTGTTTACGGTTGAAACAGCAACCCCGCTCATGATAAACATGGACGTGAGGGAAAGGAGGCTCGCCACCATGATGGTTATTGCAACGACAGAAAGCCAAACATTGCGGGTGACGTTTTGGAAAAAGTATTTGACAACAAGTTGAAGTGATGTGAAAATCATAAGTTAAAATCTCAAATCACAAGCATCAAATCACAAATAAATCACAAGCTCCAAATTCAAAATGAAAATCTTTCAGTTTTTGCATTGGTTTTGGATTTTGAACATTGGAATTTATTTGGAAATTGTAATTTGTTATTGAAATTTGAATTTATAGTACGTATCTTCCTCCCTCTTGGTCTGAGATGATTTTGCCGCCCTCCAGGGCGATTACGCGTTTTTTTAACGCGTTGACCACCTCTCGGTTATGCGTGACTAAGACGACGGTTGTTCCGAGTTGGTTGATTTTTAACAGCAGATCAATGATCTCTCGGGTATTAATGGAATCAAGGTTACCGGTTGGCTCGTCGGCAACGAGAATTTTCGGTCGGTGGATGAGTGAACGTGCGATGGAGACACGCTGTTGTTCACCACCCGACAGTTCGCGCGGAAACCGATCGTTCTTCCCCGCAAGGTTCACAATTTTGAGTACGTTGGGCACGATTTCTGATATGATTTGTTTGGAGGCGCCGGAGACCTCGAGGGCAAACGCAACATTTTCAAACACGGTTTTTGATGGTAGGAGTTTGAAATCCTGAAACACAACTCCGATTTGTCTCCTGAGGTATGGGATTTCTGATTGTCGGATCGCCGTGATGTCCCAATCTCCGATTATGATGCGCCCCGTTGACGGCTTCAGCTCAGCAATGATGAGTTTCAAGAGTGTGGTCTTCCCCGTTCCGCTTTGTCCGACGATTGAAACAAACTCACCTGGTTTGATGGAGAATGTGAGGTCTTTGACCGCAGCCAGGTTAGATGGACTCGACTCGCCTGATCTGTGACGAAGCGGGTACACTTTTGAGACGTTGACGAATTTAATCATACCCAGTAAGACAACATTGACATTGAAATTCTGCCTGGCAGAATTTCATACTTCCAGCTTTGTGATTTGATAGTTGTAATCACAACTGCTACTGTTCAATATAACTATACCATCTTTCTCCTCTCAGCTGTCAATGTTGCTCTACTGGGCATAGGCTCAGTTAAGCAGTTCAACCCTCACCGTGGCTAATCCGTTCCATGGGTTTGCAATCTGTCGAAACGCGAATTTGTCAAGATCGATCAGACGTTTTGTCCAAACTGCGGGACCATAATCATTGATGATAACGGTAACAGATTTTCCATATCGAGGGCTTCCGTCGGTGATGTTTGTAACTCGAAACGACGTGCCACGCTTGAACTCTTTGATCGCGGCACAATTGCACTTTTTGTATTCATACCAACTCGCGACTCCCTCAAAGATCGTTACTGAATCAAACACAGCGAACTGGCCATACGGAAGATGCCAAAGGGCGGAGACTGTTTGCTGTTCGAAATCGGAAGTTGATTCAAGGGGAAACCAATTTTTTTTGTTACCATCCCAGTAGTGAATTATTTTTTTCATGTAGTGCTCTGTTGGCCACGGCAGCGTGATGGTTAGCGGGTTGGGAAGACTGTTCACAGGTTGTTGGTTTTGTTTTGCTGCTATCTCAAAAACGAATTCGGAATAGTCCCCGTACATGTCGGGGTCTTCATACGCGCGAGGAACAAGCTTTCGTTCGAGTTGGTAGATCTCCGTCTGTTGTTGCTCTTCGGTGTAGGGTTTTAAACTAATCACGAGATCCAGACTTGATACCGGATTCGCGAGCGTAATTTGGTAGGGGGGGTCGAGAACCTCGAATGGTTGGGCCACGGATGATATTGGTATGGTAATAACGTCAAATGTTTTTTTTGGAGGGAGTGGTGCATTGATTCCGGGGACGCAAGGTGGAAGACCAGCAATGCCGCATTCTGACGGTGGCATTGGTGTTTGCCCCTCGGGTTGTTTCGAAGAATTGATGGCAACTTCTTGACGTTGCGCTGATACCGTATCCAAGTTTATGTTAACAAGATGGGTGTTGACACCCGGAACGCAGGGTGCATGCCCGATCGTGCCGCAGTCTGGATCAATGGTTATTGGTTGTGCCTGAGCTTTTACTGAATTTGATATGAACAGCAGTGCAAAACAGATTATTAAGATTTGAATCTTTAGAAATTTCATAACTTTTCAAAGCCCTCTGTCAGAATCGCCCAGTCATCCGACTGGGCGTCGAGTCGGATGACTCGACGAACGTTTGTTGATTTCATAGCCACCTCCCGGGTTCGAACCGGGGACCTTTGCTTTACGAAAGCACTGCTCTACCAGCTGAGCTAAGGTGGCGTGAAGGTGCGGGACTGCCATCTGTCCGCCAGAGGCGGATCCGCCTTCGGAGGAAACTAAGAGGGCATCCTTCTCTTAACAGCTTAGTAATGTGACAATGTATAGTTTACAAGAAAATAGATAAAAAAACAAGTTCGATTTATACGAATTTTTAAACGTCAAAACGCGGAACAGGATATCCGTCTGAAAACCATTCATCATGATTCTTGCAAACGTTCTGTCATCCCGTCCCGCGTTTTGCTCTCTTGCGTTTATTGTTTAAATAATTTCGTGAGATTGTTTGTGGATTTTTTCCTCAAACTTTCTCACTACTCCTCTCCCAGCTTTGCCATTTTCGCGCGTCTTTGTTTACTCCAGCCATTTTAGTTGGAGCGACGCGTTCCTCCTGAAAAACGGTGGGCTGGTAAGCCAGGTAGTAGAACCTTGGCATTGAAATTTCGCATACGAAATTTCATTTTGAATTGCGTCTTCGTTTGTAATTACATCTTAACATTCGATGTCGAGTTTAAGCTGATCCTGGTATCAAGACGGCCAAAGTTTCACTACCTGGTAAACCAGGAACAGGAATCGAAACGTCGGACCGGTTCTCTCGATAACGCCTGGTTGAGAGTTGCGCTCGAGGCCGTCAACCTATCGATTCCAATTCGCGGCACGCCAGATTACCAAATGAAAAATCCGGGTGTTGATCCAAAACTCTTTGTTTTTGTTTTGGGTGAACTCGCCCGGACCTTTCGTCGGCTTCGCGTAATTATTAGTTTTTCGTTACGTCTTCATATCTGTCTAGTAGAGTAAACACCAGGGAGAGCAAAAGGTGTCGTTTTGTGGGGGTGAGGATGCGAGAAGGTATGAACGTGAGAAGGTTTTAATACTTTTTAAGTTTGGCGCGTGCCCGGGATGAAATGAGTTTGATTGCGTTTACCGATTTGTTTACTTTTTTCGCGATTTGGCTCAACGGAAGTCCTTGTTGAAACTGATGATGGAGGACGAAACGCTCAATGGCTGAGAGTTTGTTAATTTGTGCCCAAAGGAGCTTTGCGTCCATCGATAATTGTATATCAGTGTTCCGACGACGATCGCTTGTTGAGTCTGTTAATTCTTCTGTCTGATGGCGTTGTTGATCTCGTATGAAATTTGCAAACACATGGCGTGCGGTAGCGTAAACATAGGACCGCCCCTCCCCCGCCCTATCGGATTCAAAAAGTTCCGGGTGAACTTTGTAGGTTCTGGCAATGGTTTCTTGCGCAAGGTCGTCGGCGATTTCATTGTTGTAAGTTCTAAAATAAAAAAACCGATGGAGCGCATCGGTGAGGTTGGTTAAGTGGTCCTTGTTTACAAGGTCTTTGGGTTGACCTAAATTATGTTGAATATTCGCGTTCATAGATGGGACAATCTAGTGAACGTTACAATCCGCGACATCCTCATCCCCATGATACACCACTGGACAAGCAAAGGCAAGAAGGGTTAAAGTAACACTGTGCGGGTGTAGTATAATGGTAGTACACGACCTTCCCAAGGTTGTGGCACGGGTTCGATTCCCGTCATCCGCTCCCAACCGTGATAAAGGTGCGGGGTAAAATTCCCGTCATCAGCTCCAAAAATGATACATATGTTTTCAAAAATGAATCTTCAAGACATTCCAGTGGAAGGAACACCTCACGCATCTGGTTCACGAAAGATGGTTGTTTCAAAAGAAGAGACGTCCTCAAAATACTTTGAAGCATATACCTATGGGTACTTACCACCATATGCAAAATGGGAGCTGCATGATCATGATAACATTGTTGAGATTTGTGTTGTTACAAGGGGTACAGGAGTAGTTAGGGACTCTAAAGGAGAAGAAGAAATTTTTGTCGAAGGAGATAGGTTTATTTTTCCTTCTAATACTAAACATGAAATTGAAAACACCTCTGACAAAGAAGCAGAGTTTTATTTTTCTAGATTCAGGGATCAGTGAGGTCTTAGAACACTTCTCGTAAAGTGAATTCTCCCTATTAATTATTTTTCAGCCCTCTGAACGCGTTTTCTGTCATTCGAATCAAGAAGTCGTTTGCGAATACGAAGGGATTTGGGGGTTACCTCGAGAAGCTCATCCTCTCCAATGTACTCGAGAGCGAAGTCGAGCGTGACTTCTTTTGGGGGTGTGAGGATAATCGCCATATCCGCGGACGACGAACGCATGTTCGTTAATTTTTTTGCTTTGCACACGTTTACCTCCAAATCTTCGTCGCGTGAATTTTGTCCAATAACTTGTCCTGCATAGATTTCAACTCCGGGACCAATAAAAAGCTCGCCGCGTTGTTGCGCATTTTCAAGTCCGTAGGAGCTTGATGTGCCCGTTTCAAACGCAATAAGGGATCCGTGGGGATTGGGGTTAACTCCTTCAGCCAGCTCTTTGTACTCATCAAAGACATGGTGCATAATCGCCAATCCTTTTGTTTTCGTCATGAGTACGTTTTTTAACCCAATCAATGCTCGGGTCGGAATCGAGTATTCAAAATGAACCTCACCGTGGTCGGTATTTTCCATGGTGATCATAGTCGCTTTACGGCTTCCAATTTCTTCAATGACTGCACCCTGGAAGTCCGCAGGAACATCAATGACAAGATATTCAAACGGCTCACACTTTTTTCCATTAATATCTTTATAGATCACCTTTGGCTGTGAAACTTGAAACTCATATCCTTCGCGCCGCATGGTTTCAATCAGAACCCCCAAGTGCATCTCTCCCCTCCCGGCAACCATGAGCGTGTCGGGACTTTCGGTATCTTCCACGCGAAGGGCGACATTGGTTTCAAGTTCTTTATACAATCGTTCGCGAAGGTTTCGTGACGTGACGAACTTACCCTCTTTTCCGGCAAACGGGCTTGTGTTTACCAAGAAATTCATTTGCACGGTTGGCTCATCAATGCTCACGGGTGGTATTTGAACAGGGTTTGCGGCATCAGCAATGGTTTCTCCGATATGGACGTCCGGCAATCCGGCGATTGCGACAATTTCACCAGCCTGAGCCGATGCAACAGAAATACGTTCAAGTCCTTCAAATACTAGTATATCCGTGATTTTTCCGGGGACATGCTTGCCGTTGTGTTCGATGGCAACTATAGGTTGTTTGACGGACGCGTTACCAGAGATGATTTTGCCGATTCCCATTTTTCCTTTGTATGAATCATAATGAAGCGCGAGTACAAGAATTTGAAGAGGTTTGTCGGCTGAAACAATGGGTGCTGGAATATGTTTGATAATGGTCTGAAATAATGGCTTCATCCCGTCTTCCTGTAGAGACACGAGATCTCGTGTCTCTACGAGAGGTTCCAATGATGCATATCCGCGCAGGCCGGAAGCGTATACGATCGGAAAATCGAGCTGATCATGGTTAGCTCCCAACTCAACAAAGAGATCAAACGTTTTGTTCACGACTTCTTGAATGCGTGCGTCTGGACGGTCAACTTTATTGATTACAACAATTGCTTTATGTCCGAGTTGAAGCGCTTTCTTCAACACAAATCGAGTTTGGGGCATGGGACCTTCTTTCGCGTCAACAAGGAGGAGTACGCCATCAACCATTTGAAGAGTTCGCTCCACTTCCCCGCCAAAGTCGGCGTGGCCTGGTGTGTCGACAATATTAATTTTAACACCATCAAACACAACACTGGCGTTTTTTGCTTTGATCGTGATTCCCCGCTCGCGCTCAAGATCCATGGAATCCATAATTCGTTCCCCCATTTCGTCGATATGACGATCAACTTTTGTTTGTTTCAGCAACGCATCGACCAATGTTGTTTTGCCATGGTCGACATGGGCTATAATCGCTATATTTCGGATATTGGTATTCATACATCTTAAAATTCCAAATTACAAATCCCAAACTCCAAATAAATTCCAATATCAAAAGCTCAAAAAATTGCGTTGTTTGGAATTTTGAATTTTGAGGTTTTGAATTTATTTGGGATTTGGTGCTTGTGATTTTGGTTTCAGTTTGGGTTCATTGAAAAGACCGTCTCGTTTCCAAGACGGTCCTCCCATTAACGTGTTCAATAGATTAATATTGTCCATCGTTGGATCCGCCGCGTCCACCGAATCCTCCGCTTCTTCCGCCTCCGCGTCCACCGAATCCGCCTCCGCGGTTACCACCACCGAATCCGCCTCCGCGGTTACCACCGCCAAAGCTTCCTCGCGGTCGCTCTTCTCGAGGTCGCGCTTCGTTGACAACGAGATTGCGTCCTTCAAGTTCGTAGTTGTTGAACATCTCGATTGCCTTATCGGCTTCTTCATCGGATGACATTTCAACGAATCCAAATCCTCGTGATCGTCCTGAAAATTTATCAATAACGATCTGCGCTGATTCAACCTTTCCGGCTTGCGAGAACAGCTCGCTCAATTGAGCGTCTGTGTATGCGTAGGGCAAGCCCCCTACATAAAGCTTCTTTGCCATGTGGCAAACCTTTCCTAGAGAAGCATCCATACCGGATTGCTTCACAAAACTTCGCCGGAAACTGGTTGAAAACGATACAATTCCAAATTACCCGCGAAACTAAATTTACGTCCAATGATGTGGGTAGTTTCCCTACCTTTCTATTTAAGAAAGAGGATGACCGTTTACCCCTATCAGAACGCTGCTACTATACCACACCACATCAGCACTGTCAAGCGTCTGTATTAGTCAAGTACATATTGCACTCTTTGGAATAATCTTGAATGATTTGGATA
>CAYYDP010000049.1:0-9065 GCA_964470645.1 uncultured Gammaproteobacteria bacterium
AGCCAGTTCAGGTTGTTCAGCGTGTTAGCGGGTTGCGTGATCCAGAATTAGTATTGTTCACCGTTAAGACATATGACACGCAACAGGTCGCGATTGAATTAGTTCAGGTTGCCAATTCCAACAAAACTCACATAATCACATTTCAAAATGGCGTTGATAATGACATGGAGATTAAAAAGTTTATCCCGAATGCAAATGTATACCCGGGAGTGTGTTATGTGATTTCTGCACGAACTGGACCTGGTCTGATTGAGCAGACTGGAGGAATGCGATCGCTGGTTTTTGGAGATAGGAATCACACAGAAAATATTTTTTTGAAAGAAGTTGAGGCGATGATGCAAAAAGCGGGAATTAATGCCAAGTATTCAGTTGACATTATGAGCGATGTCTGGAAGAAGTTCATTTTCATTCTTGCGTTTTCTGGAATGACCGCATATAAACAACAGCCCATCGGCGAAATACTCTCCAATTCGGATTCGCTCAAAGAGTATGAAACTGTTTTGAAAGAGGCCGAGACCGTTGCACGTGCTTTGGGAGTGAATTTGCCAGATGATATTGTTGATGCGACAATAGCGGCTGCACAACGCACAGCACCAAATTCAAAATCTTCGTTGCTCGTGGATATTGAACACAAACGTCGAACTGAGATTGAGTCGTTGAATGGGAAATTGGTTCGATTGGCGGCGTCTTTGGGTATTCCTGTTCCTATGAATGAAACCATTTATAAAACAGTGATGAGAGTTACACAAATATGAAAACGAAATATATTTTACATGGAGGGTATGTGTATGGGACAAAATTTGTTAACGATGATTTTTTTCGTGAAGTTGTCAAAGACGCTCCGGACCAGGCTAAGGTTTTGTTAGTGTATTTTGCGAAAGATTCTGATCGGATTGAGGAAAATGTAGCCTCGAACACTGAGCAATTTAACCACAATAAAGGTTCAAAAACGCTGTTGTTCGAAACCGCGAAGCTTGAACAATTTCGAGATCAAGTCGCAAGTTCTGATATTATTTTCCTTCACGGAGGATTTTCAAAAAGACTTTTAGATGCATTGAGGCCATTTCCAGATTTGAAACAGATGTTTGATGGTAAGATTATAGCAGCAGACTCGGCTGGCGCGAATGTTCTTTGTGAAGTGTTTTATAGTCAAATAGCTGGGGAAGTTCTGAACGGATTTGGATTGTTACCGATCAGGATGATTTGTCATTATGATGAGAAGTACAAGGATGTTTTGAATGACGTTAAACCTGAATTGGAAACATGGTATCTGCCGGAATATCGGTTTCGGATTGCATATACTGAATAACTATGCAAAAAATCATTATCACAGGCGGAAGCGACGGGCTCGGGTATGAGCTCTCAAAGCAACTCCTTGAAAAAGGTGTTCAAGTGGTTTGTCTTTCGCGTACGAAGCCAAAGGAACTTAATGTTGTCCACGTTCCTGCTGATTTGACTGATCAGAAGGAGCTGAAAAACGCGGTCGAAATCATTCACCGAGAACATGATCAATTTGACGCTCTGATTAATAACGCTGGACGATTCGTTTCCGAGCCGTTGAGTGCTTTGACGTATGACGCAACGAATAGCGCGATTCAATTAAACTTGATTGCGCCGATGCTCCTGACCTCCGGTTTGCTCGATCTTATTAAGAAGAATGAAGCAGATATTGTGAATATCGCGTCGACACTTGCCTACAAGACATATGCGCATCAGGCGGCGTATGGCGCCTCGAAGTGGGGTCTTCGAGGATTCACGGAAAATCTTCGGCTTGAGCTTAAAGACTCGCGTTGTCGGGTGATGTTGTGCGCTCCATGTGGGTTTCAATCACGGTTTGTCCAAAAGTTCACGAGGCAAGATGCGGCTGATTTGAGTGCCTATGTTGATCCACAAGGCCTTGCGCGTCTGATCATTCAAACACTTGAAGCTCCAAAGGATATTGAGGTATCCGAGATTATCATGAATAGAAAGAAGAAGTAAATGTTACCATGGAACCCTTCGCCCGAAGGGTTCCATGAGGTTAGTTTGCTGAGTAGTGAAATTATGATCAATAACACCGAGCGGTATTTGAAATTTGCAAAAACATTAGCGCATGAAGCAGGGGAGATCGCGCTCCGGTATTTTGGATTTGAAACCGAAAGTACGTGGAAAGCAGATAACACCCCCGTGACACAAGCGGATCTCGAGATTAATAAGCTAGTCATTGACCGAATTCATACTGCGTTTCCGGATCACAGTATCAAAGGCGAAGAAGAGAGTATGATGAAGGAGGGTTCGCGATACCTCTGGCTCTGCGACCCAGTGGATGGAACGATTCCATTTTCTTGCGGACTTGCCATGTTTACCTTTTCCATCGCTCTCGTTGATCGGGAGGATGGCCAGCCAGTACTTGGTCTAGTGAATGATCCGATTGGCAAGAATCTGTATTGGGCGACTCGTGGCGGTGGCTCGTTTCGGAATGGTGTGAGTATTCGCGTGAATAATGAGGCCGCCTTAAAGAATACATACTTAAATGTTGAGGGTGGCGGCATTACAGCGTATTCAAAAACGCGGTTATTTGAAGTTCTTAAGAAACAAAACGCAAAAGCCTTTAAGCTCATGTCATTCATATATGGTGCAATCCAGGTTGCAAATGGGAAATTTGCAAGTAGTGTGTTTTTCGGACCAGATGATTACGAAGTAGCCTCACTGAAGATTCTTACTGAGGAAGCGGGTGGTGTCGCGACGGATTTAGAGGGGAAGAGCAGGAGGTATGACGAGGATGGGTTAGGGTTTGTGATCTCGAATGGTCTCGTGCATCAGGAATTGTTGGAATTAATTAAACAAATCAAGAAGGTGTAGTGTACTTCGATATTACGATATATCGAAGTGCGCCGAATGAATCTATGCAGAATAAATCATTGAAAGATGCTGAACGATTGCTGTCGCGGAGAGATCCGGTGTTGAAATTGATTATCAAAAGGTATGGGCCGTGCACGATGAGCGCGCAGCCCGTGGGTAAGTATTTTGATTCGCTTGCGGATGCGATTATCTCGCAACAAATCTCGGTGCGAGCCGCAGCGACGATTGTTGCTCGATTTAAGAAATTGTTACGAGGGAGGATCTCGGCGCAAGGAATCTTGAAATTGTCAGATGTCAAGCTCAAGTCTGTTGGTATTTCTCCTCAAAAGATGACGTATCTTCGTGATCTAGCCAAACACTGGAAGAGTGGAACTATTAAACACAAAACATTCTCAAGGTTATCGGACGAAGAGGTGATCAAGGAGTTAATTGCGGTGAAGGGAATTGGGAGATGGACTGCTGAGATGTTCCTCATGTTTTCGCTTGGAAGGCTTGATGTGCTGCCAGTGGATGATTTGGGTTTGCAAAACGCGATTCAGAAAGCATATGGTTTCAAAGCTCGTCCGAGCGAGCGGATGATCAGACGAATTGCTGAACAGTGGAAACCGTACCGTTCAATCGGGACGTGGTATCTCTGGAAAAGTTTGGATAATTAAGTAGTTGGAGGAATGAACATAATTTGGAGCTGAATAGTAAACATATGAAGGTTTTAGAACGTAAGTTTGTTGAAAATTTAATCACAAAAGCAAACTTAGAAAAAGAGATTTCAATTGAAAGCCAAGAGCAAGTAGTTATCCAGAAGGTGCTTGATACTTTGCCACCAGCAATGACCCCTGCAATGCTCGGGAAATGGTGCAATCAAAAGGTTGACCGCATCATTGCGCAGTATCCTGCACTCAAAGAGAAATCGGATATTATCAGGAACAGAGTTTGGGAGGAGATGATGTGGCACGTAAATGAAGATAGGTTTGCCAAGCTGAGGCAGATGATTACAGACGCTAATCCTGAAAAATTATCGCCAACTTGGTTCAAAGAGAACGCTCAGGCAATGGAACTCATGATGCGGCGGAGGTTCCGTACGCTCGACGGTAAGGTAGATTGGGATTTCATTATCAAAAAACTAGGTTTCGCGGACAAATTTGAAATAATAGAGATGACGAGCCGTAACATTGGAACCGCAATATCCGCGCTGAAGACATTACTCGAACAAGAAAAACCAGACTCTTTCAATCCATCTTGGATAGTGAATCAGGATAAAAAGCTTTACGAGTATTTTTCAAGAAACGTAAGAAATGCAGGAGGGGGTATTGATTGGGTATCTGTCATAAATGCGCTTGGAGAGCCGTGGAAAGAGAAATGGGAGTACGCATCGTCAGAAAGAGGATTAACCCTTGACAGAGTCGTCGAATTATTGCGGTTAAAACTGGAAAAACTAAAGCCAGATTCGTTTAACACCAAGTGGATACAAAAAAATTGTCCTCAACCGCTTCATTACCTTGCTGACCGCAAACTTAGAACTGAAAAAGGACTTCATTGGGAGCTGGTGATTGGAAGGCTCCCTCAAGAATGGCAGGAAAAGTGGCGGTATCAAGAGCCAGTGGTCTTTACCTTGGACGATGCCAAGAACCGTCTGACCGAGTTTTTAGAAAAGGAGCAACCAGAAATATTTAGCCCCAACTGGATTCGGGAGCAGAACGAGGTATTTTATCTTTTGTTGGTAAGAAATTTGCGGCAAGGCAAGCGTGATATTGATTGGGATACGTTGATTGCGCGGCTTGACCCAAAGTGGGTGAAAAAGTGGGAGCCGCAGCGAGCCATCACCTTCAATGAAGCTGCGAAAAACCTCTTAGCATTCCTCGAACATGAGCAGCCAGAAACCTTCAATGCTGGCTGGATTCAAAACGAGCATGAAAATTTATATAAAAGGATTTCGTGGAACTTGAGAACTGAAGAGAACGATATTGATTGGGTAACACTCGTTTCCAGATTGCCGCAAGAGTGGCAAGGTAGATGGCGGGTGGGGATGCGAGACGAAACCAAGCGGAAAATGAAAGAGGTCCTCACCAAGTATTCATTTGAGGGGGCTACTGAACAATTGAAGAGTCTTCTGGAAAAAACCAACCCTTCAGAATTTAGCCCTACCTACATCTCCGAGCATGACCTCGGTCTCTATGCCTATTTTCAGAGAAATGTGAGGGATAAGAATAATCTTGTCGACTGGAAAAGGGTTGTTCGAGCGCTCCCTGTCCAGTGGCGAGATAAATTTAAACAAATCGGAAGAGAGTTTGAGAAAGCAGTTGGAGAGCTAGAGAGTCTTCTTCGGCATGCGAATCCCCAAACATTCAATCCCACATTTGTCATCCAGAGAGGTTCAGGCTTGTATGCATTCTTTCAAAGAAATGTGAGGGGGGCAAATGGCACAATTGACTGGCTAAGAATTATTGCATCGCTCCCACCAAAATGGTGGAAACGTTTTTATTTGCATGGGAAATCTTTTGAGAAAGAGGTTGAAGTCCGCAGGGTTTCGATGCTTATTCAGAAAATAACTCTTGGTGGCTACTCACAATTTGAACTCTCGGAATTTGTTGCCCAATGTTTAAAAATATCCGAAGGCTATTTGAAATACCAGGAAATTACGGGAAAGAGAATCCGCGACCGAAATCATCGGAATGAACAAGAACTACGTGATTTAGCCATGGATTGCATCGCAACCTTATTTACCCTCAACGAAAGGAATGAGTACGTTCAGTTTAGAAGGTATTTCGGACCATATATAGATTCGCGAGCAAAGCTGAATGATGAGGAGTTATTGGTCATGTTACGCCGTATGGTGATAAAAAAGACGAAACAGGAACTTTCACGCATTTTCAAAGAGCGCGACCCCGAAGGAGCAAAGATATCAAGGAACATTGACGTGGCGATAAAGGGGGCTATTGATATTGACATTGCCTCCCGTGGTGGCGTGAAGTATATTTCTTTCTCCCAATTTGAGGGTGATGTGAAGTCCGATAAACCCCTATTCCCAGCTGATGAGTTGGTGCGAGAGGTGCTCACCGAAGTCGGACCAAGTTATCCAGTTGTTGAGATAATACGGAAGACGCTTGATGTTTTATCTGAACATGTTGAATATCGGCAATGCGTTTCTCGCAACGTGGTGGCACGAATAATCCGTGAGGTAAAGGTACCGCGGGAAGTGGAGCTGGATAAGGCGGCGCGTAAGTATGAGGTGGAGGATGAGCCACATGACCGTATTGATTATGAGCAGGCAAGACAAACTACATTGATACGTTTGCAGAGAAAAGTTGATGAATACGTTGAGCAAGGGAAACTTTCTCGTGAATTGGCTCAAATATATTATAACGCTCTTGCTGATATCATTGAGGACGTGGGTTCAGGAGGGAGATATAGTTCTGAGTCATATTTCAAAGCTTTAAGAAAATATTTACCGCATTTGACGAGAGATGTGTATGTTCAAGAACATCGGACTATTTTGGAATATCTCGGTAAGCTAGTTAAGAAATTTTTACGTGAGAATCTGACTGAAACAAATAATTAGATGTCAATGTGCCTTATGACTTATTTTGTGGTAAAATATTCACTATGCGTGATTCTCAGGAACATTTTGTAGCTACTCGTCCAAATTTATTGGTTTTGGTTCGACATGGGGAATCAGTGAACAACCAACACGAGAATCTGATGTATTCGGGTAAGTTGAAGATCTATCCAAAGGTCATGAAAGAGACGCGAAACGCGGATTTTCACCTTCCGACGCTTGGCAGAAAGCAGGCACTGAAAACAGGAGTTTATTTAAAACGGACGTATAAGCAGTTTGATGCTGTGTTCAGTTCCCCCTATCAGAGAACATTTGAAACAGCTTCTATTATTGGCGCTAAGATTGGTGTTAGCAATATTGAGATTGACGAACGTATCAGAGAGAAGGAGTCTGGAATTTGGAATGGATTAACCTATGATGAGGTGAAACGGATGTATCCTTCAGAGTATGAACGCAAGCTTCGTGAGAAAAAATATTACTACCGTCCGATTGGTGGTGAATCATATCCAGACGTCAATCTTCGGGTATGGTCGTTTATGTCGATGTTGATTCGTGACTGCTCGGGATTGAGCGTGTGTGTAGTCACGCACGCAGCTGTGTTGATGGCGTTTCGAACATTGCTTGATAAGTTGAATGAAAAGCAAGTCTTGAGTGTTGAGAAGAACGACGTAAAAAATTGCTCCATAACCGTATACCGATTTGACCCTTTGGCAAAACCTCGTCCCAAACTTGCACTTGAATCGCACGGGTATGTTACGTGGTAACGATATTTACAAGGCAGTGAAATATTTTGTAATTGGTATGCCCAGTAGAGCAACATTGGCATATCACTTGGTCAGTATTTATTTCGTATTAAGAGCGATAAAGCAATAATGAAAGTTTAACACTTATGGCAAGTTTGTTATAAAATGGTTTCAAAACCATTTTACAGCCAATGTTGTCTTACTGGGTATGCATAAACCCTCATCGTTAAAAGATTATGTGGTCGCGGGTTTCCTTGGCGTAACGAGTTCGGCAGTGGTTCTTGTGTATTTGGTTGCGCGTCGGGGCGAGTTGAACGAGTATTTGGCCAATCAGGCGTTGGCGTCTGCAAGCGTCTTTTTGCTCGCGCTTGTATTTTTGATTGGTCCGCTTATGCGATATATTTCTTGGGGAGGATACTATGTGCGTTACCGAAAAGAAGTCGGGATTGTCGGTGGGATACTCGCTGTCGCGCATGGGATTATTTCGTTACTCTTTTTACCTGAACGGTTTCCGATCGTTTCGTACGCCGATCGCCTTGACTCGTTTATTCCCGGGATGGTCGGGGTGTTGATGCTTGGGTATCTCATGTGGATTTCAAGGCAGAAAGAGATTGTCAGACTTGGAGGGCGCGTATGGTGGGCTCTTCAGCGGTGGGGGCTACGCGTGGTAATTGCGGCAACACTCGTTCACGTGATCGTTATGAAGTTTTCGCGTTGGAAACGTTGGTGGCTGCAGGGTGAGTCGGCAGAGTATGACATGCCAGGGTTTCCCCCCATGGGCCTGCTCGCGACGAGCGCGCTGGCGCTCATCGTGGCAATCCGGATGATTGAATATATTCTTCTCTATCCGCATCGAGGAGTATCGATTCACGCTTCGGTGGGGCAGGAGAAGGGCGCGCTTGCCGAGCACGGACCAGCACCAGCGGGACATGAGCATTTTTCGCGGAGCCGTTTGATGAGGTGGGTACTCATTATTGCTTGTCTTGTGCTGCTTGTGTGGTATGTGTGGTTATTCATTCATGGGTCAAGGTTTTCAGTATGATCAGGAATCGTTATATCGTACTCACGGCGGCTCTTATAATGGTTGGAGCTGCCGCAGCCGTGCTGTTATTCAGGGACCCCTTTTCGCAGCGGGCACTCAATACTCCTCAATGGTTGGATTCATCGTCTGATCAAACAAACGATCAGTCATTGAATACTAATTCAGAATCAGTGATTCGACCAACTTCTTTTGTGATTAAAGAAGCTGTGGCGACTTCATGCGATTCTGTGTCGCTGTCGTGGCAGTCTATTGATGATGTTTCAGTTGTGTATGATATATTGAGAGCAGAGGGACCGTCGTTCACTCCTCGGTCGGTTGCGTCGGTAGCACAAAAAGATATTTCTCGGTGTGGTTCTTCTTTTTGTTCTTTCACGGATAGATCCGTTTTGCCCCGCATTGAATATGAATACTCAGTTCGAGCGCGGGGAAGCAACTGGACGAGTATGAATGCGTTGCGTGGATGCGTCCCGGAGGGTTCACAGATATGTCCCATTGAGGTTCATACGACTGAGTGTATAATGGGAATACTCCGCGTTGAGGAGGCGACCTGCTCTTCTGTGCGGCTTGATTGGAATTCGTTGCCAGAAACGTCATCGTATCGAGTGTACAGAACGACTGGTGATCAAAAGGAATTTGAAAAGATTGCCGAGGTGAATAGCCCTCAATTCGAAGATCGGGACGTGGTTGCTGATCAGGAGTACGAATATTCCATTTCACCGGTGTATGTTTGGGGAGAGGAAGGAAAGCGTTCTAAGTTGATTTCAGTAACTACATCGTGTCCGGAGAGGAAGTGGGAAGAGCGGTGAGTTGATTTGTGGTTAATGTTCAAGTACAACGTATCCGAGTATGCGATGTTCGGCCGCCATATTTGGCGGACGAATATGGG
>CAYYDP010000050.1:0-8110 GCA_964470645.1 uncultured Gammaproteobacteria bacterium
GACGGAAGAGAGGGTGACGATTCTTTTGTTTGTTCTATATACCACGCAATGAGCAGCGAGCCCAATAGTAATGACGTAACGCCGATTGCTGTCTGAACGTTCAAAAGCGTGATGCCGCTCACGATCTGTTGGAAGAGTTGGTCAATAATAGCGTGATAGTGTTCGATTGGGAGCTTGGTGGTTGATGCGTAGACGTTTGCATCAAAATGTGTTTTAACTGCGTTCAGTATGGTTGAACCGAATACTCGTACGGTGAGCGTTGCAACAGCAGAGCCAATTATTATTACGGTACTTATACGAACGAACCACCTTGTGATACGTTTTATCTTTGGCATCAACGGGTTAGGAGAGAGTAGCGCTTCAAGGCCGTATGCAGATAGGATGCTCAGCGCGAACAATCCGATGTACATAAACCTGGATGGCTCTCGAAATGCATCGAGCAGTGGGAGTTGATGAATGGCCCAGAAAAATGGCGAGTGTTTGATTGCGGTAATGAGACAGGTTAGAAACACCCAAAAGAAAAATTTATAATAATACATTCCATTTTCTTCGTCATTCCCGCGTGGGCGGGAATCCAGAAAACCAAAAGAAAAACTAACAGAATTTAAATCTTTTTGCTCCGACGCTTCGGTCGGAGTCCCGATTCCGAGAGGGCGTCGGGATTGTTTGTTTTTTGTTTCTGGATCCTCGATCAAAGTCGAGGATGACGTTATTTTTTGTTTTTTTTGAAAGTAGAAAGAGAGTGAGATGATAAAAAGCAAAAACGGAATAGCTCCCATATAGAGCAAATACGGTTTTTGAATAATAAACGGCGCGTTGAGGTTTGGGAGCAGGAAGGAAAGCGCGTCTCCCGGAGAAAGTGAGCCGACGGTCGCGTTTGAATACGCGATTCCCGCTCCTCGCGCTGAAAAGTCGCCGATGACTGTTGAGGCAAGGAGTTGTGGGAGCGAGATGAGAAGACCGATAATGGTGGTAAGGAGAAACCAGTAAGTTGTTTTCAATACCGTTGTCATTTCGACCGAGCGACGAAGGAGCGAGTGGAGAAATCTCATTCCGCATATGACGTGCGCATGATGAGATCTCTCGACTTCGCTATGCTCCGCTCGAGATGACAGTTTTTTTTGAATATCTGAAAAAACCGCAAACGCCCCCGCCAGCATCATCGCCATGATGGGCCATTGTGGGTGCGCCTGAAGCATCAAGAGACCGAGAATGACGCCGGAAATGGTTGTGATAATGATTTTTTTCTTTACCGAAACCGCGCGTTGGATGAGAAGCGTGGTAAGGAGAAGCCCGGGAATCGCCGGGAATCCGGAAGTTACCGTCAGGTTTGTTCCAAACAGCCAGTATGCGGTTGCCAAAGGAAACGCCATGCCGGCAAAAAGCGAGGGTGTGATAGAACATTTCAGGTTCCGGCAAACAGCGTATGTGAGCCACGCGGTAAGTGTAAAGTTGAAAACCGTAAGCACGTGATAAACCATGAGCACGTCAAATGATCCAAAAAGCGCGTGATAGAGAGGGGAAAAGAATCCGCCAATGAAGCTTGCTGCCATGGGGAATCCCGTGAGAATATGTTGATTCCACGCAAATGATTGTTCGCTTTCGACGGCGTACTTTAGTGCCTGCGCGGCTGGGTACATTTGGAGCAACGCATCCCCGTCTGCAAATACGCGACCGTTGAATAGAACTGGGAAAAAGACGATCAATGACGGGATCAAAAGTGCGAGTCCGACGAGCAATGTCCTGGCGAAGGGTTTGAGTCGCATGTTGGCTATTTCACAGATTTTCGGGCAAGGCAAATAACTGATGATCCGAAAGGGAGATTGATAAAGCGAAGAAGGAATGACTCAATTTTTGAAAAAGAAATGAGAAGCCAATTTATTGGCTTCGGAAATTCCGTGTAGGTAAATTGAGGGTGAAAACGTTTTTCTTGAAAATTACCAATCACCCGATAGAAAAAAACAAGTGGAAAGGTGAAGAAAAAAAGATACGAAAGTTTTATGATTTCGAAGCCGGTTTGTTCAAGCTTTAATTTGAGCTCGCCTTTTTTGTATCTTCGAAAATGATGCAGATGTTCATCGAGTTCGCTCCAAAGAAGCTTGAACGCGGGTACGGTGAGGAAGATCATACCACCGGGTTTAAGTGCACGGTAATATTCCGCAAGTGCCTCATGATCGTCTTTGATGTGTTCAAGGACGTCAAACATTGTGATAAGGTCGACTGATTCGTTTTCAAGACCAGTATTGGGAATCTCGGACGGCATGAGATGGGTATTGGCATAGCCTTTGCTCCGACAGTAGTCAAGCGCTTTCTCGGAAATATCAAGACCGACGACCTGACCGTGGTTTTGCAGTGTGGGGATGTTTCCTCCGGTTCCGCATCCAATATCGGCAATTGTTGATTCGGGTTTGTTACCGTAATATCGGTCAAGGATTTTGTCGAACACAAAACGCCGTCCGATGTACCACCAGTATCGGTTTTCAAGTTCATCTGTTTTGTCGTAGGCGGTTGAGTCCATGATTATTTTTTAAAAAATCGATAATAAAAAAGGTTTTTTACGAACTCCAGGATCGCTGAAACGGGTACAAACGACGACCTGCGCTCATTTTTATGGAAGATGGTCGAAACCTCGCCAATATTGAGTTGGTTCTTTAGCGCTTCAATCATGATTTCGGCATCAGTGAACCAGTCGCTGGAAACGAGATTCAATTTTTTATAGGCTTCCATAGTCATGACTTTTGGTTTTGAGTTGATGTCACGGAACTTCGCGCTTTCTGGGAACAATGCTCGAAACATCATGTTGTACCAAAATGACGTTGTTCTTCGATAGATTCCATCGAATCGTTGTGAACGGAACGTTTTCACTAAGTCGTACTTTCCAACCTGGAGCATTCGATATACTTTTACAATGTCACTCGATGGCATTTGCGCATCACCATCAATCACAGCGATATGGGCTCCTCGAGCCGCTTCGAGGCCTGAGCGCATATCCCATCCCATCATTCCTTCTTTGCGTTTCGCAACGACGTTGATGCGCGGGTTGCCCTTTGCGATCTCCTGGACAATTATAGGTGTTCGATCGGGTTTTCCTTCGTGATAATTCGCGACAAGGATCAGTTCATAATCTATGTGAGCTTCCTCAAGTTCCCGCTGTAATTGACCAACAAATTCGCGGGCAAGATCCTCTGCGCGATAGCAGAGGACGACGACTGACAACTCGGGTTTATGCAGCGTTCGGTTTTGTTCAACTGTATCCATATCATTAGTATACACCACTTACTAAAAGCACCAAACTCCAACCACCAAATCACAAATAAACTCCAAATCTCAAATTCGAAATGTTAAAAAGTACCGTAGCTCGTTTTGAGTTTTGGAAATTGGAATTTATTTGGAATTTGGGATTTGTAATTTGAAATTTTGTTGCTTATCTTCCCGCGCCGCTGATGACGGTTTTAATTGTTTTAAGAATAATGAGCAAGTCAAGCCAAAAGGAACGATTTTTTACATAATAGAGATCGTACTGAAGTTTTTCCAACGTGTCTTCGGGGGAGGCACTGTGGTAAACACCTGATATCTGATCCCAACCGGTGATACCCGGTTTGACAAGGTGACGTTCGTTGTAAAACGGGACAATGGTTTTGAGTTGTTCTACGAATTCTGGGCGTTCGGGACGCGGACCGACCAGCGAAAGATCTCCTTTTAAGATGTTCCAAAGTTGCGGAATTTCATCAAGCCTGGTTGCCCGCATAAACCGTCCGAACGGTGTTACTCGAGGATCATTGCGCGTAGCCCACTGAAGACCACTCGTCTCATCATGCAATTTCATGCTTCTGAATTTGATCGCACGAAACGGTTTGCCAAGACGCCCGGTTCTCGTCTGCGTGAAAAACACAGGACCGGAGCTTGTGAGCTTGATAGCAGCAGCAACGAACGGGAGAATTAGCAGCGATGGAACCGCGGCGACAAGAACAAAGAGGATATCCAACATTCGTTTTATGGTCTCGTATACGGATTTATCGCGTTTGGCAATGTTCTGCAAAAACCACGATTCTTGAATGATGCTGACAGGAACCTTGCCGGTTATGAGCTCCATGAAATCTGCCACACTGTAAACCATAATGGATTTTGAAAGGGCAAGGAACGTGTCTTTAATGATTTGTGGATCCTTTAGGTTTTCATCAAGAACGACGCACCTGATTGAATTTTGGTCGAGGATACTTGCAAGGGATTGATCCGCTGGGACAATCGGAAATTCATGAATCGGCAAGTTGGCGCGCATGAATCCCGCGACGCGAAAGCCTAGTCCAGGACGTTTAGCGATGACGCGAGCCAATTCAAGCGACTCGGGGGAACTGCCAATGAACAGTGTTGGCCTGAGGAAATAACCACTACTGATGGAGTGTTGGAAAATGGTTCTCCAGAGGTATTGGAGCGCGAAAAAAAACGCGGCGAGCAAAAACATGTTCGCGCGAGGCTTGATGCCGGTCGGTACGATGTAGAAAAATACGAACGCAAGAAACAGATTGACAGCCGACGCGGTGACCCACGACTTCACAAACGTGAGATCGCGTTTGGAAAATGCAAGGGAATAGAGGTTAGCGATTAAAAAGACCAGAAGCCATATCAGAAGGACAATGCTAAATGGTGTGAGGTGAAGCTGTATGCGTTCGCTCGAAGGGGGGAATTCCTGGTAGCGGATGGTGAGCGTCAACAAAAGCGCGAGATAATAGATCACGATGTCGCCAATGAGTAAGATTCCTTTCTTGAAGTTCATAGGTGATGTGTGATATAGTAATCTTACGTTTTAATGCGATAAAAATCAATGCGAAAGCGAGTATGTGTGTCAACCACTCCAGGTTGACCCGCTGTCACCGCGTGAACGGTCTAACGCAATGTATTGTACTATGAACGTGTTTCAAAAGAATAGTAAAGAACTAGTCCTTCCGGCGGGTACAAAGGTTCCAAATCATATTGCTCTTATCCTAGATGGAAATCGGCGTTGGGCTCGATCTCGTGGCCTACCAACGTTGCAGGGCCACAATGCCGGGTTTGACATGGGGATCAAAGTGGCGAAAGCGGCGCGGGATTGGGGAATCCATACGTTCACCATTTGGGGATTTTCAACAGAGAACTGGGATCGGTCCAAGGAGGAAATTAGTTACCTCATGAAGTTGTACTGGAGAATGGTCGACGAAGCAAAGAAGATCGCAAAAAAAGAAGACGTGCGGTTTGTTCATCTTGGTCGAAAAGACCGGTTTCCCAAAGATCTCATCGAATATATCCATTCAGTTGAGTTGGAGACGTATCACTGCAAAAGCCACGTGATGAACGTTGCGCTTGATTATGGCGGACATGATGAGATTGTGCGGGCTGTTCAGAAAATCGTCCGTGCCGGTGTCCGGGCAGAACAAATTGACGAAAAACTGATCGAACAGTTTTTAGACACAGGCGATCAGCCGTACCCCTACGTCGACTTGTTCATTAGGCCGTCGGGTGAACAGAGAACAAGCGGACTGCTGCCCTGGCAAATGCATTATGCTGAGTATTATTGGGAATCCGATCATTTACCCGACTTTACCGTGGAAAAATTGCGTGAAGCAATCCTTGATTATTCCCGAAGGCGGCGGCGGTTTGGAGGAAACGACTCCGAGGAGCACATGAAATTTAATCCGAAAATGCTTGCCGATCTGGAGTTAGCATGGCATCAGGAGCTTGCGAATGGAAGTAACCGTGACAGATTGAGAGATTTGATGGCCCGGTATGCGAAAGAATTGTATGGGTTTTCGAAGGATCTCGCGAAAGAAGCTGGGGTCGCCATGGCAAACGCGGTGCTATACGGACGCGAGGAAGAATGGGATAAGGCAAAACGTTCGTTGAAAGGATTATACGGTATCGTTAGGCGTGGGTTGAAATTCGCGTTTGAACCCGAGACCATTGCGGATTTGGAAATTTTACTCTGGAAGAATGGGAGAAACGAACAAGAGTTGAAAACGCTCTTTGCTGAAAAGTTTCGCATTTCTGTTCTTCAAGCCTCAAAGTCCGCTCATTTAGCGACGCTCGCCAATATTGAATTATCAAAACAAAATTGGAAACAGGCACATTGGTACTTGGAGCGGTGTTATGAAGCAATTAAAGAGAGAGTCGCCTAGAGTAAATTCGAAATTCGAATATCGAAATTCGAAAAAATAATGCAAATTTCTAATCTTAAAAATCAAAACGAAAATTCAAAATCAAAAAGAATCAATCACTTTGCATTTTGGTTTTTCATTTAGATATTTGATGTTTGAATTTTGATTTTGATATTGTTTCGAATTTCGTGCTTCGTGCTTTGAACTTAGAAATAAGATTTAATCCCATGTCCACTCACAAACTCGTTCCCATCCTCAAATGGACCATCATTGTTCTTCTCGCTTCCGCGGTGTTTGCGCCTCTGCTGGTTTGGTCAAAGTATTTATTTCCGTTTATCACGACAAAAACGTTATTTTTCCGTTTAGTTGTTGAGCTCGCTTTCGTATTTTATGTGTTTTTGTGTTTCTTGGACAAGCAATACCGCCCGCGTTGGCATAACCCTGTTGTTTTATTGTTTGGGGGGTACCTGTTGTTGCTTACGATCGCCAGCATCTTTGGGGAATCGTTCTACAAAAGTTTTTGGGGAACTGTTGAGCGCGGCGAGGGGTTGATTTTGTTATACCACTTATTTGTGTGGTTTGTGATGCTTCGATCGATGCTTCCCGATGAGCGGAAATGGCTTGGGTTTCTTCATGTCGCGTCGTTCGCTACGTTCGTTGTCGCTGTGTATGGCGTGTTGCAGTGGCTGAACATGTCATTCGTTCTTTTCCCCGGAGAAGGTCGTATTGCCTCAACACTTGGAAACGCTTCGTTTTTTGCCGGGTACATGCTCATGGGAATAGGGGCCGCCTTTCGATTTATTCTTGATCGGACGCAAAAGTTGTCCATCAGATTCGCATACGGCATCGTTGCGATTGTTGAGCTGGTAATGCTCTATCAGTCTGAAACTCGGGGAGCGCTTTTGGGTCTTCTTGGGGCCGTTGTTCTTTTTGGGGTGTTGAGTATTGGACGAAGCTCGTCCAAAACCATCAAGCAGGCAGGGATTGTTTCACTCGTAGCGGCGATATTGTTTATATCATTGGTGATTGTTTTTAGAAATACAGAGTTTATTCGTTCTCAAAATACGTTGTATCGCCTTGGTTCGATTGTGAATGCTGATGATATTACCCGACAATCGCGTTTGTTTGCCTGGGATAGTTCTTGGAGGGCGTTTTTGGATCGTCCTGTCTTGGGATATGGATTTGAACATTATAATATCGCGTTTAACAAGTATTTTCATGCTGAAATTTACAAGGACCAGGGATCGCAAGTATGGTTTGACCGGGCGCATAACGCGTTTTTTGACGTGTTAGTGACGGGAGGGATTGTTTCCTTTCTTGCGTATCTCGCGTTGTTTGCCGCACTTGCGCTCGCGCTTTGGCGACGTTTGCGCACCGACGAATCGGGATTGGTTCGCTATGGGGTTTTATTGGTTGCTGTGTTTGCGTACTTATTTCAAAATGTATTTGTGTTCGATACGTTGCCCTTATATCTGTGGATGGTAATGATGCTCGCGATGGGTTCGGTCATTACAGAAACTCCGCAGCACGTTTCCGCGTTTGAGCGGGTGAAACGAGCGATCGCGTCCCTGTTGGGACGACGTGATAACACCGATTCTATCCTCTCGGTTAAATTGGGACACCAGAATCACAGAATGAAGTTTGGTATTGAGCATGCGGTGGTTGCAGCTGGACTGATTGTACTCTTTTTGATTTTAGCGAGGTTGACCATATTGATTCCTCATCAAGCTGCATCGCGCGCTGTGTTGGGGCTTGCGTATCAGCGCGCGGAAATGGTGGCAAAGGGCATGAGCCTGTTGAGCGAAGCAATAGCACTGAACTCAAATTATTCCTACGAAATCCGTCACAAGTACGCAGAGCAGGCCATTTACGCGGAGCGAAATGACAAGGTATCGGTTGAGGAAAAACAGAGATATTTGCGCGTTGCCATTGATGGTGTTAAGCAAAACCGGGCTATGATTCCCAACGACGTACAGAACCAC
>CAYYDP010000050.1:8120-8736 GCA_964470645.1 uncultured Gammaproteobacteria bacterium
CTTGTACAACATTTATGATGCGTATGATCCGACCGTATTGTCGTTAGTATATCAGCTTGGGAAAGAAGCACTTGAGCTTTCTCCGACACGTCCGCAAATTTACTACGGTCTTGGTCAGGCAGCGCTTTCTCAGAAGCGGAATCAGGAAGGAGTACTCTATTTTGAAAAGGCGCTCGCCCTCAACCCAGAACCCGTGGAATCAAGTTGGAATTTGGCGGCAGCATATGAAATTGCGGGAAAGACCGAGGATGCTGATCGGGTGTTTCGTGACCTTGAGGCGCGTGGACTCGATTTTCAGACGAGCCCCATGTTGCAAAGAATGATCCCGGTGTACGCGGAAACAGAAAATTATCCAAAATTGAAAGAGATTTATCTCGAACTTGTGAAGCTTGAACCGACATCTGTTGATTGGTGGACGAGGCTTGCTGCGGTGCACGGAAAGCTTGGCGAAATTGAAGAAGCTCGCGCCGCGGTGCAGAAAGCTGTTGAATTGAATCCGGGGATCACCCCCGAAGCTGAAGCATTTCTCAAGTCGCTGGGTATCAAATAGACCACGGCTTCACGCATTGTCAATGAGGCTTTTGTCTGGTATAGTTTGGGCATGCAGGAAGTCACG
>CAYYDP010000051.1:0-8156 GCA_964470645.1 uncultured Gammaproteobacteria bacterium
ATAAAAAATGGTGACCCCAACTCGATAGACAAGTTCGTCTCCTCTACTATCTCACGCGTAGTCGCTGTGTCCCAATGCTCACCGGGCGCTATTCTGCCGCCAACCAAATCATACAAACCGCGTTTAGTTCCATCGCGATATGATGATGACTCGCGAATAACAAGAATCTTCCCCTGATATTCAATAAACACTTTTGTTGCAACGAATAATTTCGTTTCCATACACGAAACAATTACGAACCGTTTTCAACCCTATAAAACCTCGGGTGCGACAAGCCGTTGTCTTCAACTGATTCGAGCCAACCGTCAACACCTTCAAACCTTCGAACCCACGTCAACGGATTCTCAATACCAATCTGCTGATAGATCACGCAAATAGAATCTTCCCATTCGCACAAACCAATCCCAATAACCTTGTAATGCTGGTTTGGATCTTTCCAATGATAATACACGCCTCCCACGGTGACTTTTTGTTTCGCTTCTTCCACTCGTCGGACAAGTTCTTCTTGAGAAATTGAATGAGACATACTCATCTTGTTCCATTTTCTATGGTACGCGTTCCATGATTTACGAGCACCCCGATGTCGCGCCGCAATTCAAACATTTGTAACACGCGGCGTTGCGAACCATGATCGAACCGCATTCGGAACATGACGGGGCATCGGATTGATTGACGAATGTATCGGTTGGTTTTGTTGTGGAGGCGTTTGAAATATGTTCGGATAAATCTGCCTGAAGCGGGAGCTCTGGCTGAACCTCTTCTTCCCGATCCGACAAATTTTGCAGCCCGATCTCGGCCAGCTCGGTCGAGGGTAAAAACTTCCACGCCATCCATCGGAAAATGTAATCAATGATGGATTTCGCGATCCGAATGTTATTATGTTTCGTCATCCCCGACGGTTCAAATCGAAGGTGCGCGAACTTCCTCACCAAATCGCGCAGCGGAACCCCATACTGCAAATTCATGGACGTTGAGATGGCAAATGCATGCAACAGCCCGTACACCGTCGAGCCGGTCTTGGTCATGTTGATGAAAATCTCTCCCGGCTTCCCATCCTCATACAGCCCAACCGTCAAAAACCCCTCATGACCAGCGACAGTGAATTTGTGCGTTACGGATTTTCGTTCGTCCGGCAATTTCCTGCGAACCGGACCAAACGCACCTTCACGCTCTTTTTCCTGCTCCACACCTGTTCCTTTCTTGTCTTTGGTTGTTGTATAAATTTGAGTGTTTTTACTGCCGTCGCGATAAATCGCAATCGCCTTCAGCCCTAATCTCCATGCCTGGATATAACACTCCATCACGTCTTCGACTGTCGATGATTCGGGAAGGTTCACTGTTTTGGAAATAGCACCGGAAATAAACGGCTGAACAGCCGCCATCATGCGCAGATGCCCCATGTAATGAATTGAGCGCTTCCCATTCGCGGGCTTGAACGCGCAATCAAACACCGATAAATGATCTTCTTTCAAGTCTGGGGCGCCTTCGATCGTATCACTCAATTCAATGTACTCGATGATGTTTTTAATCTGCGTCTCTGAATATCCAAGTGTCTCGAGGGCCAAGGGGACGGTTTTATTCACCATCTTGATCATTCCTTTTTCAACGAGCCATTTGTATCGCACCAGCGCGATATCCGGTTCAACCCCTGTCGTGTCGCAATCCATAAAAAATGAGATGGTTCCGGTTGGGGCCAACACAGATATCTGGGCGTTGCGGAAACCATGCTGTTCTCCCAGCTTTGCCGCCAAATCCCATGATTTGCGAGCTGCTTTCAAAAGATCCGCTGGAACGCCCTGAGCAGGAATTTCATACGCGTGGTAACGGTGCATGTTGATCACTTTCATCATGGGTTCGGCATTGTTTTCATAGTGCATAAACGGTCCGGCAAACGAAGCAATCCGTGCCGATTGAGCGTAGGATTCCCCGGAAAGAAGCGCGGTGATCGCGGCTGAATAGTTTCTTCCGGCGCTGCTGTCATACGGCAATCCTTCTGCCATGAGCAGTGCTCCTAAATTCGCGTAACCAATTCCAAGCGTCCGATACTCTCGGCTCATTTCCTTAATGGCCGGTGTCGGGTATCCTGAAAATAAAATGAGCATTTCCATTGCTGAGGCAAGCATCTGGGTTGCGTACTGAAACGCCTCAACATGAAACCCGCCGCCCGGTGTTCGAAATTTCATGAGGTTAATAGAAGCGAGATTGCACGACGTATTATTCAAAAACATGTACTCTGAGCAAGGATTGGAGGCGTAGATCCTATCCGAATTTGGACATGTATGCCATTTATTAATGATCGTATCATACTGCATCCCTGGATCAGCGCATTTCCACGCAGCTTCAGATAGTTCATGCATAAGTTCGCGCGCCCGCATGGTTTGAACAACCTTTCCATCAACCCTTCGCTTTGTCGACCATTCTTTATCATCCACGACCGCGTTCATAAACTCATCAGTGACACGAACAGAATTATTGGCATTCTGAAAATACATTAAATTCCAATCGTTTGATCCAACGCTCATGTCATATCCTGCCGCCGCGAGCGCGCGCGCCTTGTCCTCTTCTTTGGTTTTACACCAAATAAATTCGTGAATATCCGGATGGTCCGCATCCATGATCACCATTTTCGCAGCCCTTCGCGTGGAGCCCCCTGATTTAATGGATCCTGCGATCGCGTCCGCACCGCGCATAAACGAAACCGCCCCCGACGACGACCCACCGACTTTAAGGGGCTCGCCAGCCGCCCGAAGCTTGGAAATGTTCAATCCTGCCCCCGAGCCGAATTTAAAAATCATCCCCTCTTCCTTATACCAATTCAAAATACTTTCCATGGTATCCTCAACGTTTAAAATAAAGCACGCCGAAGTCTGGGGCTCTTCATGAACACCGACATTGAACAGTACGGGAGAATTGAAACACAAATACTGATTCACCATCAGATGAGTCATTTCGTCTTCAAACGTTTGAGCGTCCTCCTTGGATGCAAAGTAGTGCGCCTCCTCTGCCTTTGTTCGGACGGTTTTGATAATGCGATCAATAACCTGCCTCACCGACGTCTCCCTCTGGGGTGTCCCGGATTGACCGCGGAAATACCGAGAAACTACGACCTTAACCGCCTGATCAGACCAGAAGTCAGGAAATTCGACCCCCTTTTGCTCAAACACCACTTTTCCCTTCTCATTGGTAATTATCGCATCGCGCCTTGTCCATGTGACCTCATCGTACGGATGGACGCCCGCCTTGGTAAAATACCGCTCGAAACGCAATCCTTTATTGCGAGAAGATTCGTTGACCGAAATGTTCTGCTGACTACCATCTTCCTTAAGCAGAACGCGATCTTGGATCTGTTCAAATTCTTTGACCTTGATCTCGGCGAGCGGAGTTGGTTGGGACATACCAAAACTTTGGTAAAGCGTAATGTGTAATGAGTAATTGGTAATGGATTAATAATTACTAATTACTCTTTACTAATTACTCTTTACTAATTACCAGTTACGTTTTAGATTTGTGCTCCCATTGTACCATTGTCAACAGCCTGAGCAACATCACGAAATAAACGAAAAAAACCAATTCAACGGGCACGGAAACCGACAAAGTTATCCACAAACAAAAACCCCGAAAACCTTCGGGGTTAAACATCAGTATTTTCTTATAAAACCAGTGTATTTGACAAAATCTACGACATCTTCTTTCAAAAAAACAGACCCGCCTCGCTAACAATTCACTTAGAGCATTTTTTTTCTAATAAAAGCAGGAATATCGAGCTCTTCCTCATCCGATGGTTTTTTCGATGATTCATCTCGCGCGGGCGCTTGTTGTTGGGAGGAAACACGTTTTGTCGCCGTTGAACCTCCTTGACCAGAAGATGAGATCGGAGTGCTATTTCCTAAGGGTTTTGAAATGATGCTTTGGGCAAGCTGCTCAACTCGATAATCCTTTGTGGTAAGGGAACTGCGTTCCTGCCCATGAAATCCGGTTGCAACAACAGTAACCTTCACCTCATCTTTAAATGATTCGTCGATCACAGCTCCAAAAATAATCTTCGCATTGGGGTCTGCTGACGTTGTAATGATTCTCGCGGCCTCATTCACCTCGTTCATGCCCAAATTCACACCTCCTGTAATTGTAAAGAGAATACCGCGCGCCCCATCAATGGAAACCTCGAGAAGTGGAGAGTCAACCGCCATCTTTGCCGCCTCCACAGCCCGATTTTCACCTGTGCCGCGGCCGATCCCCATGAGTGCCGTCCCCGATCCCGCCATCACCGCTTTAACATCCGCAAAGTCAACATTAATAAGCCCGGGCACGGTAATCAATTCCGAAATCCCTTGCACGCCCTGCTTCAAGACCTCGTCAACGATACCAAACGCCTCGAGCAACGTTGTTTTCTTGTCGATTACCTGCAAAATACGATCGTTAGGAATCGTGATTATCGTATCAACTCTCGATGAAAGGTCTTCATGTCCTTTTTCAGCAATGGATTTTCTTTGAGCACCTTCAAAAGAGAATGGTTTTGTGACAATCGCAACTGTGAGCGCTCCGACGTCTTTGGCTATATCAGCAATAACAGGAGCCGCACCCGTCCCTGTACCTCCACCCAAACCACAGGTAACAAATACCATATCAGTACCCTTCAAGGCCTCATGAATCTCGTCCTGACTTTCTTCTGCCGCCTTCCGTCCGATCTCTGGATCCATCCCGGCCCCGAGCCCTCGAGTAACATTTTTTCCGACGTGAATCTTCTTGGGGGCATTGGAATGATGGAGCGCTTGCGCATCCGTGTTTACGACCAGAAATTCAACGCCGTGAATCTTTCCCGCGAGCATTCTGTTCACAGCCGCGCAGCCAGCACCCCCAGCTCCCACGACCTTGATCTTGGCAAATGTTTCTAATTGTGGTTTGTATTCAGCCATAAATTCTAGAATCATGAATCTTGAATCATGAATTATGCACTGGCAAGCTACGCTTGCCTAAAACCATAATTCCTAATTCCTAATTCCTAATTCGAAACGATTATCTTTCTATTAACACATTATGACTCGATTACATTCATTTATTTACAATACCCTAAGGCAACAGGTGTTTCAGCCATTCCTTCACCCTACCAGATACATCGCGAATATTCAATGATTTGATTCCTCCCGATTCTGGAGCCCCATGGAGAGCAAATCCCCAAAGTGCCAGTCCAATCGCGGTTGTAAAGGTAACGTCATTGACTTTATCAATCGCAGTTTGAATATGCTGTGGAACGCCAATACTCGCCGGGAGTCGGAACTTTCGTTTAGCAACCTCAAGAATCCCCGGTAACTTCGCACCTCCACCAGTAATCACGATCCCAGCCGGGAGAAGACCCGATTTTCCGAGTTTCACAAGCTCCCGATCAACCATGGCAAAAAGCTCTTCCACTCGCGCTTCAATAATTTCCGCGACGTGGCGTTTCCCCACTTCTTCGTCTTCCTGGGCGGAAAAATCCGAAAGTAAAATCATATCTTTTTTTCCGATTTCATCTGGTACCGCGGTGCCGCATTCCAACTTAATGCGCTCCGCAACGTCGATAGACGTACGAAGGCCAATAGCAATGTCGTTCGTGATATGAGCCGAGCCGAGAGGCAGGACAAACGTGCTCACAAGATCCCCATCCTCAAACACGGCAACGGATGTTGTTTGCGATCCCATGTTCAACACGGCAACACCCAGTTCTTTTTGGCGACGCGTCAACGCGCTCTCCGCGCACGCAAGACCTCCAACCACCAAGTCCTCAACCGCCACACCAGCTCGAAACATCGCCTTGGAGACGTTTTTTATTTGGGTTGAGAGACCCTGAATAATTTCAGTATCAACCTCAAGTCTGACGCCCGTCATTCCTACGGGGTCCTTGATTCCCGTCTGATGGTCGATGGTAAACGAACGGGGAATGACATGGAGGATTTCATAATTCGTCGGCGTCGCGACAGCCTGAGCTGCGTCAACAACCCGCTCAACATCCGATTCTTGAATTTCTCCATTCGCCCGAGAAACTGCAACAACTCCTTTTGAGTGCATGGAGGTAATGTGATTTCCTGAAATTCCAACGTACGCCTGCTTGATCGGAATTCCCGTCATGCGTTCAGCACCTTCAAGACACGCGGTAATACTCGAAACAGCGTTTTCAATACTGGAAATCATACCCTTTGAAATTCCTTCCGAAGGAACTTCATATGCCCCGAGAATGTAAAAATCTCCCGACTCCGGAGACACATCTCCCGCGACAACACGTATGTACTGAGAACCAATATCGATCCCGCAGATGTATCGCTGTTTATTCATAATAAAATTACTATACCATTTTTTTCTAAAAACACAAAGAAGTTATCAACAGGTATGAACACTAAAAGTGTTCAGGATGATACAAGTCGTTCCGCAAGTCGATAAAACAAATCAACAAACCTAGGTACAAAGAGCACGACTCCGATTATTACCGCTACAAAAGAAAAGACGAGCACCGCAGCGGAGGCCAAATCTTTAATAATCCTGGCATGCGCATGAAATTCTGGTTTGAGCAAATCCACCATATGCTCGCTCATGGTATTAAGGATTTCGAGGGTTAGCATCCATCCAATAATCATAATCACGATTAGTAATTCAAGCGGGGTACATCGGAGCGCGTACGCCACGAACAACGCGAACACGCCGATTACACAATGAACTTTAAAAATTCGCTCCTGAAACGCGTATCGTACACCTCGAAACGCATGTCTAAAATTATTGAGTATTGATGCCATATGATTCGACATTCATTACCAATCAATCATTTATTCGTGGGTACCATGGCTGGATGGTACCCGCACTCTTTCAATATTGTTCGCTCGATTCGTTCCATGTGCCTCTGCCTTGATTCCGAATCGTGCCGGTAACCTTCCGTGTGAAGCAGCCCGTGAATGAACAGTCTCGTCGCCCACGCACGAACATCGATCCCCAATTCAGACGCCTCTCGCCTGATCACTTCTGTGCATAACGCGATCTCCGATGAACGAGTTTCTTGGCACATTCCGTATTCAAAACTCAATACGTTCGTGGGGTAATCTTTTCCGCGATACAGCACGTTCAGTCGTCGGGATTCCTTAGAATTGATCCAGACAACTGAGATCAGTCGCTTCCCAGGGGGAAGTCTCAATGCGCTCCACGCCTTCACAACAACCCGTCGTGCCTCGCGGTTAGTTATGATCGGCGCAACGCGATGAACAAATTCAACAACCGGCATTTGGTTCCGCGAAAATCGAATTTTTCGGCGCGTTAAACGGGTACTCGCGTGGGATTTCATGTTTGTGTTCTCAACGAATTACGTGGGATTTTCAAAAAACTTAATCGTTTTCAAAAACATCGCGAAGGTTGACTGGTAATCAAGCTGCTCTTTGATTCCAGGAGTATAGGAAATGGTATACAGGTTGTTGCCGGAAAGCGCATACGCGGTCAATCGGTCGGGACTCAGGATCGCGTATGAGGTTCCCGATATCACGATCGTGTTGACAACACGTCCCTCGGAATCAGGAAACTGCGTCCGGTACCAATCAAGAAGAGTCATGGTGCCTGGAGCCGGTTCGACCAATACCTGGAAAAAGTCTTCTTGGGATTCACTCGCGAACAGCGTAGTTTGGTTTTCCCGTTCTTCAACAGTCCATCGGGCAGGATACAGCACGGTAAAACCATCACGGGACGACAGGTAATTTTTCACAAGTGTTGAAGACTCAAGCTTCACACCGATTGCGGTTGGATCATACGCGTTCTTCACCTCTTCCCCGTCAGGGTACGTATCGGCATCTGAATCCGAAACGGTCGAACTTGTTCCCCATACAGCTTCTTCGATATCAGTTAAGCCATCGGCATCAATATCAGAAGATGCGGGTAGCAGCGTGTCATCACCTAACGAAGCAGAAACGATCCCCTGGGGACGGGCAATGAGCTCTCCTGCCGAGAACCCGCCTGCGCCAACCTCAAGCGTAAAACGTAACTCATACGATTGCCCTCCTGATTTTTGAATATACGTGTACGTCGAACCTCCAGGAACGGGATTCTCGGGAACTTGGGGTAAGTAGGTGGCTAACCCAGTATCCGAAGCTGTGTCGAGGATTGCTGGATACACTCCACGGTCGATTTTATAAAACTCTAAGGCAATTTGT
>CAYYDP010000052.1:0-5157 GCA_964470645.1 uncultured Gammaproteobacteria bacterium
TTACCAAACAACAAGAACGGTCATGAGCGCCCTTAGCTCAGCTGGTAGAGCAGATCCCTCTTAAGGATACGGTCGCAGGTTCGATCCCTGCAGGGCGCATAACCAAATCAACGACGCCGATGGAAAACATCGGTTTTTTTACTTCGCGATTCCCAGTCGCTTTGCAAGCCAGGGCGTCAACGGGGGTTCGATAAGCAATGTTAATAAAATCACCCACATCCCGATTGCGAAAATATACTGGGATCCTGCGACACCCGATCCCGCGGCAACAAGCATCAACACAGCGGGGATAACTCCGGTCTCGCGGATAAAACTCAAGAACACAAGTTCTCTCCATTCAAATTCCGCCCTATGGCGAACAATCCATGGAATCAATGAAAACACAACAACAAGAGGACGAATAATAAACATGAACGCCAACGCGGACGCAATCCCAATCCCGGCAAGTGAAATCATCGTTGAAAGCGGAATAACAGCTCCCAGCAGCACAAAAATCACGGGCTTGATAAACCTGTCAACAAACGTTTCAAAAAAATGTCGAACTTCCTTGGTGTGAGACGAACCGTCAAACAAAAGTCCCGCGACAAACGCAGCAAGAAAACCCGAACCTCCCACAATCCCTCCAAACGCGTAGGCAAAAATGGGAACCGCGAAAAACAGCGCCGGATCCTGTTTCGATTCACCGTTTTTGCGAACCCGCTCAGACCACCGTTTCAAAAGTGAAGCACACATAACACCCACAATAACGCCCCACAAGACCGTCAGCGCGAGGGAATCCAGTGTCTTGCGCTCGAAAAACGGTCGAAAAATCGTCATGACGCTTCCTGCCGCTCCCCCAACCAAGACAATCACAATGAAAAATCTCGTTAAGATTGTTCCCACCACGTCATTCACCGCACTTTCGGAAATCGCGAGATCCTTCAAAAAAGGTTTACGAAACCGAAGACTTGAAAGACTTGGAATAATCGCCGTTGGATCGGTTGAGGCTAGAATCGCACCCAGAAGCACAAACGCGCCCGCGGGAATTGCGAGTGAAAATGTACCGTTCGCAAGCGAGAGAAATAACGCAAACAAGACAGCAGACACTACCGTGCCCAAAAACGCAAGACTCGCGATCGGACCAATGTGTTTAAGAAAATTCTTCCAAGGCACTTCAACGCCGCCGCCGAATAACACGAGAGCCGCAAGGAGCTCGACCACGACGCGCAAAGACTCGATCTCGTGGGTCAAGAGCTTCAACATGGGCTGAAGAGCGATACCAAACGCAATCGCCCAGACAAACGAAGGAATCACGGTTTTCGGCGCAATCAAATTCAATCCATATCCAAGCGCGAACAACAGCGCGATCACCAAATACAACCCCTCCGGCGGCGTTGTAAACGCGTGCCTGAGCGCCTCAACGTTATGCACCACGATCGACAATCCGACCGCGAGAAGTATGAGTCCCAGATATGGTCCAAATTTCTTGAGCATGCAGTGGAAAATTTATCAATCGATAATTCACGGTTAAACCTGCTCAACATTTTCTTTTTGACCTGTCAAAACTTATGTCATCCCGCACTCACGGTTAGTACGGGATCCAAACACCAAAAACAAGCAGATCAAATGGAGTTACGGACACCGCACCGAACGTTTCGCTTTGGTACGCGACTGCGCGTAGCTTGCTTTACAGACTTTCGACTTTCGGACTTTATAGACTTTGGACTACCCTTGTTCCATCTTCTCCCTCGGAGTAACAGTATCGCGCAACACATCTTTTACGCGGCGATTTTTGCCTCTTTATTATCAGCAACATGAACGCCTGGTCCAATCACTTTCAAAATTGCCGCAACCGATTCTCGCGGAACAGGGAATGATTTACCGTCTTTGGTCAACTCAAGCCAGCGGTCAATCTGCGCGACGAGAGATGGATCGTTGGCGGCAAGTTCACGCAACGTTTCAAATTGTTGATGATCCATTTCTCCCCCTGAACCCAAAAGCTTTCTCACATTGTCCGCCGCCCACGCTTCAGGATTTGCGTCTTTCATTCCAAGAAATTCTTGAATCCCTCTCAAATCAACCTCCGAATGTTTCTTCGCAATTCCTTGAATCTTTTGCTCCAACTGATCCAGCATGTCTTTGCTTGCCCCACCTTGCTTTAAGAGGTTATAGGTCAGCATTTCCTTGCCGAGCGTCTTTGCCCATCCTTCGTCCCTAAATTTCTCTGGAATGATCTCGCCTTTTGGATCAACTCTGTTAAAGACATCCTGTAGTAAAACATTACTCTCCTTAAACGTTCCGTCGGGTTGTTCAACGACTAGCTTCAAGTGGGTCTCCGATTTATGATGTTTCGTAATCTCCCCGTTTTCATCCACCTCTTTTGCCCCACCGTAATCATGTTTAACAAACAACTTGACAGTCTTCTTTTCACCCGTCTTCTCGTCGGTAACTTGAAAGTCGGTTACAACCACTTCGTCTCGCCGCGAACCATGCTTCGGTTCTGCCGTGGCTTCAACCTCACGAAGCGTTTGAACATCACCGTCTTGAATCTGATCCCATTTCACTAGCTTGTCGCGCGCGTCCTTGTGCATCTTGCCCGCGACTTTACTCATTTCCTCAAATATCTTCTTCCCTTCGTCCGTTCCTTTTTTGGATTGATATTCAAAATTCAGTTTTTCAAATTTACGAGCAAGCTGCACATCTTCAACGTCCGTCGCGTTGGTTTCCAACACCTTCGCGTCAACCAGTGTTTCTCCTTTCGCGCTCGCAACAATCGACCGCAGAATATCTTGATTTTCGCGACGGTCGCTTCTCATATCAAAAATATTCACCGCAGTGCCTATGGCGGCTTTTTTGACGGCCATCTCAAAAATCTGTGCAGCCATGACCTCCGGTGTTCCAACAGTTACACCGTTGATCTGTACCGAAAAAACCCCTCCTTTTAAATCAAGAACCTTAATACTATAATTAACGTTGCCGTATGTCCCATGAAGATACGGACCGATCCTGGCGTCAAAATCTTTAAGATTCTCAAGATTAAGATTGATTCCAAGTCCAGCAGTAATTGTAACCTTATCGCTGAACCGCTTTTCAAAACTGATCGAAGCATCAATTCCTTTATCAACCACATCAGTCAAAGGACCAGATTCAAGATTAAAGGCGAACGCTCCCGCTCTACCCTGAATCTTGAGATTCGGCACAACGACCAATCCTTCAATATCACCTTGTACGAGTTTTGCAGGATCATCAACCCCTGGCATAAATTCCATTTTCGCAACACACTTCCCCATCTTTTTCCCAATTTCTCCCTGGAAAAATGCTATAAATTGTTTACCGCTTCCTTGGTCGTACACCGGCAATCCAACAAGCGGTTTTCCATCTTTACTGATTGCGGCGATCACCTTTCCACCCCACTCCATTCCAGCCTCTCCATACGCGCCGATATAAACTCCCTTGCCAAGATTCGTCTCAACTGCGACGTTCGCTGTCGTTTCCCAGTGCTTTGTGTTCAATGTTGCGTTGGCATTCATATCGCGATTCAAGAACGAATGCCGGGTGAGCACTTTCTGAACGCGTCCACCGATTACAACATTCGTGCCATGCTCCTGATCTTCGCTCCCAAATCCAATATTTGCCTCAACTCCTGTGGTCTGCACCGTTGTCCTGCTCCGTTGTTTAAAGTTTCGCCCGAGGTCAAAAACAAAATGCGTACCCGGACCCTTTGCCATGATCTCCTTCATCTTCTGAATCTTCATTTCCACGTCCAAATACTTTGCTCCCATTGCCATCCTGCCAAGTTCCTTGTCCAAATCCATTCCTCCCGTGAGACCGGCATACACGTCCTTATAAAATTTCCACTCTGCATCTTTTTGCTGGTCTCCCGTGTTAAACTGATACGATCCCCCGGAACTTTCAACGACCGATTTGTAATCAGCTTTCACCACGATACCATCAACAATCACCGTCTTCCCGTCATTGAAATTCGCTCCATGTTGGGTAACCAATGCATCATTGATTGCGGTCATTGTGCCTCGAGAAATGTGATTGTCAAACGCATATTTGTCCAAAAATAATTCTGTTGAAAAGACGGATGTTGCGCCCTTTTGATCCTGGCTGACTGCTTCAAAAATCTGAGACACAACCTCCATGCTCCCGCCAAGACTCGTTGACGCGGCTCCAAGGTCAACACGAAGCGCTCCCTCCTTAATCCCAGCCAATAACAAAATCTCGCGTGGTCCCAAGTTGCTCGTATCAATTCCGGCGATTCGCTTTTCAAATGTCGGACCGTCAATGCCCAACGCCTGCAAGTCAATGGCGGTTTTCCCATTCGCTCCCTCAATCTTGACGCGAACTGACCCATCCTGTCCGTATCCAAGTTGAATCCCTTTAGTCTGAATTTCCGCCCCTGTCTTCTCAAAATACACATACGCTCCGCCAGCGACGAGGTTTCCTTGCGCGTCTTTCCCTCCGCCTTCAATGTGGAAATTCACTCCGGCAATGTTTCCACGCAACCCTTCAACTTGCATTCCATAAGCAAGATTTTTATTGAGACCGATGAGAAATGCTTTCCCGGTCTCAGGACCGAGTACAATAGTTCCATCCGGATTGCGCGGCAAATTCTGCACCACGCTCTCAAACGCTTTCTGCGTGAGCATGCCTTCCGGAGCGCCTTCAATCTTCAAGGTAATCGGCGTCTGTTTACCCTCTTCACCACCTTGCGGCACTAACGTGAATTCATGATCCGAATACCCGGGCTTTCCTTCTGCTCCGGGATGGCGCGTCACTGCATATGAGAAATCAGCGGGCTGTTTCCCCCCCTGACCCTCCATTCCTTCATAGTTCATGACGGTTGTTGTTGAGCCATCAGAGTTCTGCCGAATATCACGAGTACCGTAGTATGTATTCTCACCCGATTGCACATACCAGCTTGTTGCTTCACCCTTGGGAACATTTGGATTCCACCCGTTGGTCGCCTTCCATTCAGGATTGGTTGGATCGTACACCGTGACTTGTTCGCCATCAATATCCGCCTTGAGTCCTCTGAAGCTCTTCCAACCCGTCACAACATCCTTCAACCCAACTCCTTGAACAACAGGAATCATCTCTTTCGGCATCTTGAGTCCATTAAACACCCAGCTTCCCTTCAATTCCGTATCCACTGGCGTTTCAGGAAGAATT
>CAYYDP010000052.1:5167-7649 GCA_964470645.1 uncultured Gammaproteobacteria bacterium
TGTTCAATCACGTCAAGCTCGTCAGGCCTTACCGGAGGCTTTGTTTCTGGAACGATCAACGTACATTCTTCAACAGGCGCAGGTACCGCTTCCGGCACATCAACTTTTTTATTTGTCGGATCAGCAAAAACCGGCACGACATCAGGTTTCGGCTCATTAGGCGTCAACCCTTTTGCTTCCCATATTCTTCTAAACAAGGTCTCCAAAACGATCTTGTTTGCTGTTTGAACCGCGTACGCGTCATTCTTCGGAATCCATTCGCTTCCAAGTTTCGTTGCCAGACCTCGCGCTCCAAGTTCGTTATAATACTCTTGTACCTGCGCTGAAGCGTCAATTTTTGTGGTCTCGACGATTTCCTTGAGTTGAGCTTGCGACAATCCCTGGATCAGTTCAGGCATTAAACATTTTTTTGACCAAGAAGGATCAATCGAACCGTCCGGGTTGATCCCAAAACCACGCAACACAAAGCCATCAATTCTTCTCCCCTGTCCAACACTTTTTCCCACATTCGTTCCAAAAAATTCAGAAATGAAACTATGGGCTTTATCAATCGTCTGTCCGAAACATGGAGAAAATACAATCTCAGCGCGGCCATTTGAGTCAATCTTCATGCGAATATCCAAATCTACCTTTCGCCCGGGAACGTAAATTTGTTTATTACGCTCATAATCCTCAGCAACCGCAAGATCCCTGAACGCCTCTCGCTTATTGCTGTCTCTAATATTGTACTTGGCTTTCGGAGGTAAAAGATCGCTCTCTTGGACAAGTATCCCACGCGCTTCACCAACAGTGAGATTTCGCTTCTTCCCTGCATCAAAAATCCCACTATCGCTTTGAAGATGCTGCCAGACGGTCATGCTCTTATCCTTGCGAGACGACATATATCCGTTGGTCATTGCCTCCAGATGCCTGTATTGCACCAACTCAGGATAATTGCCACCCTGGGCATCAACCGCTTCATTCGATTTACTGAGCAATTGGCTCTGCTTTGTCATCCGATCCCACCAAGCAGCGTTATAGTGATCGAATTGCTCGTTTAATGTTCCGGTCGGTTTGAAATCAACGTTTTGAGTCTGCTTATCTGGGGTATTCAAGAAATCTATATACACCTTCCTCTCTTCCAAGAACTTCGTGTACTTCACAAAATCCTCTTCAACCCTGGCTTTATTTCCGCCTGCGTGAGCGAGTTCTCTTTGATATTCCGCCCGCGCCATCGCAATCTCATCATTGAGTCGTGCTTGTTCCGCCGGATCGGACGCCGTCGAGCGAGATTGTAGCGCTTCGGCTAATCTGCGTCCTGCTCCAACAGCAGCAATTGCGGATTGCTTCTCTTCCGTTTGAGCTTCAAATGTTTTTTCCGCTTGTATATTATGATCAATCGCAGCTTGCCGCTCTCGGTTGAAATTTTCCAAAAACAATTTATTCTGTTCGTTCAGAACTTGCTGCTTCTGATGCCATTCAGCCAGTTTTGCGTTGCAGCCAACAGGATCCTCTCTTAATTCTTTATCGGTAAAGACAGGAACAGGTTCATAGATCTTCTCAGGGACTGAAATGTTATGAGCTTTGCAAAACTCCTGTATCTTTGGCAGCTGCTGATCCCATTGTTGTTGTTTACTTGAAGCTTCCTCAACCAATGCATCATACGAAGCTTTGTTGGCAGTGAACGCATTATCTTGAGCTTCCAGATTCATCAAGTCAATTTGTTGATTTTTCACCGCGGCAATTTCAGCAAGTAATTGATTTTGCTTTGCAACCAACGCTTCAAAACGATTTGCGTCTTTTGGTTTGAGACCATGATCCCGCTGATTCTTCAACGTCAATTTTCCCAAGTCCTCTTTGGCTTGAGCAAGTTCTCCTTCAAGTTGTTTTTGTTTGGCACTCAATGACGCTAAATCAACATTCTCACCCTTATTATCCTGCTCCGGAATCGGAGGAGTTTCGTCATCCGGCACATACGGACCGCGACCTTCGTGTTTTGCTTGTTCTTCAATACGAGCCGCTCTTGCAGCTTCCGCTTTCTGTCTCGCCAATTCATCGGCATTAGGCGCATCCGCTTTATGGACTTTCTCAGCCTGAGGCTGATCCGCCGTAGCCTCGCGCGGAGGCGGAGACTTTTCGACTACGGGTTTTTCCGCATTCGCTCCCCCGCCCGCGTGCTGCGCTTCCCACTCTTGTCGCGCAGCTGCATCTGCAGATGCTTCGAGTTGCGCAAGTTTCTGCTGTTCTTCAGGGCTTAAATATCCGTGCGATGATTCAATCAAACCCGCGTCAATCGCCCGTTGTCGATATTTTTCTCGGTATCGCTGTTGCAAGGCTACCAATGAACTTGGGCTTTCAGACTTTACAGACTTTTGACCTTCGACTGTAATATTTTCCGCCACCTGCGGCTGTTGTTCTGTTCCCGAAGCTGGGGAGGGTTTACTCGTTTTTTCTTTACTCAAACTCGCAAGCATGGTTCCTGCAAGCTCTGAAGAAATCGCCC
>CAYYDP010000053.1:0-1611 GCA_964470645.1 uncultured Gammaproteobacteria bacterium
ATCGGCGCGGTCGCCCAAAAATAATACCCTTCAATCTGTAAAAACAACGGTTTGAATTTCTTTGCAAATGACATTGATTTATCTTTCCATAGATGAAACAAAAGATACGGGACGTGCTCTGCGCCATACCCCCACCTCCTAACCTGCAAATATTGATTTTTGAGCGTCTTCCAAAAACTTCCCGCGTCGACGGTATCCATGTACACGGGAACATTCAGTGGAACGAGGCGATAGTCTCCATGGTAGTGAAGATAGCCTTGCAAAAATATCCGGGCGTCGTCATTGACCATGTCAACCTGCCAAAAACCCACATCCACGAGCGTTTTAAAGGGGATGGAGTGCGACGCGTAGGAAATCAAGCGGTCGGCATTCCTTCAAAACTCGCCCAAAAGCCAGAACGTTGTTGAATTTGAAACGACTCTCGTTATCCATGAAGACTCCCACATGTTGTTGCTGTACACCGTTATCGGCTGGTAGCTTGCCTGTATTGGCTTGGGATTGGAAAGATAGTGGTACGTAAGACAGGAAAAATATTCCGGATGCGCCACAGTATCGCTGTCAAACGCGGAAACGATCACGTTACGGTAATCAATACCCCGCTCATCAAGATAGTTCTTGACAATTTTGCAGGCATACGTTTGATTTGCCGCTTTTCCGGCGAGCTCCCCAGGGGCCAACGGATGGAGTGTTGAAATCAAGTCAAAAAACACTCCGCGAAATTCTCCCTCGACACGTCTCTGAATATCGCGGCAATGATCCGCGTTGCGCTCTTCACCGGGAAGGACAACGATCATGCGCTTCAGGTCATATCGCGAGTCAGAAAGTGCTTTTACTGTATGGCGGAGAACCTCGTACGGTTCTTTCCAAAATGGCAATAAAATGACGTGAATAATGTTTGTGTGGGTGTCAGGAAACGTCTTCGCCAAATCCGCTGACCAATCACGATTTTGGTCGCGACGATACCTCGACCAGGCGATGACCATAAACAAAAGGAAAATCACAAGTTTAAACAGCCAGTAAAGATCAAAGATAAAAATAATGAGAACCGCTGTAATGGGAGAAATAAACGAAATCGCGACCGCCGCAACCAATGTGATCCAGGTAAGTCCACCCTGGATCATCTCAAGTCCGCGGTAGAGCACACGCTCGCGCTGGGTGAAACGATTCGGATTCATGCTCAATCGGTCGATCTCACGAGTATCAACCCAATGCCAAAAGTGTTTTTTTATTTTTTTGATGAGAGACATACTTTTCCTAAATTTCAAATTCCAAGCACCAAATCACAAATAAATCTCAAATTCCAAACTCAAATACTAACACTTCGATCTGTTTGTTTTGACTTTGATTTTTGGTCATCGGAACTTATTTGTAATTTGTAATTTGCTATTTGGAAATTGCTTTGGCAATTACTCCTCCTCCAATCACCCGCTCCCCTTTCAAATCATACATAACCAGCGATTGTCCTGGCGTTACTGAACGTTTTGGTTTGTTGAATTCAACAACCCATTTCCTCTTTTCTTTTCTCAAAGTGCCTGGTTGCAACGGTGAAAGATGTCTGTCGCGCCAAAGCACTTTAACCCCTTTTGTCGTTGCGAGGCTTAGCGAAGCAAA
>CAYYDP010000053.1:1621-6904 GCA_964470645.1 uncultured Gammaproteobacteria bacterium
TACCCAGAGATTGCTTCGTCGGCTGCACTCCTCGCAATGATATTGAGAGGCGAAGTAAATAAATTCACCTTTGTCAACACCACTTTCCTCACTTCGAGCATTCGTTCCGCTTCGTGTTGTTTTGCGACAGTCAGCGTGTTTCGCTTCACATCTTTCTGCACCACGAAATACGGTCCCGTCCCACCAATATTCAATCCTTCACGTTGCCCGAGCGTATAATACCACACCCCATCATGCTCACCCAGTTTGGTTCCGTCTGGTGTGACAATATCACCACGTTTTGGCTGGATATACTTCGCCAAAAAAGACTTCATGTTCATCTCGCCAATAAAACATACACCCATGGACTCGGGACGGTTCCAATTCGGAAGCCCAACCTTTTTGGCCAATTCTTTTACCTCCGATTTCAACATTCCTCCTATGGGAAACACGATGTGTCTGAGTTGTGATCGCTTAATCTGATATAGGAAATCCGACTGGTCTTTTGTTTTATCAACCGCACTACACAAATGGTAATCCTTCGACTTCGCTACGCTACGCTCAGGAAATAAATTACTCCCTGAGCCTATCGAAGGGTTACCTTGGGTAATTCTCGCATAATGTCCCGTTGCCACGAAATCTGCCCACTCCTTTCTCGCTCGATCATAAAACGCGCCAAATTTAATATACTTATTACAAAACACATCAGGATTGGGCGTCTGTCCCTTTTTATACAACTCGATAAAATCATTAAATACAAAATCTTTATATTCTTTGGCGAAGTCCCAAATCTCAAGAGGTATGTTTAAATGTTTTGTGACTCTACGCGCCGTCAGAAGATCATCTTCCCAATTACAACTCCCCTGCTCTTTCCAATTTAACATAAAAACAGCGCGGACGTCGTGTCCCTGTTGTTTCAATAAGTATCCCGCGACTGCTGAGTCTACCCCACCGGAAATACCCAATACAACTTTCTTAAATTTCATAATAATTCAAGTAAATTACTCAACCCGGCATTGATATCCTCTGGGACTGGAATCTCGCCCTTGACCGGACTTTTACCGGGGTACCTCCACGCGGTAATCACAATGCGATCATTCCCGCGATCCTGATACATTGCCCATAATTCCTGTGTTGTTTTTCCCGCTTTCAGGATTGGCTGCATCACCGCTATCGTGTTTGGGGCGACTCCTTCTTCTCGTCGAACAGGGTTTCTGATGATTCTACGAACACGCTGCTCCGAAAGCCGATAATACGCCATCTTTTCCTTCACGTGCTCGGTCCACACATAATTGTTGGAATGGAACGGGATGACCTTCATAAATCAGGTTTATTTTCTTGACCAACTATTTGATTGAAGCCTTGGAATAATAAAAGCTCTCACAAGCCCTCTCACCTCCTCAATTCGAACAACACGCATCACGACAAGCAACAATCCATACGCAATCACAAACGCAAGCGCGCTGACCACAAACGAGAAACGCGCAGCGAACGGACGTGCCGCAAAAAACAACACAACACCCGTGCCAAAAATCCTAAGAAACAACCCAAACACATCTCGAAACGCGTTATGAATGACACCCTGTACAGCGTTGAGTGACAAGATCAACAACACCACGCTTCCCACGGCCGAAGCCATTGCGGCTCCAACGAGTCCAAAACGAGGTATGAACGCAATGTTCACCGCGATATTCACGAGCAATCCAACCAAGGTAAAACGAGCATATCGATTCTGCATGTGCGCGGCGTTTAACGCCGCTGCACATGGGAACGAGACAACCACAAACACCGACCCAAACAAAAGCGCATTTAACGCTGGTACACTGTCAACGTATTCGCTCCCCCATACTAACGTCACCGCGTGTTCTCCAAACATCAGAAACACGAACACGATCCCGACCATTCCACTCATCATGTATCGAACAGTGTTGATAAAAATACTTTGAAAACGGTCCCGCTCGCGAGCAAACGTCTCGCTTAACGCCGGGTAAACCGACGCCATCAATGACAAGGGAACACTTTGAATGACCAAGGTCGCCTTAACTGCCGTCGTATATAATCCAATGTCACGAATACAATCTCTCACACTACATCCAATCTTTGAAAGCATGATGATGTCGGTTTGAGTATACAACCTACCAAACAACATAATAAACGCGAATGGAAGTGAAAGACGCAGAGCCTCGAACATCGCGCGTTTGTTAAATCGCGGCTTGATTACGTAGGTAGTTAGCCGCTTGATCGTTCGGACAGAAATCACAAAAAACACGCTGCTTGCTAACACATTCGCCAGTGCCAACAAGATGATATTGTGCGTTGCAAAAAGAATAGTAGCACCCGTCCCCGCGAGCACGAGCTGAAACACAACAATACCAACAGACTCGGCTCGTAACAATTGGTGTCCGCGCAGTGTCGAGTAGTTGATTGCTGAAAGCGAATCCAAAACAAGAGCAACGCCAGCGAACGCCCCAATGGCAACAACCTCAAAAGGATAGTCCAGAACCACCGCGCTTGCCAGCACACCAACAAAACCCAACGCGCCAAGTATCAGCTTTACTCCCCAAACATGTTGAAATAGGGATTTCGCGCGCTCTCGATCTTGTGCCACTTCACGAATGAGTAAATTACCAAAACCCAAATCAACAAACGCTGCAAATAATTGGGACAATGAAAACGCCAAAAAGAACGTCCCCGTCAACCCGGGGCCTAACGATCGGGCGAGAAAGGTGAAATAGAAAAACGATATAGCCTTCTGCAAAACAATCGCCCCCGAATACTGTATGATGTTTTTTGAGAGATGCGACACAAAGACGTTACCATCCGTCAACGAATAACGTTGAAACTCCTATTCCCGACAATAGTATTTTCTCACTTTTCCCAGCAATTCGCAACTAAAAAACGGCCATTATTAATGATGATAGCCGTTTTTGTGAGTACTGTGTGCGAGATCAGAGAAATCATCGTTTCGTCCACTGGGGGGCTCGCCGTGCTCGTTTCAAACCATACTTTTTCCGTTCTTTAGCACGGGGATCGCGAGTCATAAACCCATGACTGCGAAGTGTTGTTTTCCAATCGGGGTTTTCCACAATCAACGCCCGGGCGATCCCAAGCCGGACTGACTCTGCCTGCCCACGAACTCCTCCTCCGGTCACCCGAGCCTCAACACGACGCGAAGACTCCAGCCCAAGAACTCTGAGGGGCCCAACGACGATGTCGTGAAGACTTTTTTGAAAATAATCCTGAAACGGCTTTCCGTTCACGATGATTTCGCCCTTGCCATAAAACACTTTTACCGTAGCAACTCCGGTCTTGCGCTTCCCTCGCGCATACTGATATTTACCATCGTCGCTAACGGGTGATGGGGACGTTTTTTTCAATCGTGTTGATGAAGGTTTGCTGATCATAAAACTATTGTTCAAATCTCAACCGTTTAATCATGGTTTTTGCCAATGAATTTTTAGGTAACATGCGTTCAACGGCTCTACGAAAAACGTACGACGCGTTTTTATTCATTGCACGCTTTGCTGGGGTCTCTTTCAAGCCTCCGGGATAGCCAGAAAAACGATAATATTTTTTTTGGTCAAGTTTTGATCCCGTAAAAACAATATTCGAAATATTGTTAATAACCACAAAATCGCCCTTGTCAGCGTTTTGTCTATAGCCGACTTTTCGTTTTCCTGTTAAAAGAGTCGCCACCATGGACGCAAGTCTCCCCAGGGGCTTACCAGTAGCATCAAACACGTGTGTTTTGCGTATAAATGGTTTTTTCATATCAAACAAATTCAATTTTCGTTTGTCCGGAGCCATCTCCTTTTCTTGAGCCCAATGGAATGAGCCTGAGATAGCCACCTTTTCGATCATTAAACCGAGGTCCCAAAACCTCAAGACACTTGTTAACCGCTAAAACACTTGCAAGGTGACGAAGTAAATATCTACGTGTCGCCAGCGTATTCTGCTTTGATTTTGTTATGAGCGATTCAACAATCGGTTTTACAGCCTTAGCACGCGCCGTTGTCGTCACAATATGCTCGTACTGAATAACCTGAGTTGCAAGTCCCTTCAATAAGGCGTTTCTTGATGACGCCTTTCTGTCTAACGTTGTTTTTGTCTTTCGATGTCTCATAAATACAGCGTACAGCGGTTAGCGGTTAGCGTTCAGGTTATTAAGTAATTGGTTTTCCCTAACCCCCGGGCGTCCCTAAACGCTCGACGCTAAACGCTGATTTATTCTTCCTTTTTCTTTCTGCCCTTTTTCTTTGGTTTTTCAACCCCTTCTTCACTTGACTCGTCTTCCTGCATATGTTCTTCTTCCGATTCCTCCTCTTGGTCATCACGTTTGGCGATTTCAGTGTCTGAATCCGAAATCTCACGTTCTGTGCGCGAAGAATCCCGAACTAGCTTAAGAAGACCACTGAATTGATCAACCAAGATATCAAGTGAGAGCTCAACCGCCTCTTTGGGTGAGACGACTCCATTGGTTTCAATATCCAAGGTTATCTTATCGTAGTTGGTCATCTGACCGACCCGTACGTCTTCAACGGTAAACCCAACTTTTACGACAGGAGAAAATAATGAATCAATAGCGATAAAGCCAAGTTCTCTGTCTTCCTGTTCCCTACTCTCGATTGGTAAAAAGCCCCGTCCCCGCGAAAGAGCGATTTCCATCTCAATCGAAGCGGACGCCGAAGTGAGATGCAAGATGGTATGATCAGGATTCAACACCTCAACACCGGTAGGCAGAACAAAATCAGCGGCGGTAACACATTTCTCCCCTTTTGCAGAAAGCTCAAGTCGGAGCGTCGAAAGGTCGACAAATGATTCCGCCTTCACAACAACGCCCTTCAAATTCAGAATAATATCAACAAAATCTTCTTTAACACCGGGAAGCGTTGAAAATTCGTGGTTAACACCTTTAATTTTAACTCCTGAAATCGCTGTTCCTTCAAGACTTGAAAGAAGCACTCTTCGGAGTGCGTTACCGACCGTAGTCCCGTACCCCGGATAAAACGGTTCAATAACAAACTTCGCATGATGCTCGGATTCATTGACACTTGCGCATTGAGATGGAGATGGTACGTTCATAAAAAGATGTTATCGTGAATAATATTCGACGATCATTTTTGCGTTAATTCCAAGATTTGCTTCATCAAACTCCGGAAGATTCACGATGCTTGCGACCATACGCTCTGGATCCCAAGTAATCCATTCCGGCGCGTCTTGAGATTGTTTTAAACTTGACGCAATGTAAGGAATCTCTTTCACACCCGCTTTAAATTCAATACTGTCACCTGGCCTTACCTGGTA
>CAYYDP010000054.1:0-1353 GCA_964470645.1 uncultured Gammaproteobacteria bacterium
GGCGGGATGATTATGTAAACTAAATGATATGATCAACGATGAACATCAGGTCCGGATTGAGCGTCTAAAACGGATACAGGAAAAGTACAATCCGTATCCAGCGCGGGTTGAACGATCCCACACCGTCGGAGATGTGCTCGTAAATTTTGATTCACTAAAAGGGTTACAACTCTCGCTTTGCGGGCGTGTCAGATTAATCCGTGAGCACGGTGGGAGTTTGTTTTTTGATGTTACAGATGCATCCGGGAAAATTCAGGGATACGCAAAAAGCGACCACACGGAAGATTTTGATTTTTTCAAATCCAATCTCGACATGGGCGATTTTGTGGAGATTCACGGCGAACCCTATGTGACTAAACGAGGAGAGAAGTCCATTCTGGTAAAAACAGCGCGAATCATTTCAAAATCGCTCTTACCGTTGCCAGAAAAGTTTCACGGATTAGAAGACGTTGAAACGCGTTACAGACAACGTTATTTGGATTTACTTTCGAACGAGGATGTAAAACAAAAGTTTGTGATCCGTGCAAAAACAATCACCGCAACTCGGGAGTTTTTAGACAATCACGGTTTTATGGAGGTAGAAACACCGGTGCTACAACCAATCCCGGGCGGAACCTCTGCAAGACCGTTTATTACTCATCACAACGCGTTGGATCTAGACATGTATCTTAGGATCGCTCCTGAACTGTACTTGAAGAGGTTGATCGTTGGTGGATTTGAAAAAGTGTACGAAGTCGGACGAATTTTTAGAAATGAAGGAATGGACCGTGAACACAATCCAGAATTCACCATGCTCGAATTTTATTGGGCGTACGCTGATTACGAGGAGCTGATGAAGTTCACTGAGCAAATGTTGGCACACATCATCCGTTCAGCGATTGGAAAGCTTCAGTTTGAGTATCAGGGCAAAGTTCTTGATTTTACCGGTTCAATTAAGCGAGTAGCGTTTAGTGAAGCGCTTAAAGAATACGGAGGCTTGGATCTCACACAATTTGATGACACAGAAAAACTCGTACAGGAGGTGAAGGCACGTGGAGTCGACGTAGATTCGAGTTGGGGAAGAGCGAAAGTTATTGATGAAGCCTATAAAGAGCTTGCTCGTAAGAAAATGATTGAACCCGTGTTCCTTTATGATTATCCACTTGAACTTCAGGCTCTTGCAAAGAAAAAGGAGTCAAACCCCAGACTAGTCGAACAGTTTCAACTCATTGTGAACGGTTTTGAATTGATCAAGGCGTATTCTGAGTTAAACGATCCTCTTGACCAGTTAGAACGGTTTGAGGAACAAGAGAAACTCCGTGAGGCCGGTGATGATGAGGCTCAGCACATTGATCATGATTATATAACGGCACT
>CAYYDP010000054.1:1363-6181 GCA_964470645.1 uncultured Gammaproteobacteria bacterium
AAACACGGGATGCCGCCAACGGCTGGTTTTGGAATGGGAATTGATCGGTTGGTAACGCTCCTAACTGATTCGCAAACGCTCAAGGAAATTATTTTATTTCCCACCATGCGGCCGGAGGGCAAATAAATTGATATTCCAACATTCTCAAGAATGTTGGAATGTTTACGTATGACAAATCAAGACGCATTACAGCTTGTTAGACAACATGTGAAGAACGAAGGTTTGGTAAAGCACATGATCGCTGCTGGGATTATCATGCGTGCATTAGCGGCGAAATTTGGAGAAAACGAGGATACCTGGGAGCTTGCGGGAATCCTGCACGATATTGATTGGGAAGAAACAGCAAGCACACCCGAGAAACACCCGTTTGTTGGAGTGGAGTATTTGAAGGCTACTGATTGCCCTCCGGAAGTGATTGAGGCAATCAGAGTCCATAATCACACGCAGGGAACGGTGCCCACAACTCTTCTTGATAAAGCATTGTTTTGCGCGGAAGAATTGACCGGGATTATTGTAACTTCAGCACTTGTCCAACCTGATAAAAAATTAGCATCAGTGAAAGCATCTTCAGTTTTGAAGAAATTTAAACAACCCTCATTTGCGGCAGGTGTGAATCGCGAGGTTATTTTGAATTGCCAGAAAATGTTAGGGCTGAGTTTGGAAGAGTTAGTTGAAATCGAGCTAAAGGCAATGCAGGAAAGGGCGGGGGAGTTGGGGTTGTAACGTGTAAAATTGTGTAAACTTGAAAATTATCCAAGAGCGGAGTAGATTTAGTAATATTATAGTAAAGGGTTTAATCTGAATACCACCTATGGCAGTTGATGGTGTAAATACCTTAGAGGAAAAGTCTCCAGTACACGATGACTCCGACTTGGATCTAAAGTTAAAAACTGAGTTCCAAACAATTATCCAAGATGTGATTCCGGAGAACCCTGATTCGTTCAGGTTTCTTTTTCGTGATCCAAGTCTACGCCGTGGTAATACTAAAGTAAGATTAAAGATCGGCGTGCTCGCGGTCTGCATGAATCCAATCCACACCACGCATGAAGAGATGGCGTTGAAAGCGTTGGGTGATTACGAGTTGGACGAGTTGATCGTCCTTCAATTGAGATGGTCTGTTAATAAAGGAGTATTTTCAGCTGATTATTTAGCGCAGCGCTCAGTGATGATCTATAAAACATTTCAAAAGAATCCAAAAATCTCTCTGGCAATCTTGGGGGGCGGTCGATACTTTGATTACCAAGAAAAGTTGCACCGTGAATTTCCTGACTCGAAGCTGTATTTCATATTGGGAGCAGATAATTTCAAGGGATTTATTGATGACAACAAAGGGTCTCATCGTCGGGTTCACCAAGACACCTATTTCTTGGTCAGTCCTCGGGGAGTATTGGATGAGACATCGTTACGTAAAATTTTGTGTGAAGGTGATCCAGCATTCACCGCGCCGTTCATAGACAACGTTATCTTTCTTCCCACGAAGTTTAACCACAACTCTTCATCACTGCTCCGTGTCTTGATTGCTGATGACGAGGATCAATTGTGGAAGCGGTGGGTGCCCAACCAGATAAGGTCTCTCATTAAAAAATGGAAAATGTACGATACCGATATTACTCCTCAAGAAAGGGAGAAGTTGTATCAAAACGAGGGTGGTTTCATTGATTTACTGTTGGAGAATCATCTGTTGCACAATCGAGAACCATGGGTCAAGATCCAAAAAAGTACTCCAGTGCGTTCGATCAAATCTGTTTATACTTACTACTGGCCTGAGGTCCGTAAAATAATTGATGAGGAATTCTTTAAGTTTCCACATCAGTTATTGACTAATTGGTTGATTCCCGATTACATGGAAAGTTACCATAAGCCAATCATGCGCCGTTTCGTGGAGTGTCAATCCAAGTTTGCGGTTCCTGCTTTGGACAATTTTTCCAATCAATACCCAACCCACGGAGCGTCAGAAGCAATCTGGAAAATAATGACTTTGTTAAAGAAGCGACGTGTCAAAAACATTTATGTGATCAATGGTGAATACGAAGGTTTTCGAGTTGCTGCAGAATGGAACGACATTGTAGTACAAGACGTTTCCCTTGATGTCGATCCGCAGATGTTAGAACCAAGTTGGTGGTTTATTTCTAACCCATCGTCTCGTGACGGTAACATTCTTCCTAACGATTTTGTAAACAGGATATGTGAGGCGGGGCATAAAGTCTTTTACGATCTCTCCTTCGTTGGCACGACGAACCCACATATGTTTGACGTTTCTCACCAAAACATTGAAGTTGTTGCTTTTTCGTTCAGCAAGCCTTATGGCATCTTTTCGGCGCGTGTGGGCTTTGCGTTCAGTCGTGAACCCATCGAAAGCTTGATAGGCAATGATTTTTGGTTTAAGCCTGTTTTTGGTCTTGCGATGGCGGATGCCATCATAAGAAGAGAGATGAGTGATCCACTGAAGCTAGTTGACAAATACCGTCCACTTCAGGAAAAAGTTGTCGCCCGCCTCAACAGTATATACGATCTTGATTTGGCCCCGAGCGACTCTATTTTGTTAGCTCATCGAAAAACAAGTAACGAATTATCTCCACAACAGAGCAATCTTCTTGACAAGTTCTCAAGGGGGGATGGATACCGTGTGACTTTAACGCCTTTTTATTTTGAACAGGAAACCTTCGACAAACTGCAAGAGATGGGATTCGTTCCCAGCGTTCCTGAAACGTGAATATGCAAGCCAGGGAGAAACTAAAAGCTGGAATAGTTGGACTTGGTCATCAATCGCTTGATGATCATGTTCCAGCAATTCTTGCATCTAGTGATGTAGATCTTGTTGCCGTCGCTGACATTGACGAGGAAAGGCTGCAGTCATTTTCCCAGGATCACAGGGAGATACATACGTATCGGCAGTATAAAGATCTTTTGAAGAAGGAGAGACTTGACTTTATCATTGTGGCTGTTCCTCATTATTTACATTATGACGTTGTCATGGAAGCAGTGAAACGAAAGATTCATGTATTAAAAGAAAAGCCCTGCGCTGTAACACTTGCCCAAGCGAAAAAGATTAAAAGATGTGCTGAGAGCAACAACGCTCAAATAATGCTCGCTTTGCAACGTCGTTTCGATCCGACTTTCCGCACCTTTTTCAAGTTGATTGATAAAATTGGCAATCCTTTTTTCATTGAAGCTAAATACACTTTTTATGTCGATTCACCACATGAAGGATGGCGTAGCAAAAAGAAATTAGCTGGCGGTGGTTGTCTTATGGATATGGGTTATCATGTCATCGATCTCCTCATTTGGTATTTTGGATTACCCGATCTAGTGTTCACAGAAAGTTCCTGCGTCGCAAAGGAGGGTGTTTCGTATGATGCGGAAGATACAGCGCAAATAATTTTTCGTTTTTCAAAACAAAACATCTTCGGTTCTTTATTGATTTCTCGGGTTGTTCCTCCTAAACAAGAGTATTTCGATGTGTATGGCACTCGTGGCATAATACACATTGAACGTGGAAAAATTGAACGACGCGCTTCGAATGGTGAGATACAAGAAGTCGTTCAAAATGACTATAACCATTTTTTATCAGTTCAAAATCAGCTTGAGTATTTTGTACAGGTTATTCGAGGAGAAAAGGAAAAATCAATGACCAATCTTGATCTTCATTTCAATCATCTTGCTTTTATTGAAGCAGCATACCGTTCAAAAGAAGGAGGTGAATTTTTTAGCACTAAAACAATATTGAATGAGAATGATGTAGTGATTTTTACGTAGTTTGGTTCTTCCGCTTATCCAAAAGGTAGTTCTCTATTAATTTAACATCGTCGAGGTGTTTTTTGGCATTATTTCCCTCTGTTATCCAACTGCGCTTCACACTAAGCAAAAACTCAACGGAATTATAGCGTACGCCATCAATGACAGTTGAATAACCTAGCAAGTCTTCAAATGTCCATGATTTACCCATCACGATCCAACTTGTTCCAATTTCAAATAAATCACCAATGAGCAATTCGTGTCCGTGCTTTTGTTTTCTCTTAAAATGATTTTTGTTGGTGAGTTTTTTATATTTTTGTTCTGTAACGACCATATCAATATCCTTGCTTTCCCGAAGATTAAGTGCGTTTAATATACCCGAGCTAATAACAATAGAATTGTCGGTGGTTAAATCTAGTTCGTTGAGTTTATTTTTTATATCCATAACGAAAATATGATGATCCAAGCATACAGCAAATGATGGCAAATGTCGACTGGTTGGTTGATTATGTATACGTTAAATTCTGGAATGTTTATCAAAGCCTCCTCAATTCAAAGCGTTCATGTGTATATTGCTGTGGTGGAAAATCCGGTAGTAGTCTTCATCGGCGGACACTTCGGAGTTTTGCTATTGATATTGACGATGTATCACAGTTTCCGAAATCCGATTCTCTCTTTTGCGTACTGACATGTGTTCAACATCAATCCTCGCTGGAGCGTGAAGGAACCCCATTTGCGATTGATTGAATCAAAGGACTCGAGAAGTGAGTCTTTTTTTATTTGTGCGTCCGGATCAAAGAGTGAAAGTTGTTTATGTTCTTTTGATTCAAGTCGGAATAACGATACCGCAATCATGTATAAAGGATTCTTGGGTAGAGTTTCGAGGTGGGGGAGGATTGCGCGGTACATATCGAGAGCGTCGGAGATTGCTAATGGTGTCTTGAAGGAGGCGTGGAATTTGCTCCCAGTATTGTCATTGCGAGCGGCCGTAGGGAGCGTGGCAATCTCGTTGTAATGCGATAGAGACAGAGATTGCCCGCCTTGACTCACGCAAGTCGAGGCAGGCTTCGTCATTTTATTCCT
>CAYYDP010000055.1:0-6010 GCA_964470645.1 uncultured Gammaproteobacteria bacterium
GATATTTGATGTTTGAATTTTGATATTGTTTCGAGTTTCGATATTCGAGTTTCGGATTTATGAACTTATCCCATGGTCGTCCAAATATTTGGCTCCTGATAAGTGTTGTCGCCTTGGTGTTGCTCGGTTTTGCCATGCTCGCTTCTGCATCGCAGGTACTGGGATTCACTCGATTCGGCGATGAATTTTATTTTCTCAAGAATCAAGCGGCGCACGCGACACTTGGCATCGTCCTTTTTTTTGTTTTTTATTATTTTCCCACAACCTATTGGCGTCGGTTTGCTGTTCCACTGTATTTTATTGGAGTGTTGCTATTGATTGTTGTGCTCGTTCCAGGAGTATCCTACGGTTCAGCTCGAAGTTGGATACAATTCGCTGGGCTTTCTCTTCAGCCCGCGGAACTCATGAAACTTTTTTTGATTTTCTTTTTCGCTTATTGGTTTGAGAAGCGTGTTGAATACAGCAAATCATTTTCTCAAGGGTTCATGCCGTTTTTAGTGTACGCTGGGATTCCGTTAGTGCTGATCGCCCTGCAGCCGGACGTTGGTACGTTGGCGATTGTTGGGATGATGTGTGTTGCCATGTATGTTGTAAGCGGGGCGCCGTGGAGACATTTGATTATTTTAGGAGCGTTGGGGGTTGTCAGCATTGGCAGCATGATTGCAATTGCTCCCTACCGACTGAATCGAGTCATGGTGCTTTTGAATCCAAACCTGGATCCGCAGGGTGCTGGGTATCACGCCCGGCAGGCGATTGACGCGGTTGAATCGGGCGGGTTGTTCGGGTTGGGCTTTGGAAAATCAGTCAGTAAGTTTCACTTTCTGCCGGAGGCTCCCGCTGATTCTATTTTTGCCATTTACGCTGAAGAATTGGGATTTGTGTTTGTTGTGGTGTTATTTGTGCTATTTGGCGTAATGGTAACGCGGGGGTTGCGCATAGCGGATCGCGCGACGACCAGGTTTGAAACCTATGCGTGCGCCGGAATTGTCACGTGGATTGTTGCCCAGGTTGTTGCCAATGTCGGAGCGATGGTTGGGGTTTTGCCACTCACGGGAGTTCCGTTGCCGTTTTTGAGTTATGGCGCGACCGCATTGGTTTCGTTACTTGCCGCGATGGGATTTTTGTTGAATGTGTCCAAGAATACAAGGGTATAGGGTACAGGTAATTTAAAATGCCTAAACCCTAAACCTAAACCCTAAGCTTTGTATGAAAACAATTTTTTTTACTGGTGGTGGTACATTGGGCCCTGTGACTCCGCTCTTGGCGGTGTATCAGGAATTAATACGAACGACCCCCCTTTTGTCCCCCCCTTATCAAGGGGGGGATAGGGGGGGTAGGGTAGTTTGGATAGGAACAAAGCATGGTCCGGAGCGGGAGAAGTTGAAATTATTTCCTGAAATCGTGTTTGAATATCTTCCTGAAGCGAAGTTTGATCGTTTTTTTTCATTGCGTTTGTTGATTTCCCCGTTTCAATTTTTCGCAGCGATATTAAAAAGTCTGGTTCTCATTATTCGATATCGCCCCTCGCTCATTGTTGGATCGGGAGGATTTATGCAGGTTCCTTTGATGTGGGTTGGTAAGCAGTTCGGCGTTCCGTGTCTGATTCATCAAATTGATGTCGCTCCAACGTTATCGAATAGACTTTGCGCATGGGTGGCTGCTAAGATTACCGTGAATTTTGAAGAGACAGCGAAACAGTTTCCTGCGCATAAAACAATCGTTGTTGGTAATCCGGTGTTTGTTCCATCAAAACCTCCCCGTCCCGACCAAAGCATCGGGACACCCCTCCTTCGTAAGGAGGGGACAATGGGCGATGTGTCCTCCCCTTACGAAGGGGAGGAATTAGGAGGGGTTACGTTTGGAAGTTCAAAGCCTCTCCTTGTTGTCATCGGTGGGGGAACAGGTGCTGAACAGCTGAACAGGCTCACCTTGTTGACGGCGGATGAGTTGACGAAGATGTTTAACGTTGTGTTGATTTCGGGTGGTCGTCCAATGGGTAGAGACACGAGATCTTGTGTCTCCACGGAGGGGTTGATTGTTACCTCTTTCGTTCAAGATACGTATCATTTGTTGGAACGCGCGGATATGGTTGTTACGCGTGCCGGCATGGCAACGTTAACCGAGGTTGCTTGCCTTGGAAAGCCCACCGTGATTGTGCCAATCCCACATTCGCACCAAGAAGCGAATGCGCGATATTACGAAGAAAAGGAGGCAGCAAGGGTGTTTTGGTGTGATTATGACGAAACGGAAACGAGGGCGGGGGAGTTTATGGAAATCATAAAGGAATTATGGAACGAAGGGAAAAGGAGGGAAATGCTAGTAGGGAATATAAAGAAGTTGTATAATAAAGAAGCTACAAGATTAATCGTCGAAGAAATTCAAAAATTTTAATCACTAATCACTATCAACTATTTCTATGGACTCATACAAATCCCCAAAATTTATACTCGCTCTTTTGTTGGTACTCGCTGTGACAGCGATCGTTATTGTGTCGGTTGCAACGAAAAACACTCAACCGTTTCAAAACCAATTTTCCGTGACGGCTGAAGGGAAAGTGTTTGCCAAACCTGATATTGCGAACATTCGTCTTGGAGTGAGGACTGACGCACGACCAACAGCGGCGCAAGCAATCGCGGACAACACGAAAAAAATGAACGAAGTGGTCGCGAGCGTAAAGAATCTTGGGATTGAGGAGAAAGACATTAAAACTTCGCAGTATCAGTTGTACCCGGAGTATGACTACCCGGATGGGCGACAACGCCTGCGCGGGTATTCGCTGAATCAGGAGGTTACCCTTAAAATTCGCGATTTGGACAAGGTGGGGGCGGTTATTGAAAATGCGACTCAGGCAGGCGCGAATCAGGTTGGAGATATTTCCTTCACGATCGACGACGTGGACGATTTGAAGGCGCAGGCCCGCGCAGAGGCGATTGTGAACGCAAAGCAGAAAATGGAAGAATTGCAAAATCGAACTGGAATCAAGCTCGATCGTTTGATTAATGTGTACGAGAGCGACCAGCCGCAATATCCGGTTCCGTATTACGGAATTGGCGGCATGGGAGGGGATATGGCAATGGCAAAATCATCGGTCCCGCAGATCGAACCAGGGCAGAATGAAATCGTCGTGAATGTCACTATGACGTGGGAGGTTGAAGACTAAGATCATGGAGCACGTACCATGGAACATACGTCAAACAACCCTGCACTCGGCGGGGTTGTTTTTTTGTTGAAGTCTGATAAGATGCGGGATGTATGACGTTCATCAAAGATTTACAACATCATGTTGGTGAAGAGGTAACTCTCAAAGGTTGGGTGTATAACAAGCGGTCATCGGGGCCGATTGCGTTTTTGGAATTTCGAGATGGCTCCGGATTCACGCAGATTGTCGCAGATAAAAACCAGTTACCTCCCCTAACCCCTCCTTCGAAAGGAGGGGACAAAGAGGGAATGTCTCCCCCTTACGAAGGGGGAGATGCAAGAGGGGGTGGTGTTTGGGAATTGATTGAATCTCTACCCATTGAATCTTCTGTCGAAGTTATTGGAGAAGTGAGAAAGCATCCGAAGAAAGAAGGGGTGTTTGAAGTTGGACTCAAGGATTTGAAAGTCATTTCAAAGGCGGCAGAATACCCGATCGGGAAAAAAGATCACGGACCAGATTTTCTTTTGGAAAACCGTCATTTGTGGCTACGGAGCCCGTCGCAATGGGCTGTTCAGAAAGTACGGGATGTCGTGATTCACGCAACGTATGATTGGATGCGCGAAAACGGATTTATGAAATTTGATTCACCCATCTTGACTCCGTCTGCGTGCGAGGGGACGACGGAACTGTTTGAAATTGAATATTTTGACATTGGCAAGGCGTATCTGACACAGTCCGGACAACTGTATTTGGAAGCGGCATTAGCGTCGTTCGGGAGGGTATTTGATTTTGGTCCGGTGTTTCGCGCGGAGAAATCAAAAACACGCAGACACTTAACGGAGTTTTGGATGATGGACGCGGAGGCTGCGTTCGTGGATCACGCTGGAAATATGGAAATCCAAGAGCAGCTGATTAGTTATATAGTCAAAAAAGTCATTGAGTCGTGCAGTATCGAGTTAAAGATACTTGAGAGAGATATTGAGCCACTCAAAAACGTTGTCGCTCCTTTCTACAGGATCACTCATAAAGAAGCGATTGAGAAATTGCGGGCACTCGGAAGCGACATTAAGGATGATGATGACTTGGGAGCGGATGATGAGACGATCTTGACCCAACAGTATGACAAACCGATTTTTGTTGAAAAATACCCAGCCCACGTAAAAGCCTTTTACATGAAACCTGATCCAACTGACCCGACACGTGCGCTGAACGCTGATCTGCTTGCGCCAGAAGGATATGGCGAGATTATTGGCGGATCGCAACGTGAGGACGATTATGAGAAATTGCTCACGAAAATCAACGAGCACAATCTGCCTGTTGACGCGTTTGAGTGGTACTTGGACGCAAGACGCTATGGATCGGTTCCACATTCCGGATTTGGATTTGGTTTGGAGCGCATCGTTGCTTGGGTCTGCGGTTTGAAGCACGTGCGAGAGACGATACCGTTTCCAAGGATGTTAAACCGCATATACCCATAGAATATCGAAACACGCCTGCCCCGTAGCTCCGCCTCAGGCGGATGCTACTGGGGTTCGCGAGACTATTACGTTTCCTAGAATGTTGAATCGTATCTACCCTTGACGAATTTGCGATAGTGGAGTACGATCAGTCCAATTGCTATGACGCTCGAATGACACGAGCCGAGCTGGGAGAGGAAGTTCCGCACAAAGCGGGAAGGAAGGCTCCCCGGGTTTGCCCGTAATAGCAGGAAATAAGTCTTGAACCTTGAAACGTGAAGCCTGAAGCCTTAAGATGTAATCTTACATTTTTGGTTACGAGTTTCAAGTTACGAGTTTCAAGTGAACGTAGGGTGGCACCACGGTCGTAATGATCGTCCTTACGCGATTACCATTTTCCTTATTTCTATAGGGGACTTAGTAATCGCTTAAGGGCGATTTTTCTTTTAACGTCTGTCATTCCAGCGAAAGCTGGAATCCAGAAAACCAAAAACTAAAAGAAAAAAGATCGTCATTTCGACCGAGCGTAGCGAGTGGAGAAATCTCTACGGTTCGTTCCGTATGTATGATGAGGTTCCGGGACGTCTCCCAGACGTCCGTTGCTCCGCAACTCCTCGACAAAACTCGGGATGACAAAAGCCTGTTACTTTTGTTTTTATTTCTGGATCCCAAACGAAACTTTGGGATGACAAATACTATTATTATGCAACGAACACTTACCATCGAAACACCAAACAAGGTCGGAGAAAACGTGCGCATTGCGGGATGGGTTCATGCGCGAAGAAATATGGGAAAAATTGTGTTTTTGGACGTCCTGGATCGGACGGGTATTGTTCAGGTTGTGGTTCCGAATACAGTGAATCCAGATGTGGTTGAGCAATTGAGGCCGCAGTGGGTTGTGCGTATCACCGGCTTGGTGAAAGCTCGTTCCGAGAAGGCTAGAAATGCAAACATTCCAACGGGTTCCATTGAGATTGAGGCACAAGTTGTTGAAATTGAATCAAGGGCAGAAGAATTGCCGTTTGACATGGGCGCACCGAAGCTCGATGTGAATTTGGATACTCTCTTAAATTATCAACCACTGACCCTACGACACGCTTCTGTGAGACCTGTGTTTGATTTGCAGGCCGGCGTTGTTGAGCATTTTAGAACGTTTTTGCGATCGCAGGGCTTTACTGAGTTCCAATCTCCAAAAATTTTGGCAGGAGACGCGGAGGGTGGCGCTTCTGTGATGAAGGTTGATTATGTGGGTCACGAAGCATCACTTGCGCAAAGCCCGCAGCTTTACAAACAGATTATGGTGGGTGTGTTTGAGCGCGTATTTACGGTGGGGAATGTGTTCCGTGGTGAACGGCACAACACCTCAAGGCATTTGAATGAATACACCAGCCTGGACTTTGAAATGGGATTCATC
>CAYYDP010000056.1:0-5885 GCA_964470645.1 uncultured Gammaproteobacteria bacterium
CAGAGCCTTTGCCAAAACTCGTCTCACCAATGAGTTTGGCGACCCCGTGGTCCTGTAGAGCACCCGCGACAATCTCAGAGGCCGATGCCGATCCCTTGTTGATCAGCACAACGGTCTTGTATCGAGAGAATATCTGACTCCCCCCGGAGAAAAGCCGGTCTTTCTGCCCACCTGAATACTCCTCCCACACCACAACCGCATCGTGCGGTAGCCACAAACCTGCGATATCCGCCGCTTGATCCAACAACCCACCCCCGTTGTTCCTCAAATCAAAAATCAATCCGTCAACATGCTGTTTTTGAATATCAAGCGCAGCTTCGCGCATCTCTGAAAACGCATTTTTATTAAAACTATACAACTTCACATGCGCTACCCGTTTTCCGGATGGAGTTTCCCGATACGTATGCTCCACCTCACGTATGATAATCCGATCCCGAACAATGGAAATGGTTTGAGGTGACGGTGTCTCGGATTCAAGATTTCGAACAATCTCAAGGGTGACTGTTGTACCTTTTGGTCCACGAATCTTTTTCACGGCCTCATCAAGCGAAAGTGTCTGCGTCGGCTCTTCGTTGATCAACACAACCCAATCTCCGGGCAGTAGTCCGGCTTTCTCGGCGGGTGAATCCGGTAGTGGAGCGATAATCACGATCCGATTCTGTTTCACCCCAATCTCTGCACCAATGCCTTCAAATTCACCATCCAAATCACGATCAAACTCTTCGGACTCTTCGGGTGTGTAAAACGATGAGTACCGGTCGCGCAATGAGCCAACCAAACCCGCAAGTGACCCGTAAAACAATTGAGTATCTGGAATCGGTGCTCCAACGAAACTTTGTTGAATCTCGTCCCACACTTCCCAATATAAATTCGCGTTTGTGCCCCGCCCGGCCCCACTCATAGCATCGGGGCCCGTCGACATGAACGTGTCCTTCCCAATAACGCCGCGCGTGCTTACCCGGCCAGCCCCAACAACAAAACCCGTAACAAACACGAGGACGAACGCAAGAACTATCGTGAGTCGTTTTAAAAATAATCCACGTTGTATCATGTTGACATCATATCATAATCCTCATGACGGTCAAAGTAATACTTGTATCATGTATTATGAATCATGTATCATGTGTACAACGTACCTATCATGCATGATTCATGATTCCAAATTCATAATTCTGGCCATGCCCTATGGACATCAAATATCGAAGAATCCTCTATCTTATCTCGACCCTGGTCTTCCTGGTGACCGTCCCCCCCCTGCTCATGTACGCACTCGGCATGACGTACAACCTAAAAAAACACAAAATCGAATTCAACGGCGGTGTGTATCTTCAATTCAAACCCAAAAACGCAATGGTCTCTGTTGACGGAGTCACCTACAACAAACAATCCCCCTTCGAACTCACAAGCCTCTATCCGGGAGCGCACTCCGTCAGTCTGGAGCTTTCTGGGTATCATTCGTGGAGTAAACTCATCCGCGTTTCGCCGCAGCAAACGGTTACCTTCTCTTCCGTCACCCTATTCCCATCTGTCTTACCTGAGCGTATTATTCAAAGCCCATCAAACAACACGACAGTCGACATCCGAAGGCGTGAGCTGCTCAGTGAGTTTTCCATCGAGCCCGCGCGATCTGGATACACTGTCACCCAAACGTCCACCAATGCTTCAACCACGATTCCACTTGCAACAACCACAGAATATTGGATAGTACCCAAAACACTCACAGCGCTTGTCTTCGACGAAGAAGCGGGACGTTTGGCACTCATTGACGGCTCCCGAACATCACTCGCAACCCAACTTTTTGAAAAAGTAAAAAATATTACGCACGAGAAAACCGTTACTCTTTTTTGGACCCCCTTTGAACTCTGGGCAATTCACGAAGGAGCACCGCGTCCGGAGCTCGTTACCCGAGTTTCAGAAGAAATTGTCGCGGCGCTGCTCTATAATGAACATTACGCGATTTACGCCACCCAAAACGGCTCGGTTTACGCGACTGAATTGCTTCAATTGTTTGGGCGCAACAGACACCAGCTAGCATCACTCGACTCAATCGAATCTCTCGAACTCATTGACGACTCAACGCTCCACATCAAAGGCACTCTCACGAAGACCTCGGATCAAGGATGGTTTTCGCTACGACTGCAATGAGCACTACGATCAACACAACGTGCATGTCGATATACGCGCTCACGAAGGAAGGAACTATAAGCTCAAAAGCTATCAACGACCCCAGTAGCAAAATTACTGAACGCTGAACGCTGAACGCTGAACGCTTATTACTTTGTGAAGGTGAACTTGATTCCATAGATTCGAATCGCTTTGTTTAAGCTCTGAACATTATTTGAAGAAAGAATCCAACGGTGAACATTGTTGCGTGAAACATATTCTCCAACGAGTGGAATATCTAATACAACCACCCCTTTATCCCCTCCTTCGTAAGGAGGGGGCGCGCTTTTATTGTCTCCCCCTTGAGAAGGGGGAGATGAAAGAGGGGGTATGGAAGTTGCGACATCAAACAAGCTCCACTCAAAACCCTTCCCAACCTTATACCCGATTTGGAAGTCAACTTCAGGATCTTTTTCGTATTCAATTTCAACCAGTGCGTGTCTGAAATGCTGCCAGTATCGAACATCGATATACACTGGGCTTGAAACCATTTCTTGAAACTCTCCTTTTGCCCCCTCCTTTCGAAGGGGGGGTGAGGGGGGGTATGGTTTTGATACCCTATCACTAGGATACAATCCATACACTCTCCCATCGTCTTTGAATTGATAGATAACCTCAAGACTATTCCAATCGCGGATGTTTGAATAGGCAATAAAACCGACAATACCCAAAAATAAAATCGCGACTATAATGTTGAATAAACGAATCATAAAGCTGTCCCCTCCTTACGAAGGAGGGGCGTTCCGATGTTGCATCGGCACGGGGTGGTTTAAATCTTCGCACGTAGATCGAATATCCTCCAATACATCATTCAACGAATTGAAAACATCCGAGCTTGAGTACCGTTTTACCACGAGACCAAGAGATTCAAGATGTCGTTGCCTAACATCGTCGTTCCGGATGGTAACCTCACCCTCATGCGTGATCCCATCAATTTCGATGGCGAAACGCAAAGCTGGACAGTAAAAATCCACAATATTGCTTCCAATTCCACATTGCCGTCGAAATTTATACCCAAGCTGACTTTTCTGTAAATATTTCCATAACACCGTTTCGCTTTTGGTCATTTCATTCCGTAGTTTCTTGCGTAATGATGTCTGCTGTTTTTGATTAAAGATTCGCGTCATACACAAATCCATAACCCCTCCTTCATCCTCCCCTTCGTAAGGGGAGGACATTTTTGTTACTTGTCCCCTCTTTACGAAGGAGGGCGTAGTACCTTCTGTGGAGGTTCTACGGGGTGGTTGATTTGGGTCTGTTGATTTGGGTCTTGACTTCTTCTTCTTCTTCTTCTGCTATGCTGTGCTGTCATTTCAATTCCGAAATGACAAAAGAAAGAAGGTGGTCTTGTGGCAAAAAAGAAACATCGCTGTAGATATTGCGGCAATTTTTTCAGCTCGTTCGCCGAGCTGTTTGTGCACCAACTTCTCGCCTGTCCCAAATCAATGGGATCAGGCGATGACGATTAGCTGCGACGGCTCCTCCCCCTCATAATCGTTCTTTCACCTTGCGTGGGGAGTCGAGCCGTCTTTTTTTATTTTTCAAAAAACTCAAAATTAAAAACCCCTCTTTCATCTCCCCTTCGTAAGGGGAGAACACTTTTTGTCCCCTCCTTACGGAGGAGGGGACGTCCCGACGTTGCGTCGGGGCGGGGTGGTTGTAATTCGGCTACTTGATCCCCGTCACGACAACTCCTCCGCGGAATTTCATGTCGTAAGCAAATACCTGATCCCGAGACGCTCCCGCGATCGTCATCACCCGCACGTGCGGACCGCCGCCCGGACCCGCGGCAACCGCTAAATCATAAATTCCCGTTCCGTCGTAATTCAAGGTAGAAACAGAAACTCCGCCACGGAAACTCTTTGGAAACGCGTACCAGGAGTTGAGCGTTCGACCCGTAAGATCAAATACGCGCACAACCGGATCCGATCCCTGTCCGAGAGCCGCAATAATTTTCGGAATACGATCCTGGCTGTGATTTGCCGGCAAAACAGCGATGGAGAGTCCTTGTTTTTGATTGGAAGCAAATGCGAGCCAGTCAAATTGCTTATCCCCCTTCATGGAATACGCTTTAATAAACGGCAGTTGACCCGCAGCACCCCCGATAACGATTTCATCCTTGCCGTCCGCATCCAGGTCTCCCGCTGCGACGCTCAACCCAACGCCCTGGGGTGATTTCACGTCAGCAAAAAACTGGGCAAGTACGGTTCCTTCCCAATCAAAGATTCGAATATGCGCTCCTCCCCGCGAAGCGGGAACCGTAATGATCTCAAGCGATCCATCTCCGTTTACGTCGCCCAAGGCGACGCGCGCACCGCCGGAAAAATTCGGTGCGTACGCGTAAAATGAAGCGACCATCTTCCCTTTTTCATCCCAAACCCGCACCTCAGGAGCTCCAGTTGTTGGAACCGTTACGATTCGATAATCACCTGTCGCGCCAAAAGCCCCTGCCGCAACCGATAATCCTCCGCGCCATGCCTTATTATACGCAAAAAAACTTGTTGGAGCATTCGTAAACGAACGAACTTGCGGACCGCCCGAAGCTGCCGGGACCGTGACGAACCCTTTGGTTATTTTATACAGTTCGCTTTCCGGATATTCAGCAAGCGACTTGGCCTGACGCACGACTGCAGCGACATTGAGCAGACCGGAACCAAGCTTACCTTTATATTCCGGATTCGCGGAATCAATCGGAGTTGCGGTCTGCAAAAGAATTTCTCGAAGCTTCACCAATGACAACCTCGGGTTGACTGACAGCGCCAAAGCCGCAGCGCCTGAAACTTGCGGAACAGCAACGGATGTTCCCGACCACCACCCTCCCCAAGGTTCCCGATACTCCGGGTATGCCTGGTTGACGTACTGTGTCGTATATACTCCGACACCGGGAGCGGAAATGTCAATGCACACTGATCCGTAATTCGCAAAACTTGCCTTTCTCAAATTGCTATCAAGTGCCGCGACTCCGAGCGTGTAATCCTCGTTAAATGGTCCTTTGGAGCAAATAGGATATTCAGGGGTGATATCAAGGTCGATACCGTCTTTAAGCTCGTTTCCCGACGCGGCGACAACCAAAATTCCCGCGTTATACGCTCGTTCAAGAGCCAATTTCAATGTCTCCGACGCTTGCGAACCCACGAAGCTTAAATTAATAATTCTCGCTCCATTTTCCCTTGCGTAGTCAATTGCCTGAGCAACAGCAAACGTATTTCCAATACCCGCAGCGTTTAATACCCGCAGCGGCATCAGTGATACCCTCCACGCAACCCCCGCAACTCCCATATCATTTCCGCCGCGCGCACCAACCACTCCCGCGACCAGTGTTCCGTGATTGATGTTCACTTCTGAAATCCCACTTGAGACGTCAAATTGTGGGAGTACATTGTTTGTCTTTGATACAAAATCCCAACCTGAGACATCGTCAATGTATCCGTTACGATCGTCGTCAATTCCATTATTTGCCACCTCGTCCGCGTTCACCCAAATGTTGTCTTTCAGATCGGGATTAAAAACATCAACGCCGGAATCAATAATCGCGACAACAATGTCGGAGGATCCCCACGTAACGTTCCACGCGTCTGGAGCATTAATAGCGCGCAAAAATTCTTGTTGAGAAAATTCCGGATCCGCCGGCAGAAGAGCCAGCGCTCGAAGAGGTGCGATAATGAATGAAATCAAGATAAAAAAAACTAAAAATCGTAAACGATATTTCGCTTGATACGTGA
>CAYYDP010000057.1:0-5882 GCA_964470645.1 uncultured Gammaproteobacteria bacterium
ATCCTTTACTGGAGTATAAGAGTTGTCTGAAAATTCATGCTTAATGATTCCCTGTGCACTAAGGTGCAGAATGCTTGACGATTGCAGGAGTTTGCCCTGAATCTCCCGCCACATGTCAAAACCAACATCCCCCTCATTGAAAAGCAAGTCTTGGACAACATTTCCATCAAGGTTGATGGTCGAGTACCGCACACATTCACTGCCCCGATAGCGTGTCTTCCTTACCAAGAGAGCCGAAGTGCTGTTGAAGTAAACAATAAAATCTTCGAGCTTCTCTCTGCTACGCAACGGCAGGTCAACGGTGTGATACCGAAAATCTTCCCCTTCACTGTTCCCCGCAATGATGAACCACTGGTATTCCTTGAGAGCGCGATCGTAACCGAAAACAACCTCGCGGTCAGCTCCAGACATTCTATCAACCATAAACCATGTTTGATTGCGATGGACTTCAGCTACAGGCTGCTCAAGAAGTATGCGGTTGAAGAATCTCGCGCACATCAAGGTGTTTCCAGCGGTTCGGTACAAGTACTTACTTGAGGTTTCAAATACAGCCGAAGCGTTTTCAAGCGCGCCCGTGGTTGTCTTTTCCGCCAGCGTCACTTTACTTCCTTCGATCTTATATATCTCAAGCAGTACGGGTGCTTCTGCGTAAGGGTCTTTACAGACAACGAGATAAGAATCGAAGAATCTGTATCGTGCACCCTTATCAACGGGCAACCCAGTTGCCATGGTAACAACCTTCTTTTGATCGTCAATAATGACTATTTGCAACTTATCTTTGACGCGACAAGCAACACGAAGCGCACTACCGATGACTTGCGTGAAAAGCACTTCGCCATCCGTCTTGAAGAGCATCTCAACGACCTTCTTCGCAACTTCAACGAGCGTACGTTCATGGCACTTCGGACAAGCCGTGCGAGAGCGATGATATTGCGTTCCGCAATTCGGACAACTGAATAGCTCGCTGCTGAACTTCCTCAAGTCGTTTGAGTCCAATGGTTTATCAACCTTTCGTTTCAGACGAACAACGAGTTCGTGCAGCAGATCATCACTCAATATCTCCCGCGGCGGAAGCATTGGCGGATAATCAACGTCCTGATCAAGTATCGTGACTCCTCTTTGGCAACGCTCGCGCAGGCTATTGTATTTCTTGTGCGTTCCCATCCTGAATGGATGAGCGCCGTGCAATGCCATGAGTAAAAACATGACAAGGAACGCGAATCGGTCGTGATGCGGTTCGGGAGGAACTAACTTACCACCCTTCATTAAATTCACATAAAGATCAGGGTGACAAAAAAGTTCAGTGGTCGCAAGGCAAGGAAAATTGGGGTAACTCCACGAATCACAGTCAACGAAAGACTTCTTTAATAAAGGATTGATGAGTACGCAGCCAGTGTTGATGTCACCAAAAACCAACCCATTTTTGTGGACTAACAGCGCATCGTCAAATATGTCCGCAAATAATAAGCAGATTTTTTGGAGATGAAAGTCATGGTCTATCCGAAATTGCAACTTCAACAGCTCCATGACTTTAACAAATCCCGCTGGCACTTTCTTCATCAAATAACCGACCGTGTCTCCCCGATTGTTCAATGCTGGTTTCGTGGGGAGAATAAAGTGATCGGGCAGCTTAAGGGTTGGTTTGAGCTTGCATATGGCACTTACCTTTTTCGCCCGATAAGCTGCCAAATCGAGACTCTCCCTATCCTTAATGTCAGGCTCGTGGAAGAGCTTCACGCAAAGCGATGGATCGTCGGGAAAGGTGTAAACTGCACCCTCCGACCCTCCACCTAATTTGTGGTTTGGATCTTCCACATACGTTTTTCTGTCAATGAGATACATCTTCTCTCCTTTCTTAGCTTTCGTTCAGTCGTTCCAACGTCACTGCAGTAGCGTCGTCTTTCATAAGCTCTGGATGTTCAAGAAAAGACGTATTGAGGAGGAATTGCAGACCGAGGATATTGCTGGATTCGTAAGAAAACAAGCGACTAACGAAGGCAGCATCTTTAACCAGAAACTTCAATCCGTCGCTCATGATCGCGAGCCGGGATACATCTGCAACTTTGTAACTCCTGACAACAAATCCTTTCCCTGCCTGATTGATCGAGATTGCTGGATATTCTGGATTATCATTCTGGTCAATGAACTCAATCGAATCGTTAACAAGAATGACACCATCACCAGCGGAAAAGACAACAATATCTTCATCGTCGCCGATAAAACCAAGCAGAGTAGCTGCCAAATAGTCATAGCGAAAACGCGCTTGACTCGTCCACGTTTCTCTTTTGGGAATTTTTACAGGATACGGCCAGACGATCGTTGCGGGCATCACTTTGCCCATGAGATCCAAGATGAACTCGGTTACAATTGAAAAAAGCGCCTTGGGTATTTCCTGAACACCCATGCCAGAACAAATGAGTTCTTGGATCCTTCGATACGCATACAGCGTCATCAGATTTGACCCCACCTCCGTATGGGAGAACAAGGGATTGCCAGTACAACCATCCGATACCAAACCAACACAAAAAGTCTTGCGGTATGCAGGAACAAAGAACTGCTCCGCAAGCCTGCTGTCTTGGTTATTGATACCGAGACGGATATGATCCGATCCCTGTCTCGTTCCTGAACGCATCCTCACGTTCAAAGGCTTCTGCTCTTTCATGATTCACCTCTTAGTTTCGTTCCAACAACTTCTGCCAATTAAATAGGATCGCTCGGTTTTCAAAGAGCGATTGGTTTTTGTTTTTCCAGCTATTTCTGGACAGGCTAGAGTACCAGAGAGAGAGAGAGTTGTCAAGTCCACGTGTCTCCAATATCTCTTCGCCAAATTGAAAAACTCTGCTTTCGTTTTGAGCAGAGCTTTCTTAAGAGAGTTTCCCAATTCCTCCCAACGCGACATCAAGAGGACTTGAGAAGAACCCTCGAGGAAGCTCTTCTCCTTGTGTCGCGTTGAAATTGTTGTATATTTATTAGTGTCTATACTACACTAATAAAGGATAAATTTTTTTATTTAATTTGGTTTGTGGCGCTTTTGGTTCGTGTATTCATAAGATGGTAGGCAGTGTTAATCTTACAGTTCTATAAAATTTGTATAATTCTGGTCTTTGTTGAAGTTGCCTTGTAAAGTTCCGCTGGTCGGTTTGGCGTCCCCCGTTCTTGCTTGCCGGCTGGAATAACTAATTGCAGCTCACTGATTTTCTTTCTAAAATTTCGCTTGTCAATTGACTTCTGAAGAATTGTTTCATACACATTCTGCAATTGACGTAATGTGAACTCTTTTGGCAACAAGCTAAACGCGATCGTTGTGTACTCAAGCTTAGCTTTCAGACGTTGAACTGCAACGCTCAAAATTTCCTTATGGTCATACGCTAACTCGGGTGGCTTTATTGCTGAAAACCAATCGATTCCGGTATAGAGATTCGTTGTTTTCAAATCTAAAAAACGGTTTGGCATTAGTGCAATATACGCGACTGAAACCACCCTTCCAAATGGATCTCGACTCACATCACCAAACGTATACAACTGCTCTAAATATACATCTTTCACCCCAGTTTTCTCTTTCAAATGGCGGGACGCGGCATCATCCACAGACTCGTTTGGATGAACCATTCCACCAGGCAATGCCCACATCCCCTTAAACTGAGCTTTTGTACTTTGAATGAGTAATACGAGCAATTGGCTCCCATCAATGGTAAAGATTACGTCATCCACAGCTACCATCGGGTGTTGATAAACAAAAGGTTGTTTAATATTAGCCATAATATATATTACTTAGTGTCCTATATACACATAGTATCGCAATTCGAAAAGAGTGTCAAGGGTTATATGAATTTGTCATTGCGAGAAGGCGCGGCTAACGAAGCAATCTCATTCTGCCGAATATCGACATTTGAGGTCGCCACGCTCCCCCGCACTGTGCGGGGTTCGCTCGCGATGACAGAACTTTTAGTTTTTGTTTTGCTGTTTGGATCCCATGCCTCGACTTGCGCCGGGCAAAGCGGGCAAATGAAATTTTGGGATGACGACATTATACCACAAAATGTGCGCCTAAACTTTCAGGTCGATCAAGTGCGGCCTTCGTGATGAGCTTCGCGACCGTGTGGAGATTTCGTAATTCGAGGATTGGCTCACTAATTCCCCGTTTATAGAAGCGTTCAATTTCATTCGACATTGAATCAAGTTTTCTTAACGCACACGCAAGACCCCGAGGTGTACGCACAATTCCAACATCGTTCCACATCAAGGTTTGAATCATTTTTTTCAAAACTCCAATTCTCTTTGAATGAGTATATGCGAAACGAACATGGTGTTGCTTTATTCGAATAATTCGCGAGCGCTTGACGTGTTGCGCAGCTTTGCGCGCTGCCCGAAAACTAAACACAAAACATTCAAGTAAGGAATTTGAAGCTAAGCGGTTTGCTCCGTGCACCCCCGTATGCGCAACTTCGCCAAATGCGAAGAGTCCAGGAACATTTGTCTCACCGTCCAAGTTCGTATGAACTCCACCGCACATGTAATGAGCCGCCGGCGCAACAGGAATCAACTCTGTATCCATTTTGACGTTATATTTCAAAAGTTCATTATAAATAGTTGGAAATCGCTTTTTCACAACCCCGGGATGTTCGTGGCGGATATCAAGATATATAGCTCCATTTTTCATTTCCATAAAATTCGCGCGACTCACAATATCACGCGGGGCTAGATCGGCTAGCTTGTGATACTGTTTCATGTAAGGCTCACCTTTCCTGTGACGTAGTACCGCCCCCTCACCACGAACAGCCTCTGAGACAAGAAAGGCCGGAGCATTACGCTTTGCGAGCGCTGTGGGATGAAATTGCATAAATTCAAGATCACGCACCTTTGCGCCAACCCGGTATGCCATGGCAATTCCATCACCTGTTGCAATGCTCGGGTTGGTATTACGGAGAAACACCTGCCCAGCGCCTCCAGTTGCTAGAATAACCGCTTTCGCGTAATAAAGTTCAACCGTTTTGTGTGTAGCATCAAGAACCAAAGCTCCTCTACACACCCCCTGTTCGTCCAACACAAGATCAACAGCTGAATGCGATTCAAACACTTGAATGCGTTTATTGCGCCTGACATTGTAAATCAGCGCCCGCTCCACTTCGCGCCCGGTTGCATCATTCACAAATACAATCCGCCGACTACTATGCCCGCCTTCCCGAGTAAGGCATAGCTTACCTTCTGTTTTATTAAATTGGACTCCAAGCCGAATAAGATCAGCAATCCGTTTTGGCGCTTCATGAACGAGCACGCGCACAACTTCTGGATCATTATGATACGCACCCGCTTTCATGGTGTCTTCAATATGGCTTTCAAATGAGTCGTGTTCATCGAGAACCGCTGCTATCCCTCCTTGCGCGTAATTACTGTTTGATTCCATAATTTCTTTTTTGGTGATAATAGCGACCTTCCCGTTTTTTGACGCTTGCAAGGCAAAATAGAGCCCCGCAGCTCCTGAACCTATAACCAAGTAATCAAATGAGGTTTTCGAATGTTTCATATAGCTTATGATTGAATTTCCATACTGATATCAAGAACGTTAACCGAATGCGTGAGCGCACCCATGGAAACAATATCCACCCCGCTTCGTGCATATTCCTGTATCGTGCTTGCGGAGATATTCCCTGAAGCTTCATAAATAATGTTCTTCGGAAGTTTACGAATCATCTCTCGTATGAGCGTCGGAGACATATTGTCAAACATCATCGCGTTTGGTTTCAAACGAACCATGGACATTGCCTGTTCTGGGGTTTCAACCTCAATTTCCCAAAAGCCTTTGGGCTGCCGCGTTTTAAGTGGCGTATCAAGAAGCGATAAATGATTATCTTTTATGAGTACAAAATCATACAATCCCAACC
>CAYYDP010000058.1:0-5643 GCA_964470645.1 uncultured Gammaproteobacteria bacterium
TGGTGAGTTTGGTGTTATTGGTAAACGATGAAACATCGTGGAAGACGTGGATTGTTTTTATTCTGTGTTCATGGAGAACATCGAGTGCGGAATACGACCAGTTATAGAAAATATTGTGAGTGATTGCGAGATCGAATTGATTGTTTGAAAGATAGGTTTTTAAGATGCTGATTGCTTTTGGGTGATAAAGGCCGAGGAAGTTGCGAAGTTTTGGATTGTAATCTAATTGGTAACTGGTAACTCCGACGCTTTGGTCGGAGTCCCGACTCGAAGCCGACGTCGGGGTTGAAAATTGAAAATTGAAAATTGAAAATTGTTTTGGGGCATGCGCTGTGAGAACGTGCACCGCGTGATTTTTTGAAAGTTCCTCAGCCTGAAGACGCGCGATGGTCCCCGCTCCTCCCCCTGTCCCAAAATGATCGCAAAGAATGAGAATGTGCATAAGTTTAGACAACCAGGAAAAGTATGTCACTCTGAGCTTGTCGAAGAGCTACATTAACGTAAACGTGTGGTTCGACATGCTCACCATGACAATTTATTTTACCGCATACACATGGAACCCTGACGCTTGGTTTCCCGACTGTTCTTTGAGTTTGTCAAGAAATCGCCCGACAGTTGGTCCGAGTTTTTTGTTGAGTCCGTAGGGGAGAAAATTGAACCATGTTTCCCAAAAGCCGCGGATAGGGCAAATCTCGACACTTGAGAAATCCCGGAACAAATAATTCAACCCATCGCGTGTGTAGCGGTAAAAATCTTTATAAATTCCTTTTTCAGCGTGATAGGGATAGAGAAAAGGAACTGACGCAAGTATCTTGCCTCCAGGTTTGAGTACACGATACATTTCTTCAACAGCAAGTTTTGGATTTTCCACATGCTCCAACACCGCATTGCATACCATGGCGTCATAGGATTGGTCGGGAAAGGGAAGGGCATGGATATCACCGACAATGTCAGGTTTATAGCCTGGTTCTTTATCAAGAACGGTATACTTATCGCTATCAAACAATGATTTGTATTTTGCAAGATACTTTCCAAACTTCATACCTCCGCCAACATCAAGGACCTTTCCGGCTTCAGCAATACGGTTCATTTTTTCTTCGTGAAAACGTTCTTCCTTAGTCATACCCAGTAAGACAACATTGACATTGAAATTCTGCCGGGCAGAATTTCACAACGTGTGATGTTAAATTTAATGTTTAGCATAGCATCAAGCATTTATTTCATAAAAGTTTTTTGAAATCAAAAACAGCCAATGTTGCTCTACTGGGTCATAATACCTTTTTGATTCCTTTCACATATAGTTGTGCAAATATTTCCCGTTTGTGGCGGTTTCTTGCGTCTTGTTTGAAGGGATTCCAGTGGAAATAAATAACCGCAAGATTTATGAGGTATCTCCAAATTTGGCGACGGCCAAAATGTTTCCACGGATGATCAGAAAGCGCCATCCAAAGCATATTATGCGTTTCTTTTATTTCAATATTCGAAAAATATGGTTTAAGTAGAGTTTTGAGTTCTCCTGGATAGAATTCATGGACATGAAATGGGTGTGGCTGCTCTTTGAGGCGGTAAGGAGTGGTGAGAAGAAATACGCCTCCGGGCTTGAGTAGACGCGCTGCTTCTTTCACAAGCTCTTCGGGCCGTTCAACGTGTTCAATGACTTCCGAAGAAACAACGATATCAAATGTATTGTCGGAAAGTCCTGTCGAGCGCACGTCGCCGAGGACGAATCGGGCTTTTGCACGGTACCGAGAAAAATTTTGTTGAGCTAATTTGATCCCCTCAGGTTCGTTGTCGACTCCGGTAACGTTCGCTCCTTGTTTTGTAAGCAGGTACGTGAGTGCCGCGTCTCCGCACCCGAGATCAAGTACATGCTTCTCTTGGATAGGCTTGAGCCACTCAAGAATGGTTTCAAAGCGTGCTTGCTGGCCGGCATTAAATTTGTGGTAGCTCCTCGACATCATCTCATCCCAATGCATGCTTCCCTTGGTGTGATATTTTGTAAAAGGGATTTCAGAGGACATATGTTTTTTGTCACAGTGCTCTTGTTAAATTATTATGTTAATGAGGTCTCCCGACCCACCTCGTCTCGTCTCGATTCAACGAAGCGGGTGGCAGGGCGGGTGAGTTCACGGTGATATTTTTTTAGAGATTTTATAAAAATATAACAGCGAAATAGCATTTGGCAGCAAGGTGAAGAATACGGTTACGAACACTAATCCGCGAATAGCGTACGCGTTGATGAGGTAATAGGAAGCCGGCGCGAGCGTGGCAAGCGTAATGACGTTGATCACGATCGCCTCTTTCATCTTGTTAAGCGTTCGGAATAGTGCGCCCAACCCAATACCGAGTGCTGACGCGAGTGGGTAGAGAGAAAGCCCATACATGATCCCAATACTTGGAGAAAAGTGCTGACCGTAAAAAAGCTTGATAAGGAAAGGACCGAGAATGAGCGCGCCAAGTGTTAGCAAAATGCTTGCCAACGCGGTGAGCCATGTAACTTGCCAAAACCGTTTGAATGTTTGAGTTTCTGACGCCTTTGCTTCAATCTCCGGGAGTTTCGTTGCTAGCAGCCGGGAAATTGGAGCAAGAAGGAATAGGGGAAGCGACATGTAGGCAAACGCTATTTTATAATATCCTAATCCTGATTGCGTGGAAAGAGCTGCCGCGAGAAAGAGTAGTGGAAGCGTTGAGTTTAATTTTACAATGTTTTTGCTGATCGCGATGAGAAAGCCAAATTTGAAATAGTAGGAAATCTTTTCTTTTGAGAGTTTGATGGTGAACCAATCTTTGATGGGGGGGAGTAGGTTTCGTAATGTGCCATTTCGTAATTTTGCGTAGATAATGATTGAGACTATTGAGATGAGAATCATTGCGATGAACTGTCCAACCACAATACCGAAAACAGAGTATCCCGCCGCGATCAGTCCGACGGGAATCAGGCTTAATAAAAGTTTATGGACAGTTTCGAGTACGGAAAGCTGACGAATGTTGCCAACGACCTGAAGCACGATTTGCATGAGCGGATAACAAAACGCAAGCGATCCAGTTGCCACAACAACCGCAGTGAGTTTCCCGAGTCCGAAATCGTCGTAAAACCAACTTCCGAGCCATGGTGAAAGGATGGTTCCGAGAAGTCCAGCTGTGACGAGAATAAGCAACGACGCTTTGGTGAAGTAGGCAAATAAATCTCGAATGTCTTTGGTGTTCTTTTCCGTCCATGCTTTGGCAAGCAGATTTGTCACCCCTTGTCCCGCGCCCCAATCCTGAGTCACCATGATGGTTCCCGCGAACGCAAACACAAGTGAATAGTATCCGTATCCTTCGGGACCAAGAAGACGAGCAAACACCAATGATGTTCCAAACGCGATTGCGCGGTTTGCAATGCTTCCGATTTGGAGCCACGCAACGCCGCGAGTAAAAGGGTGAAAAAGGTAGGTTTTAAGGATATTGACAGAAAGGGATCGCATATGATATGATATTTTCATAGATAGAAAAAGCCTGGCGCTCATTGAGTGTCCGGGTTTTTTCTTTGATGTAATTTTATCATTTCTGCGCAGACGGGAATACAAGAAGCATAAAAAAATAAAAAAGTTGTCATCGCGAACGAGCGTGAGTGAAGTGTGGCGATCTTCCTCTCACGTTCCACTCTTAGGATAAGAGGGGCTAGGGGAGTTACGATTTGATGCGTAAAATAGTCGTCATCAATAATACACGAATTGAGAAGTAAAACGCATAACTCACCCCAGCCCTCCCTTACCTTAAGGGAGGGAGAAATAACGGAAGATTGCTTCGCAGAACCTCGCAATGACATTTTTTTCTTAACGTAGTTGTTTGATTTGTTGGTCATATTTTTTTCCAAGAAAATTTAGCAAAACGTGTTGTTTTGCTAGATATCATGGAATAATATCCTTCCGGATTATACTGCTTCTTGGTTAATTCCATATTTACAACGTGGACGAAAGTATGATTCGATAATCCCGGATAACTATTCGATTGTTGTTTTACTATCTTCTTTGGTTCTACCTTTATTTTTCTAAATCGTACTTTTATTTCCTGCTCCTGCTCAGTATTATCATTTTGCCCAATCAGTACCGGAAGCTCTTCAACTAGGAGTTCTCGAGCTATCGCCTCTTTGACCGATTCGCCTTGCTTCATTTTTCCTGACACCGACCATGGGAGATTACGTTTTCGCACTCTTCCATCCCAGAGTTTTTCGAAATCTTCATGTAATTTAAACATTTCTCCTGTAGTTTTGTTATGGTACGTGATGTGCATTTCGACAACGTTTGATTCTCGTATTATCTCTCCGTTGATCTTTATTAGTTTGCAATCTGTATCGAGTATTTCTTCAAAGAGACTAGTGACGGTTTTAGCATCTCTTTTACCCCATTGATCTAACGGAATATGATGCGCAACGAGGAAATTGCGAAGTTCTTCCTTGTTTTTTGGTTTAAGTTCTTGGACTGCTTGTTCACGGTGTTCTGGTGGCATATTCTAAAAAAGTTGATACTTCCATTCTATCACATGTTCTCCCGCCGGGACACGAATAGCCTGAAAGAGATAATTCGCTCTGTGGATCTCGGTGGGCGTACCGTCGATGGTTGCGGTCCAGCCGGGGAGATTGTTTTGACCAAAAATGAACCACTGATCGGAGCCGGTTTCGAGATTGAATGTGTAGGTGGTTGCGGTTTGGGAGGTTGGAGCTACAGAATTCATAACTCCCCTAGCCCCTCTTATCTTAAGAGGGGGATCTTCTAGCTCTCCCTCCCTTAAGGTAAGGGAGGGTTGGGGTGAGTTATGCTTTTCTGAAATAGAGCAATCATTACACTCAATCAAGGTATACTCATTTTGTGCGCTCGCTAATTTTTGGTATAGTAGGTTTTCCCATGATTTTTCTTCAGGTAACACAGGAATGAACTCAACGTTGTCAGTGAGATAGTAGCGTGGAAGTACGTCAAGATTTTCGTAAATATAGAGCAGTATCTCATGACTCGTAACTCGTAACTCTGAAATCAAGTTCAGACGTGGATGTTCAAGAGGATACAGGCTTGTAATGTACTTCACGTTTGCCACGGAAAGCAGGGAGAGGCGATCGAGAAATAGCTCTTTCTTGTTTTCAAATGATACATCCATATTGGCCAATGATTCGCCGAACGTCCCTCGGTTACTGCCGAGGTAGCTTAATAATCGGGCATTCCGCCGATCCATGAGGTCGTCATAGTAATCGAGTGAATTAATGTCGTAGAGGATATTCATGTTCGGTGATAACAGGTTTTTGAGGAGCTCAATATTTTGCTCGGGGTCATAACCGTAAGGAGCGTCAAGTTTTTGATACACGCTCGCTCCTGGGAGAAACGCGAATACTCGGAACGGCATGGTATTGTTTTGTTCGTGAAGTATACTTGCTGTGGCGGGAGGAGTCTGGAACGTGTGTTTTGAGATAGTGTGAAGTGTGTCGATTTTCACTCCAATGAGATTTATAAGTGTGAGGAGGATGAGTGCGGATGAGAACACAACTCTCCTGCCGTCATTCCCGCGTATGCGGGAATCCAGAAAAGAAAATAAAAATCCAAAAGACTTAAAATTCTTTTTTTGTTTGTTTTGGTTTTCTGGATCCCAAATGAAACTTTGGGATGACGGAAG
>CAYYDP010000059.1:0-5577 GCA_964470645.1 uncultured Gammaproteobacteria bacterium
TTTCGAACCTCACCATGAAAGGCGAATTTGTGCGAACGGAATTGAAAAACCCGTTCGGACTTATCGCCGAACGGGTTAAAAGTAATGCTATCTCCAGACTCATAGACGACGTTAGAACCTTTTGGCAGTCTCCTGATGAGTGGTTTTTCATGCCGAAGTTAGCGGAAGATTCGGTTGTGTTGTGTTAGTTTTTCAACATTGATTGTTGATATGATTGTGATCGTTGAGTATATGAACATTGGGAAACCAGTTGACCATGTTGACGCGATGACGGTGTCGATGACTAACAGAGTTCGTGGGTAATTTTTTGAAAATACTCTTTCAGATTCTCATACGAAAGGCGGTTTGGGACGTCGTCGAGAGATACCCACTCGAGTCTGTCTCCATCGTGTTCTGCAACGGTTTCTTGATTCGGGTCAATCGGTTCTGCAAGAAACATGGCAACATTCACAGACTCTCCCTTGCCCGTCGTATAAACGTTGTCAGGAAGTGTTCGGATCACCCTTACGTCGAGTCTCGTTTCTTCCTTAATCTCCCGAATCATCGTTTGATTGTCGCTCTCCCCCACTTCGACGTGTCCTTTTGGAAATGACCAATCGTTCTGTCTTGCACGATACAAAAGAAGAATCGAATCGTTCTTGATGATGATCGCTCCGGATTTTGGGGTTGGACCGGAAGTCTGCATAAGAATCTTGCTCAACTATCAAACCACAAATGCGGTTTTTATTCAACAGAAACTGACGAATCAAGTAAACAAGGGTACGATATTTGCATTATCATGCAAACGAAATACGAAGCGATTTATTTATGAAAATGTATCTCATCCGCCACGGAGCAACGGAATACGAGGGACAAAAAGAATTGGTGATCGGCGCTGCGAACGAATCCAAACTCATTGAGAAAGGGATCGAACAGTCCAAGAAGCTCGGGACGTATTTTCAAGAGCACGGAACACGTTTTGTCCGCATCTATTCATCCCAAGTCATTCGAGCTGTTCACACAACGAAATTCATCTTCGGCGACGACGCTCAATTTGAACAAATTGAAGCATTACGTCCCAAGTCATCCGGTGATTGGGAAGGTCGCCCGAAAACAGAAGTGTACACGGAAGAGTATTTAAACAACAAGTATACGTTTACTCCTCCGGGAGGCGAGTCGTATACCATGGTTGAAGAACGAGCGACTGAATGGCTTCAAAGCATTGTGGGTCAATACAGCGACGACGACAAGATCGCCGTCGTCACACATGATTTCGTAATCAAAGCGTTGTTCTGTAACTTGCTTGACGTCAAACGATCAAATGTCGACCGATTGAAACTGTATACCACGAGTTTTTCCGTTTTCGGTTTGAATCCGACGAAACTGTTTTCATGGAACGAAACGCCGCATCTGGATTAGATTGCAAATTTGAGAATAAACTCATCTTAAAACTTCCGTATGGCAACGGATTTTTGTTTTATGACGATTGTGCCATCTGTGGCGCGTTTGTACAGTTTGACGTCTAAATTTGTTGTCTAGATTTCATTGATACTTGACAAACTCTCTCTCTCTCTCTGGTTTACTATGTATACACGTTGGATGAAACGTGTTTTTTACTTCGCATTTTATGTCGGAAGAACAATCGTTAAAATCACTCATGAAGAAAATGATTTCTTTACCGAGATTTTTGATGTATGACATTGATGGTAAGGGAATTGAGGTAAAACCCGGAAGACTTTCGCCGGTGTACATTAACATGAAATCAACGTGGTGTTATCCCGACGTGTTGTTTAAAATTGCCAATGAGGTTGAGAAATTGTGTGAAGGTTGCAATCATGTGGTCGGTATCGAAACCGGAGGAAGTCCGTATGCTTCCGTCATTGCAAAAGATATAAAAGTGCCTTTGATTTTGGTCAGAAAAGAAGTAAAAGGATCGCTTGGATATTTGGCAGGATACGCAAAGGGAGAGTCGGGGATGTTTGCTGTCGTTGACGACGTTATCGCGACTGGCATTTCCATGGAGAATGCGATCAACAGCGTTCAAAACGGGCAACGAAATATCAGACTCGTATCCGTGTTGAGTTACGGTATGGATCAATTAATTGCCCAAAAGTACGGGATCGAAGTCCGTTCACTCTATCAGGTGGAGGATGTTCTCGATGCAATTTCACCCGCATTGTCGGAAGCCCTGACTCCATTTATTATGAAGTTCAAAACAAAGTTAAAAGAAACCATAGTTGCATGAAACAATACATCCTTATACTCGATTTTGGAAGCCAATTTACTCACTTAATCAAGGCGAGATTAGCCGACTTTGGTGTTCCTTCTTTGATTGAACCGGGAGATATTATGGTTTCAGAGTTCCGTAAAAAATACCAAAGGGAAATAATCAAAGGCATAATACTTTCCGGCGGTGCGCAATCGGTGTATGACGATCATATCCCTTTTGATGGACAATGGCTTGGATTTGGTGTGCCGGTGCTTGGCATTTGTTACGGGCACCAACTGCTTGCGCATTTTTTGGGCGGAGAGGTGAAGGAGTCAAAATCCGAATATGGGAAAGAAGAATTACATGTGATTAATGAGTCGCCATTGTTGAGAAATATCAAGAAGAGTTCGATTGTGTGGATGAGCCACCGGGACACAGTCGTGAAACTGCCTGACGGTTTTTCTGCGATTGCTTCAAGTTCATATACGGCAAACGCTGCAATTCAAAATAGTACAAAGCGTTATTATGGAATCCAATTTCACCCCGAAGTTTCGCACACCGAGCATGGAGTTGAAATTTTAAAAAATTTTGCATTTTCGATTTGCGATATGACGCAAGCGGAACCGTGGACACCCGAAACTTTTTTGAAGGAGACGGCAGATCGATATTTAGTACAAGTTGGCGACGGCACTATTATTTTTGGGCTCTCGGGAGGAGTCGATTCCATGACCATGGCTGTGGTATTGCGCAAATTATTCAAACGAGACCAATTGTTGGCTGTATATATCGATACCGGATTGATGCCTCTTGAAACCAAGAAAGAAGTCGAAGAATTTTGTTTGTTATTTGATATTCCACTTGCTATTCAAGACTCGTCAGATCGTTTTTTTGACGAATTGGCAGGGATAACGGATCCAACCGAAAAAGGCATGATCATCGGCCGTGTGTTCATTGAAGAATTTGAGAAGATCGCTAAACGGCATAACGCGTGTTTTTTCGCGCAGGGAACTATCTGGTCAGACGTCATTGAGAGCGGAGTGACGAAATTTTCGTCTCGAATCAAACCTCATCATAATGTCGGCGGACTCCCGGAAAAAATGGGATTCATTCTCCTTGAACCGCTTCGGGAGCTGTTTAAGGATCAAGTCAGGAGCATTGCCTCATTCTTGAATCTCCCTGAGAGCGTCGTGCACAAAAAGGTGTTCCCAGGTCCATGGTTTGCCATCCGTGTTCAAGGAGAGGTAACAAGAGAAAAAGTACAACTTGTTCGTGACTGCACCAAAATCATCGAAGACGTTATTTACAAGAGCGAAACCAACAAAAAAATCTGGATGGCATTCGCGATTTTGATTGATGTTCCGAGTTTGGGAGTGAAAGGAGATAAGAGGGTTGAAAACAAACAGGCGATTGTTGTCAGGATCGTGGAATCTGAAAATTCCATGACTGTAAATTTTTCACAATCAGCGTTTCCATTCTTGGAAGCAATATCGACGCAGATCACAAACAAGACATCCATTGGTCGCGTGGTGTATGACATTACCAACAAACCGCCGGCGACCATTGAATGGCAATGACGCTATGAATACGAACCCCCTAATTTATTCGCTTGAAGGGATAGACGGATCGGGAAATCAACACAAGCGAAACGGGTATGCAAAGAACTCACTAAAAAGGGAGTGAATATACTTTGCCTCAAGAATCCCGCTGACAATGCTTTGGGGAACTTCATCCGCCACCACCTTTCCGAGTTTCCCGATAGGCTGAAATCAGAGTTGTTTGTCCTCGATATTCAATCGACTCTTGAGAGGGTGCAGCAAGATCTCGTTCAGGTGATGTTATGGGATCGGTATGTTGATTCAATTTACACATCCAATGCAGAAGAGACGTTTGAGTCTGCCGAGAAAATTACGAGCACGGTTTCTAAACCCCATAGGACGTTCTTATTTGATATTACACCTGAGATTGCCATACAGAGACGAAAGGCAGATGATACGGGTAATATTGAATGGCAGAGACAAAAGCATATCCGGTATCGGGAGCTTATCAAGCGTGATTCAAACAGATTTGTCGTCATCGATGGACTTCGCGATCCTGAATCAATCACCAAAACTATCGTCGATGTTATTCTTGGCGACCTCGGTCTATGAAACCATTTCTGACCATTGCGGATGTGAATAAACAACATCGATTTAAATCCGATGTTGTGTTGGTTGGAGATAAAGAGGGGCTTGAACTCACGACATATCAAGCCGCGACAGAGCATCTCGGAGAAAAAATACAAGGGCTGTTTGGCAAAGCGAATATCTTAGAGATTTGTTGTGGTGTTGGTGGCGCGACTGTTTTTCTGGTTCCGTATGTAAATCATATATACGCAATTGATTTGGACACGGAGCGATTGGAAGCGGCGGTCATCAACGCCAAACATTTTGGAGTTGAGGATAACATCACGTTTTTACAAGGCGATGGGTTGGATGAGGATTTGTTACAAGATATTTCAAAAAATAATATCGACGTCGTACTCACTGATGTCGAGTGGAGATCTGATTTGAGTCTTTCACTCAAAGAAAACACGCCGAATATTCATGAGACCATTCCACCGACGGATGTTTTGTATGAGAAATTGGCACGGATCGTTTCACAGAATATCGCCATGCATTTATCAAAAGTAACGGATCGAAGTCAATTGCGGCAACTGGGTCGGTGCCAGATAGAAGAAATCAGTATCGCTGGACAGACAAGATTTATCAATGCATACTATGGGAAGTTAGCTGAAACAAATGACGATTCAATTATTGAACTATAAACGTAAATCACTTATCAAATGTTATGTCACAAGATCACGCACAAGATAAAACACACCTCATTCTCGTGAATGCAGTCGTATTCAAAGGCGACAAAGTATTAGTCTCTCAACGAAGCTGGGATGAACCGCATGAACCCGGTAAATGGACGATTCCGGGCGGGAAAGTGGAGCGGACAGAAGGAGATGTGTTCAACGTTATTGAAAAGACATTAAAAACGGAAGTGTTGGAAGAAACAGGAGTCGAGATTGAAGATTCTGTTGAACTTATCACAAACAACACCTTTATCCGCTCGACAGGTCAGCATGTCGTCGCGATTATATTCAAATGCAGGCACAAATCAGGAGAAGCAAAACCATTAGAAGATACCATTGATTGCAAGTGGGCATCTTTAGAGGAAATCAAAGGAATGGAGTTTCCTCCGAACGTGAAAGGATATATTGAGGAAGCCTTCAAGATGGGGAGGATGGAATAGTGGCATCCTCGCATACGCTCGTTCACTCAAACACCGCATACCACAATACAATACCCATAATTCCACCCAGTACCATCATGATGAGATTGAAGATATGCTTCATCCTTCGTTCT
>CAYYDP010000060.1:0-353 GCA_964470645.1 uncultured Gammaproteobacteria bacterium
TGATTACAGATCAAAACATCAAAAGAATTCTTTGCTTTGGAGATTCAAATACATGGGGTTGGATTCCGGGAAGTTCTGGAGGTCCGGAAGGGAGATTCCCGTTCAATATACGTTGGACGGGAATTCTCCAAGGTCTTTTGGGCAGCAAGTATCTCGTGATCGAAGAGGGGTTACCCGCTCGCACGATAGCTTGGGATGATCCACGACCCGACAAACCAGGAAAAAATGGAAAAACATACCTTGTCCCTTGCTTAGAGACTCAAACACCCCTTGATTGGATCATTTTATTTTTAGGAACGTGTGATACAAAGCCAATATTTGGTTATGAACCGAATGAAATTGCCTCTGCTTAT
>CAYYDP010000060.1:363-5178 GCA_964470645.1 uncultured Gammaproteobacteria bacterium
AAAACTTAATACTCATCCCAAGCTCCCGCAGATCATAGTTGTATCTCCACCTCAAATTTTGGAGGATGTGCCATTTACTCAAACGCTCTATTTGGGGGCGAGCGGTAAGATCCCCATTCTTCAAGAGTTATATAATAAAATCTCTCAAGAATTTGATTGCGAATTTGTTGCAGCCGCTGATGTGGTTGAAACGAGTAAGGCGGACGGTTTACATCTTGATCCGCCTGAGCACCAAAAATTTGCCAAAGCTATCGCTGAAGTAATTACAAAACGAAAACTATGATCCCACAAAAACTTATCGAACAAGCAAGAGAATTTGCCTATCCATTATATAAGGAATACGGAGTTCCTAATATTTTTCAAGTTGATTACGCTATTGAAAAAGGTTTGAATTTGGCTGCTTATATGAGTGCGAATCGAGAGGTAGTCCTATTGGTAATGATTCTCATGGACAGTCAACTTGGACCTGCGTTAAAACTTGGTAAGCCGAATGAGCATGTACGCATGGCAGAGGAAAAGGCGAATGAATTGTTTGTTGCGTTTTCAGAGCTTACCAATGACGAGCGGGAGAATATTTTGTGTTGTATCCGTGAGCATCATGGAGTAGAAAAGTTTCATTCAATCGAATCGGAAGTTGTATGTAATGCAGATTGTTATAAGTTTGTATCAGTTGCGGGTGTGGTTGGAGGTATAAAAAATTCACGTGATATGAGCTTAGAAGATTTGGTTAAGCTGTACCTGGTAAAAGCTGATGAAAAATGGAATGCGTTATCGCTCGATATTTGTAAACAAGAACTTGAGCCGCAGTATAAGGCAATTAAGTCGCTGTTAAGTCTTTATAAGTCGTAGTGGTTATTTTGTAAAATTCCCGAAGATGGGAAGGAGATGGAGTTTTGAAATGATTTAGAAGTATGAAACAGCAGCTTTTAATTTTCGGGGATTTGATTACATTCAAAAGAGTTAAAGTTGTTGGTTTATTAAGTATTGTTTTTTCTCTTGTTTCCCTCGTTGGAATGGTACTGGTAAAGATTGATTTAATGCGTTGGTTATTAGAGGTCTCTCTGGCTGTCTTTGTTCTATCCTTAATTTGTTTTCATTTTCTGGAACAGAGTAGACGTCTTACACTCGTGGATTCGGTTGCAAAGGAACTCCACTTTGAAAGAAATCATCAATTGCATTCTATTCTTGAGGGAAGCGCGATATTTCAGTTGGGAACGAGTAGAAAAATAAGTAATTGTTATTCAGGGGTTTACCATAATGTATCTTTACATATCTTTTCATCCGAGTTTGTTATAAAGAAACAAAAGGATGTGGTTGGATATTATGATTTTTTTTCATCATGTGTTAATACTCTTAAGTCGTTGCCGCATGCTATTATTGTTGCGAATGATTATATAGAGTGGATGTATAAACTACCTGTGGGTTTAAAATCAGTGAGGACGGAAAGTAATGATTTTGATAAACTATACACAGTTTATATTTCTAAAAACGAGATTAATGCTTTCCAATTATTAGACCCCGACGATATGAATCATTTAATACGCTATGCACATTTAAGCCCCATTGTGGAGTCTATTGATAAAAAAGTTTTAAGTTTGTTAAGTGTGTTGCCAACAAATAAAGAAACCTTAGTGAATTTTATAGAGTTCACCTGTATACTATCTAAAAAGTTATCAAGATAAATTATAACTCTTGAGGAATGTTCAAAGGAATTAGAAGAAATCAAAAAACGCAATATCCGTGTTGAGTCGGATAAGGCGTGGGAGACGTCATGGGTGAGGCGATTGTTTATTGCTGTGGTGACATATGTAATTGCTTGGATTTGGATGGCGCTCATTCACGAAGCGATTCCCTATCTCAAAGCGTTTGTTCCTGTTGCGGGATACCTGCTTTCAACATTATCACTGTCACTGGTAAAACAGTGGTGGATGGGCAATCGCGAAAAGCGATAAATAACAATCGGGGGTTCAGCACAAACGTGCCGAATCTTCGATTATCTTCATCGAACGCTAGACCGTAATGGAATCAAGTACGCGGTTGATAATGGCAATGAGCTTGATAAACGCTTCGCCAATACCACCTGCCGCGACGGGAAAGAACACTTTGACAACGATAAGCGAGAGTACGAAGTAGAAGAGGCTTTTCATACCCAGTAAGACAACTTTGACCTTTGGGTAATTCGACCTTTCAGATATGTAAATGTTTGTTATGGTATGAATTCTGTTTATGTTTGCTATTTAGTATTACATTTTTGAGCTGTCAGTTATTCACAAAACTTATAAACGTAACCAAGTCCTTGTTCAGACTCACACAGAATCGAACGCACTGCTGTCAAAGTTGCTCTACTGGGCATACGATCACCTCCTTTCGTAATAGTGTTTGATTTCAATCCCTGATACTCTTCAGGGCAAGACAGTATACGCCTTTTTTTGAACTTGTCAATCCTTGTGAAGATTGGTATGATATCAGTGTCGAAAGCTGAAAGTCCATAAAGCGACATTAATCTAACCCGAAGAACGTTCGACGTTAAGACTTTGTAGACATATTTGATATGAATAAATATTCTGGAACCATTATTCTTACCATTCTTTTTGTGCTTTTGGGGTATGCAATTTTGCAAACCTTGCCTCCTAAAACTGTTTCCACCGAATTTGGAGAGATTCCCGTGTTGGATAACCAATCTTATCCACTCGCTTCCATTAGTAATCCGGAATGCCAGTTTAACAATGCCGACTTGTTTTTGATACAACCAAAGGTGTATCAATCGGTTTCGAAGGGAAGTTTGAATATTGTTGGACAAGCCGTTGGTGCTTTTGAAAACAATGTGGTCGTTGAGTTAACCAATGAAAGCGGAGACGTGCTGTCAGGCCAGCCGGTAACGGTCGAGTCGGAATACCCGTGTGCGTTTGAAACCACGATTGGTGTCGGGACCGTTCCTGAGGGAACGTACACCGTGAGAGCGCGATTTAATTCACCGAGCGACGGAAGTATTGTAAGGCAGGTGGAGGTACCGATTCGAATCGAATAAACCCGAAGCACGAAGTACGAAATACGAAAAAAGAATGCAAAAATCAAATCTCAAAAGTCAAAATGTAAATGCAAAGTGCAAAATTCTCCATTTTGAATTATCATTTTGATATTTGATGTTTGAATTTTGATATTGTTTCGAGTTTCGATATTCGAATTTCGGATTTTCATTGTGTATGTCCTGGATCCTGCTCGTCACTGGGGCGTATTTACTCCTCGCTGTCGCCAATGTCAGTGATAAGATTTTTTTGAAGGCTCTGTTTCGTCATCCCGCGGTCTTGGCGGTCATCATTGGCGGAATGGGAGTCATTTCTTTCGTACTCATTCCGTTTGGGCACTTTGGTTGGCCTGGGATTTTTTATTTTTGCTCGTTAATGATGGCCGGGGTATGTTTTGTGCTTGCCCTGCTGTTTTTCTTCCATGCGTTATCCGCGGAAGAGGCCTCTCGGGTGATTCCGTATGTTGGCGCGTTGATTCCGATTGTTACATTGGTTTTCGCCTCTGCTTTTTTGAACGAAGAACTTGCAAGAAGTGCCTATATTGGTTTTGCACTTTTGATCATCGGTGGATATATCGTAGCCCATGACCCATGGTCACATCCGAAAGAACATTCCTTCCATATATGGATCATGGCGAGCCTGGGCGCAATGTTTTTCGCGATCTCGTTCGTCCTTTCAAAGTGGTTGTTTTCTTCTATGGATTTTATTCAGGCATTTGTATGGATCAGGGTCGGATCCTTACTCGCGGCTTTGGTAATCCTTTTGATTTCAGTGATTCGTGGTGCGAAGTATTTGAAAGAATTCCGGCATGTTGTTTCAAAGGGTTTCTTAGCCTTTTTGGGCGTGCAAGCGGTTGGTGGAGTTGGTTTCATTCTCCAGAATGTTGCAATTTCTAAAGGTTCGGTGAGCCTGGTTAACGCCATGCAGGGTATCCAATATGTGTTTGTTATTGTGTTTGCGGGGCTGCTCGCCAAACGTTTTCCAAGATTGATTCAGGAAAAGATTTCGAGGAAGATTGTGGTTGCGAAGTTGGTTGGGGTGGTGGTTATTGGAGTGGGACTTATATTAATAGCTTGATTTGATTGCATAAATCCCAAATTCCAAATTCAAAGTTCCAAATAGAAACCAGTGAATCTGGAATTATGTTTAAAGATATTAAGATAACCGATTCTTTTTTCTTGGCGCGTGGGCTTGTGATTTGGGATTTTTTAATGTATGGCAATGTTGGATTCTGAATACGGTAAACCAAAGGATAGCACAGCGATGCGATTTCCCAGTGGATTTTTGTGGGGTACGGCCACCTCGTCGTTTCAGGTTGAAGGAGGAAATGTGAACGCCGATTGGTGGGAGTGGGAACATGAAAAAATCAAGAATCAAGAATCAAGAATCAAGAATCAAGGAAGAAAGACGGGACTTAAATCTATTCATAATGCAACTCAGGAAGAACGCGATGTGTTTTTGTCGGGAAAGGGCGCGGATCATTATCACCGATTCCAGGAGGATTTTGATTTTGCGAAACAGATGGGAAACAACGCCCATCGTTTATCGATTGAATGGTCACGCATTGAGCCTCATGAGGGGGTTTTTGACCTTAAAGAGATCGAACATTATCGCGAGGTGTTCAAGGCGATTCGTGACCGAGGTATGGTTATCATGCTCACACTTCATCATTTTACCAATCCATCGTGGTTTGCGAAAAAAGGAGGGTGGACAAAACGCCGCAACGTAAAGTATTTTATCAGATTCGTGGAGCTTGTTGCGCGCGAGTTCTCTGATTATGTCGATTATT
>CAYYDP010000061.1:0-5090 GCA_964470645.1 uncultured Gammaproteobacteria bacterium
AGGCTCTGTTCAAACCTATGAAAAGCTTTCTGATGGTTCCGCCCTCAAGCTTACGGTCGCTAAATGGTTAACTCCAAATCAGCGCATGATTGACGGGGAAGGAATCACGCCCGATATTGAGATTGAGTTGACGGAAGAAGACTTCGCCAACGACCGAGATCCACAGCTTCAAAAAGCCTTGGAGGTGTTTGATGAAGAGACAAATTCCAAATAACAAATCCCAAATTCCAAATAAATCTCAAATATAAAATTCCAAACAATAATCGTCATTCCCGCGTAGGCGGGAATCTAGACAAAACAATCAAAACAAAAAGACCTGTTTGCTGTTTGTTTTTGTTTCTGGATTCCGTGTCAAAGTACGGAATGACGGGTGCTTTTGCAACCCGCGTTGACAGGATCAGTGTTATTAGGTACGCTTAGGTCATGAAAGTTATTCTCTTAAAAGACATTAAAAAGCTCGGAAAAAGATACGACGTGAAGGACGTCGCGGATGGGTATTTCCAAATTTTTCTTCTCCCACAAGGTTTGGCTGTTGTCGCTACTCCTCAGAACGTGGCGAAATTGAACGCGTCAAAAATCAAAATTGATGAGATGCGAAAGAAAGAGCACGACCGGCTCGTTAAGCTCTTGGATTTGCTGAAAAGTAAGACCATTGAGGTTCATGCAAAAGCGGCAAGTTCCGGAAAGCTTTTTTCAAGTGTAAAGGCTGAAGATATTGCAAAAGCGATTGAATCAACGGTTAACGAGGCTGTTTCTCCGGATTCCATCCTCCTCGATATGCCACTGGATAACGTTGGAGAACACAAGGTGAAGATAGAGTTGGATAAGGGCGTGAAGGGTGAGGTTGTTGTTGTAGTCACTGCCTTGGCAGATTGAGAGAATACGCATTCATTGTTGTTTTGACAAAATCAAGAAACTCTTCCTCAAGGGTTTCTTTTGATTTTGGGGGGTTGGGTACGAGGTTATCTAGAGCATAGAGAATATTTGAGGCGAGAAGCTCGGGGTTGCGGGGAGGAATTAAAATCCAGTTTATAGATACCCCCTCTTGCATCTCCCCCTTCGAAAGGGGGAGACATTCTTTTACTGTCCCGCCCTTACCAAGGGGGGGATTTAGGGGGGGTTCTGTTTTGAAGTTTTTCTCATAAATATCCGGTATTCCTCCGACGTTGGTTGAAACTATTGGAATGCCAGCAGCGACTGCTTCTTGAAGAACTTGGGGTAAACCTTCTTTTACCGAAGAGAGCACAAACAAGTCAAGTCCGGGAAGAAGTTTTGACGCGTTCTCGATTGATCCTAATAGAAAGACATTATCGCTTAATTCTTGATTCTTAATTCTTGATTCTAGGCTTTGCCTAAGCGGTCCATCACCAATGATGACAAATTTCACCCCCCCTCTGTCCCCCCCTTGGTAAGGGGGGGAGGTGGGGGGGGTTTTCTGTCGCACAACGATACGCACCGCTTCAATCAGTGTAGGTAAGTCTTTGGTTGGGTAGAAGTTCGCTACTGTTCCGATTAACTTCATAACTCCTCCTACACCTCCTCTTGCCTCAAGAGGAGGGACTCCCTCCCTTAAGGTAAGGGAGGGTTGCCCGCCTCGTGTCGACGAGTCTTCGCGAGTCGAGGCGGGGGGAGAGTTATGACGATTTCGTGATTCGTGATTCGTGATTCGTGATTCGATGTTTCTTCTCGCTTCCTCGCGTGGTAAGAAATGTAATGCGTCCGGATCGACAGTAAGTGGAATGAGTTTGAGTTTTCTTGCTGTTGCAAGCCCGAGATTAATAACGCGTTGTTGGTCGAATTTTGAAATGACAATAATCTTGCTGCACAATGCGAAAGCAATCTTTTCCAAGAACCAATACCACAACCAGAGTAGCAAAGGCAGTGGTTCATTCAATACAAGCCCATGAACCGTATAAACGTTTGTTACCCCTGTTAATCTTCCAGCGAGTCCTCCGAGACCGCCGATTTTGGTGCTATTAAGATGGATGACGTTGGGGCGTTCTTTTTTGATGATGGTAATAATATCAAATAATGTTCGAAATTCACGTAGCAATCCTGTCGAACGTTTGAGGTTTGGTAAAAAATAATTGGTAATTGGTAATTGGTAATTGGTAATTTCCCTGAACAACCACCCCTGTTTCCAGTCTCCGGTTTGATTTTTCCTGTCTGGTCCTGCGGCAACAGCAACACGATGTCCGTCGCGAGCGTACGCCAACGCCAAATCGCGCACATATTTTTGCGCGCCGCCGAGTTCTGATAGTGTGACAATAAAAAGTATGTTCATAGAGTGCGGCGTTGTGGTGTTATTGGTGTGGTGAGGCGGTGCTTTTGTGAAACAAGGAGCGAGGTGATCACTTTTTTTCCTGCCGCCGATTTTAAAAATCGTTCTCTGCGTTTTGCCTTGTGAAAAGAAAGGTTGCTTTCGAAATACACTAGTTGAAACGGAAGTTTGAACCGGAATGCGAATCCTTGGCCAGCGGCGTGCTCTTCAAGCCGTGCTTTCAGATTATCCGTTGTTCCTATGTAAAATATTCCGTTTACGCGGCTTTGGAGGATATAGAGCGTGTAATTGAGGGGTCGTTGCGCTGTCATAGATAGACATTATCCCGTACGAAACTGGTGATTTGAGAAACGACCTTGGTTGGCACTACGATAATAGGGAGTTTCGCCTCGGAAGCGTGTAGGAGCCCCGCTTTGACTGAACGCAGTATTTTAAGCATACTATAGGTATACGAATTTTCAAATGGATAACCAAAAAACCGTATTATTATTCACCATCACGTATCTTCCCATAGTGGGAGGCGCTGAAGTTGCGATACGTGAGATTATCAAACGCCTGCCGGAATTTCGATTTGTGATTGTGACAGATAGGATTGAGCGGGGTCTGCCAAAGTATGAACGCGTGAGTGAACATGTTGAGGTGGTTCGTGTTGGGATTCCCGGACATAATATTTTTTCAAAAAATTGGTATGTGATTGCCGCGTTTTTTTGGTCGGTTAGGTATGCATTGAAAAACGATGTTGATGTTGCTTGGGCGGTTTTGGAATCGTATGGTGCGATGGCTGCGAGTTTGATCAAACTCTTTATCCACGACGTGTATTATGTACTTACGCTCCAAGATGGAAGCGGTGAAGTGTTTTGGAAACGACGTATTGGGTGGTGGAACGTGGTGTTTAAGCGTGTGTATCATTTGGCAGATCACATCACAGCGATCAGCCAGTACCTCATTGGACGCGCAAGGAGCGCGTATGGTTATACGGGGCCCGTGAGCCTCATTCCGAATGGAGCTTCTGAGATGTTCTTTGAACCACTGAGTATAGAGCGCAAAAGAGAACTTCGTAAGCAGTGGGGGTTGGAGGAGACAGACAAAGTTATTATCACAACTTCACGGTTGGTTGAAAAAAACGGGATTGATACGCTCATTGAGGCGTTTGCAATTTTAGTAAATAGATTAAGTGACCCTAATCTCCCCCTTAAGGTAAGGGGGACTAAGGGGGTTATGAGTCAAGAGGAAAGCATAACTCCCCTAACCCCTCTTACTTTAAGAGGGGGACAAGAGAGATCGCCGAAACTCGTCATTATCGGTGATGGCAAACTTCGCCAGCAACTTGAGTTACAAGTTACCCGTCTCGCATCGACAATCGACAGCGAGTCGAGGCAGGCAAGCTATCCCGCCGAAGCGGGATCCCGCAAACTATTTGAAACAAATACAGAAGTGCGGAACAAGTTACAAGGTTCTGTGATATTCATGGGTTCAGTTTCCAATGAAATCGCTTGTGATTATGTTCGCGCGGCAGACGTGTTTTGTAGACCTTCCCGAAGTGAGGGGCAGGGAATTTCATTTGTTGAAGCAATGGCAGGTCGTCTTGTTGTGGTTGGGACCAACGTCGGGGGCATTCCTGATTTTCTTGAACACAACAAAAACGGGTACATGGCGCGCCCTGATAACCCTGAGGAGTTGGCGCAGGTGCTTAATATGGCTCTTGAAGATTCAGAAACCAATGATTCGATTCGCGAGCGCGCGTTTGTGACGGCGACTCAGTACCGTTGGGACACTATCGCACAAAAATATCGCAGAGTTTTTAGCGAAGTTCTGGGGTCAGTTTCCGTGAAGAAGTATGTCTTGTTCCGTCAATTCGTAAAATACGCGATTGTGGGAGGGTTGGCGACGGTTGCTGATTTTGCAACGTTTACCACCCTAACTCACGCGGTTGGCTTGTACTATGTCGCATCAAATATGCTCAGCGTTGCTGTTGGAATGCTGGTGAACTTTACTTTAAGCCGCAGATGGACATTTCGTGTCCACGACAAGCCCGCGACAAAACAGTTTATTGCGTATGCGACGTCGACCGGGATTTACCTATTGTTGTCATCTGGATTGTTGTTACTCATGGTCGAAGCGTTTGATTTAAAGCGTCTAACCGCAAAGGTTGTGACCGTCGCGATCATGACCATTTGGAATTTTATCATGGCTCGGTATGTGGTGTTTCGGTATTTTTAAATAAAAAACTTCAGGCACGATTGTTGTTGCAATACAGTGCCTGAAGCTGTGGACTGGCCGACGCCTACTCTCTGTATCTGATGACATTGGTCGCTCCTCCAAGGAGCGTAATCCATGTCATCGTGTTGACGACCGCGTCGGTATTAATTGACGCAGTTTCATCCTTACTTAAAATAAAGATGACAATTGCCAACACTATAACTGTTGCGGTTGTAAATCCCCAACAACATCCTCGGAAAAAGTTGCGAAACATATTTCCTCCAAAAAAATGGATGAAAAACAAAAAACGTGAATTGATGAAAAGAACTCGCCAGTATACAAGAGAGAGAGTTGTCAAGGTGGTTTGGAAAATGGTAGGATAAGGTCAGTAATATGACCATCGAAGAAATTCAACAAAAAACCACACCTGTATTGAAAGAATACGGCATTGAGTATGCCGGCGTGTTTGGCAGTGTCGCTCGCGGGGAAGACGGGGAAGGAAGCGATGTTGATCTGTTGGTGCGATTCGGGCGACCAACCGGCATGGTGTTATATATGCGATTCATCGGCGCGCTTGAATCTGTTCTTCAAAAAAAGGTGGATGTTGTAA
>CAYYDP010000062.1:0-2603 GCA_964470645.1 uncultured Gammaproteobacteria bacterium
TCGCAGACTCGCAATGACACTTATTTTGAATACCTGATTGCGTACATCGCGATACTAGCAGCAATGGAGACGTTGAGGGATTCTTTCGTTCCGATCATTGGGATTTGAACAATGTTGTTACACAAGGCGAGATGCGATTTTGAAAGTCCGGTGACTTCGTTGCCAACAAGGAGAGCGATCGAGTGGGGAGATAACCCCTCCTCAATCCTCCCCTTCGTAAGGTGAGGACAATGTAAAATAAATTCAGGAAGGGGAGTAGCCATGATGGAGGTTTCAAGACCAATAACAATACTCTGCTCTGATTGTAATTTTTTGATGATCCGTGGAAGCTGTTTTGAATATTCCCATGGAACGGTTTGGTCTGCTCCAAGCGCAGTTTTGGCAATTTCTTTTCTGGGTGGTCGAGCTGTGTAGCCCGTGAGATAGATTTTTGAGACACCGAAACAATCTGCGCTACGAAACAGGGAGCCGATGTTGAATAAACTTCGGATATTGTGAGCAATAAGAATGATTTGTTTCATACCAATGTTGTCCTTCGACCTGCCTCGACGGCAAGGCGGGCAGGCTCAGGATGACGGGGATATAATTATAGTGTATTAAAAACTTGATTTTTGCGCAAAAGTGTGATACAATATAATTATTACAATCGGCAAAAGCCGTAAAATAAAACAAAAATAAAAACATCTATGCTTACGTCTGTTATGGGTTTTGTTGCCGTTATGCTTGCGGCAACGTTTGGTATCACGTCGATTTCAAACACATATCATCAGGTCGATCTTGCGATCCAAGAACAGAATCGAAGTACGTTATCAACGTCAGTTCACAAACAAACGTGTCTGCCTCAGGAGATCGCGCAAGGGGAACGGGTGCGCGGATTGATAGTCGATGTTCCGCGATTAAGCGCGAAGTCAGAACGAATAGATTTTGACGGTACTGGCTATCAGGTAACATATGAAGTCGCATCAGCGCCGGATCTGGTTGCTGATTTTTATTTGAAGGAGCTCCCCCAGAGACGGTGTTTGCGCAGTGTTAATGATGTTGATGGGTTGGTGTTTCAGGTTGATGGTAGCTCCATGGCGATTAAAATCGCTTCAACGCAACATTCTGTGAAAGAAGACGTTGCGCGCGTAACCTATCAAGTGGGGTATTTGAAATCAGCGGTTCTGGGTGAATCAACGGGTCTACTATTGGCACAGGCAGAAGGCGATTCGTCTTCCACCCCTCCGGGTAGTCAATATATTCCATCACAATCTCCACATGATGGAGCGACGTACGCGCAGCCCACAGATTCAAATTCAGGTTCATCAACGGGAGCCTACCCTTCTCCAACAGGTATCGAGAGTGGGATGTTTGTTCCTTTCCAACCCACGCCAATCCAGCCGCATCTCATGAACGATGGGGGGCAACAAGCGTACCCAAATCCTCAGTACCCGGGCAGGACGTTGTCCTATTCAAACCAGCCCGACCCGTCTCAACAACAGAATCGTGCAAGAATGTTTTCTGGTCAGGCGGTGGAAGGAGATCGGATGAATGCCCAGTATGGGCAAGGTCAATTCAATCCAGGAGATAATACCGAGGAGCAAGAGCGGCAAAAAGGAGAGCGACAGCTTGCGGATATGAAACGACACATGGGGCCATTTGTGTCTCAAATTCAAGGAATTAAAAAGCGGATCGGACCCATGCAAAAAAAGTTGCTGGCGTGCGGTGCTGATCTTCCTGAAGAGTTGAAGAACGCGCTTTCCTCGATCGACGGGCTTATTGAGAACGTAAAAGCGGCACAGGATTCCGATGAGGCCATGGCAGCGATGGAGGCGTTGCAAGACGCTGCAGAGGTATTCAGGGATTTGGGTCCTCAAATGGGGGAGTTGATGGGATTTTGTCAAAAGATGAAACAGGCTGAGTCGCAGGTCAATCGGATGGTGAAGGACGTGGCGCGGCTTGAGTCCCGCGCACAGGCACGTAAGGTCGACTCAGCTATCCTTGGCGAGCTGAAATCGATTGTAAATGACATGAAGAACTCGGTTTCAAATGCAAAAGCACTGGCCAAGACAAGTGTTGACGAAGCGGATGAAATGATTGAAGGTGTGTTTGAACAAACGGACAATTACCGCGAAGCTCAGGCGACCGTGAATATGGCGCTTGATCTGCCAAAAGGACTCAAAGAGGCTGATGCGACCGTGCGAACGATAACGAGCAAGATGAAGTCGCTCGAGCGAAAAAAGGATCCGGTCGTTGATGAATTAAAACCATTGATTGAGGAGCTAAAGTCGCAGATCGCAGAAATCCGCGTTATGGCAAAGGGCACTATCGTTCCGGAAGAACTTGGTGAGGCGCTTCAAGGTATTTTTGAAATCCGTGAACAGATTTTTGATCTTTTGCAAGAACACGGAGTTGAATCTAATTTTATGCCCAAGGTTCAGACCGACAAGGGATTCCAATTTGACTTTCATGATTCGTTCCTGCCGAAAGAATCGTTATAAATGAAAATTCACAACCCTGAGCGTGATGGTGCGAGAACATGATTATTTGTAGGGGCAGAACATGACTGCCCCTACGTCTATAGTATGGGACACAAGAATAATCTGAATAAAGCAAGTTTGGTT
>CAYYDP010000062.1:2613-5074 GCA_964470645.1 uncultured Gammaproteobacteria bacterium
AGATATGGTGTTTGGCGCGAACGACGGAATCGTGACAACATTTGCTGTTGTCGCTGGAGTTGCCGGCGCGTCGCTTGATGCTCGGATCGTTTTGATCATGGGGTTGGCGAATTTGGTTGGCGATGGAATTTCCATGGCCGTGGGGGATTATTTGGGGAGGAAATCAGAGCAAGAAGTTGATGAGCAGATTCACGTGAAGAAATCCATCCACCCAGTGAAGAACGCGATCGCGATGTTGTTTGCGTTTTTGCTCGCGGGTTTTGTACCGCTTGTACCCTATATGTTTGGGACATCACGGGATATGTTTTATACTTCAATGTTTTGCGCGGGGGTTGCCATGTTCACGGTCGGAGCGCTGCGGAGTATTGTAGTGAGGCGGCGATGGTGGTCAACCGGTTCCGAAGTTCTCTTCGTCGGATCCATTGCAGCGGGGGCGGCGTATTTTGTTGGTTCTATTTTAAAAAACGTGGTATCATAAGTCGAATAACACGTGACGAAATCGCGGTTGATTCAATGGTAACTCGTGTGCGTTATTCGTCCTCGGTATGATGATACTTCGTTTATTTAAGAAAAAGTGGGTGATCGTGGTCGTGGTCATTCTCTTTGCAGTTGGTGCTTTTGTTGCGTTCGGGCGGGGGAAGGGAAATCAAATTACCTTCGCGACTGAATCGGTTAAACGACAGGATTTGGTCCAGACCGTAACTGCCACGGGAAAGGTTACGTCGGCAAGCGAGATCGAGCTCCGATTTCAGACACCCGGTATCATTGCTGAGATTGTTAAACGTGTTGGAGACCAGGTTGAGCAGGGCGAGCGAATTGCCGTATTGGAAGCGAAGGATTTAAAGAATCGAGTAGCTGAAGCAAAGGCTGGACTCTCGCAGGCAGAAGCTGAGTTGACGCGCATAGCTTCCGGAGCTTCGCGGGAAGAACTTCGAGTGATGGAAGTTCAGGTTCAGGACGCCCTGAATCGTCTGAACAATATCAGGATCACCTCTTCAAACTCCATAGTTGCCGCACGTGACACCTTTGATACAGCTGTGAAGAATCTTGAAAACACACGCTCGCAAAAAACCGCAAGCAGAGAAAACCTCATTTCTAAAGTTTTGCTTGATAGCGAGAATAAATTGTTCGTGGCCGCGGGATCTCAGTCCGCACTCACGAGTGTACTCAACGACCCGGACGGCAGAGCACATATTGGTTCGCTTCTTTCGAACTCCCTCTCGTTATCGGAACACGCAAACGCTGTAGCCAAGGCATCAACACAGTCTGCAACGACATTGTTGGCCTCCGCTAAGCAATCTCGGTCAGAATCAGATCTGGCTGTTTCATTGTCAGCGAGTTTGCTCGCGCTTGCTGATACCCTGAAGGCGCTTGATAATACTCTGCAGGCGTTATCATATTCCACGACGGGGGGATCGTTTAGCCAGAGCGATCTGGATACGCTTCGTTCGACCGTAAAAACCGAACAGACGTATATCAATACGGCAATTACCACGATTCAAAACGATAAAAGCGAGCTCAATAACTTTGATTTTGATTACCAATCAAAGATCACGTCGGCGGAGAATGCTGTCACGCAAAGCCGCATCGCGCTAGAGCAAGCTGAGGCAAAAGCGCAATCAGATATTGACGCCGCGCAGGGAAATTATGATTTGACCGTTGCTCAGCTTGATCAAAAGAAGGCGCCTCCGCGGCAGTTCGAACTCGAGTTGTATCGCGCGCGAGTCGAAAGCGCACGGGCAGCATTGGGGAGCGCGGAAGCGCGGTTGCGTGACGCGATTATCACTGCTCCTGTGAAGGGCGTGATTGGAAGGATCGACGTGAAGGTTGGTGAGCCGGTTACGGTTACGCAGGTTGCTGCCGTGCTCGTGGGCAACGTCAACTGGGAAATTGACCTCGATGTTTCGGAGTCGGATATTGTCAAAGTTCGCGAGCAAAATTCGGCAGTAATAACGTTGGATGCGTTCGGCGACGATCGGAAGTTTTATGGAATGGTAAGCTACCTAAATCCCGCGCAGACCGTGATTTCGGATGTTGTGTATTACCGCGTGAAGGTGCTTTTTTCGCAGGTGGAAGAAACAAAAGATGTTAGGTCAGGAATGACTGCCACGGTTGATATTCAAACCAATTACGTCGCAAACACGCTTGTTATTCCGTATCGCGCGGTTCGCGATGGCGTTGTTCGCGTTCTTGAAAACGCAAATCCCGTGGAACGGCACGTCACATTGGGGGCACGGGGTGATGATGGGTTGGTTGAGGTGAAGGAGGGACTTATTGAGGGAGAGGAAGTGGTTGTGTTGGAAAGTAAGAAGAAATAGTTTTTCAAATTCCAAATGACAAATCCCAAATTCCAAATAAATTCTAATTTCCAAAATTCAAAATTCCAAACAAATGCGTTTCAAGTTTGGTTATTGGAATTTTGGATTTGAACATTGTTTGTAATCTGGTGCTTGTGGTTTGG
>CAYYDP010000063.1:0-4957 GCA_964470645.1 uncultured Gammaproteobacteria bacterium
CACTCTTTTATTTTCACTCGAGGGTTCGAATTCTTTGAGATTGACACGGAGTGACCGCACTTGGTTCATGACTCCCCGCCCGAGTCGTGTGAACAGAAAACCTTGATCGTAGTAGCGCCCAATGTTTGATTCACTAAAATCGTTGATTCGTATTTGATTTGTGTATTTGTAGGGCATATAAAACGGTAACGAGTTGGTTTTTGGTGTGTTTTACATTGGTAGGAACGCAGGGTAGGAGCCCCCACGGACTACGAAATTCAAAATCATTTTGGATTTCGAACGAATCTCTTGTAGAAGCACAATATGTTGTGGCACTACAAGAGTCCGACATTCTACGTGAACTATGGTATCGTAAATGTAACGTCTGAAATCAATCGTGTCGTGATCGCTGCATTTCCGTTGTCAATTTGTACGTTTCCGCCAGTGGCTGAAGTAACCGGCGCCTCAAAATCAGCTTTAAAGGTGAACGGTGGATAAGTACCTGCTTGTTTTGTGACATTAAGAGAATAAGCGCGCTGCTGGATCGAATATTCGACATTGGGAGGCAATTCATATTCCAAAACGATTTCGCCTGTTGACTTCACTTTTGTAACGTGAAAAAAACCGACATACGATCTTCCGCGGTATTCTCCTTGTTCTTCGATGGATATCGGTTCATAGATTCCCAATTCGTTGTTGAGACGTTTTGCTGAAGATATGCTTGATCCTTTCGGCATATATACTCGAGTATAGGAGCGGTAATCAGTCGTCTTCCAGTCGTAATATCCCGAATTCGTATAAGTAAGGTTTAGCCTTCCTTTCACGCTGCCGTTGTATTCCACGACTGAATAGGCAACAGAGCGTTGGATAGCGCTATCAGTTTTCAGTGCCCGAAGGTTAGAGTCAATGATAGCAAGGCAGTCGCTTGGACACGAACCGAACGACCCTGCGAATTGAAGGCGTTCCGCTGCATCTTGCAATTGATTGTCAGTAAAATAAAGTTGAATTTCCTTCTCATTGAGTTTCTGCTCGGCGATTTTTACATATTGAAGCTGTTGTTTTGTTGGCAACGAGATAATGCGCGTTATCATTTCTCGAAAAAGCGAGTTTACAATTTCTTTCCGTTCGCTTGCTGATTTTCCTTTATAGATTGGCGCATTAATCTCAACTTCGTATTCAAGCGCTTCTACGAGATTGTCCTTGGTAAATTCCACCCCATCAACTACAATGGGTCCGAGCAGACCAAGCGCCTCGGCCACAACGGAAGGGTTGACGGCAATAACACCGCTAAACGGTTCACGGTCGCTTGATCCGATTGGATACAGGGCGAGGATCAGCTGGGCCGAATCTCGAAAGTCCGGAAACCAATTCGAATCTCTCAGGTAAAGCCTATTTTGATTCAGATACTGTTTGATGGGAGCGGGCGCCACGGGATAGGACGCTGATGCGGGGTCGTTGTTACGAGCGTCGACCGCGTAGCTATCAAAAGACTGGTAGTGCCCGAGCACGCCGTCTCGAAGTTGAATGGTTGCAAGATTGCCAATAAATCCTCCAGTAGCCCGAAGCTCCGTTGAGTTTTGCAATAGAACTAAAAAGCGCTGGCTGCCGGACATGAGCGGAGTAAACGCGAGTAGCCTTGAGTCAGGCAGCGCTTTTGATATCCAATTTGAATCTTTTTGTTCACTGTTTTCAAATTCTTGCACGACGATGTCTCTCACATCGCTCACAGAGCGAATTTCTTCATCACTTCCTTTTATTAGACGGACCACGAAAAAGACGGTATATCCAATTCCAATGACGGCTAACAGTAACGCTATTCCGCCGACAATTCCCCAGCGATTTTTTTTCCAGTTTATTTTTCGTTGTTCTTGTTTGGTGAGCTGGGTTGGTGCTGGTGGCGGCGGATCGTCTTTGTGTTTAATCGTAAGTTGAGGGATGGGCATAAGCAAGGCTGAATTATGAATATGGAATCATGAATTACGCGCAACCCCCGCTCCGTCTCCCCCTTAGTAAGGGGGAGATGAAAGAGGGGGTGTTCCACGATTCTCGATTCTCGATTCTCGATTCTGAAATATCTCTCTTCTCCACTTCCAAAAAAATTTAACCCAGGATGAGATATGGATCCACGCGTGCCGTGTTAGGAGCCCCCGATACCACACTTTTTCAGCCGATAAACGTTCTAAATAGTGAATCATACAGGCGTCGGGAATATAGTGAACATCAAAAGCATGGCGCTTTGCCTGCATGCATAGGTCCATATCTTCATTATACAGGAAATACCGCGAATCAAAACCCCCATGTGAGTCAACATATGATTTCCGTATCATCATAGCAGCGCCTAAAACCCAATCCACGCTCGCTGCTTCAGCGTGATTCCACGCTTTCATGAGGTATCGATTGAGTACGCGCTCTCCGACAGCCGAGCGCCCGAACGGGGTTCTTCTCAGTACCGGAATGAAAAAATCTTTCCACGACTGAGGGAATGTGTATGTTGAATATTGCAGTGTTCGATCGGGATTTAAGAGCTTCGGTCCCACAATTGCCGTTCGCGGATTCCTTTCGAACCAGTGGACCATGGTTTCTATGGCGTTTGGAAGAATGATAATGTCGGGATTAATCACCAGCAGGTATTCCCCTGAAGCTTGTTCGAATCCAAGGTTATTTCCCGCGCCCATTCCAACGTTTCGATCGGCCTGAATCAATACCACGTCTCCAAGATGATTTCTCACGGAGTCAAGCGACCCTGGACGATCGTTGTTGACAACGATAATTTCGTAGGAAACATTTGGGTTTGCCCTTCGGATCCCCTCGACACAATACCGAACCAGCCTTTCGGATTTGTAGTTTACAATGATTATAGAAACCTTCATATAAAGCGTTCAGGGTTCAGGGCATAGCGTTTAGTTTGGATACGGCATATTGTCCGGCTATCAATTCCCCATACCTCGTACCTCGTGCCCCGTACCGTCTTGCATTACTTCCTTCACTATCTGTTTTTTCTTTTTCATCTTCGTCCTAAGTTTAAAAAATTCTTTCCAGGCACGTATGAGCATGTGCGGTTGAGTAAACAAAAAGTAAATAAACTTTCTGAATTCAAACCAGAGAATCGGCACGCCCTTTCGAGCAAATTGTCCGAACGCGAGGTGCTTATAAAGCACGAGGAGCTGATTTCGATATCCTAAAAATGTTGAAAAGTATTGTTTTTTCCTTCGCGCGACACGTACATTGTTAAAAAAATTCCAAAACGTCAGATCACCAAGCGCCCCGCGTTCCGTGCGGTGATGATACACGACGCTAGAAGGAACGAACCATGATTTAAGGCCGAGCTTATGAAGCCGAAACGCGAGGTCCACATCGTCTTTATACATGAACAAATCTTCGTCCAGGTATTCTCTCGTGCGAGTTTTGATAAGTTCCCAGTCGGAACTTCTAATCAGATTACAGGTACCGGGAAATCCCCACACCTCCCCTTCCTCAAATTGACCCAAGTCTTCCTGCCCCTCTCCCCTGCTAATGAATTGAAAGCTTGACTTTGGATAAATTCCAGCCGAATCGATGACGGTTGTTGTTTCGGGGTACCCGCGATCATCTGTTTCATGGGACATGCGGTATCGCAGGAGTTTGGGACCAAACTGAGCTGCTTCCGGGTGTTGGCGCGCCGTATGTACAAGCTCCTCAACCGCTTTTGGCGTGAGAATGGTGTCTTGGTTTAGAAACAAGACGTATTCAGGTTTTTGATTAGTGTTGCTTTCAAGGGCCATTTGCAGACCCTGATTACACGCTTTGCAAAACCCCAGGTTGTTTCTGTTTCTGATCACGGCAACGTTTGGATACTCTCGAACAACCTCAACGGTTCCATCAATGGACGCGTTGTCGACAACGAGCGTGTGAATCTCACGATATGTTTGTTCGTAGATCGAATCCAAGCACCAGCGAATATAATCGCGGGCGTTATAGGTTGCGATAATGATGAAGACCATAAATCATGGAACACGTAACATGGAACGAAGTTACCATACCACGTCCCGATCACTCGAATCAACTGCATTCTTTTGGACACCAATGAATGCGAGCAGGAGTATTCCAATCCCGAGTGGGTGGTTGAGATACGGAGTGAAAACGTGGATGGCTATGAGGGCGAGAAGAGAAAGAAGCATCGTCAAACGATAAATTCCAAATTCCAAATTATAAATTCCAAATAAGTTCCAATTACTAAAACCCCAATCAGTTTGTGATTTGGCGCTTGTGATTTGGGATTTATTTGTGATTTGGCGCTTGTGATTTGGGATTTTCAACATTTGCCTCATCAAAAGGAGAATAAAGGAAAGGTATAGGAAACCTCCAATGTATCCTGTTTTCAGAGCCAAGTCGTGCCATCCTAATTCAAAAGCCCATGTTTTCACAATCCCCGTTCCCCCGCTCTGTACTAGACGACGTGGGTCGGATGAGCGATATTCCAACTCCTTTCCAAATCCATATCCAACAATAGGCGACCGGACAATGGCTGAGTTGAGTGGTTCGAGCTGTGCCGCTCGTGAAGACGCTGCTGGTTCTGAAATGGTGATACGATCATTTACGACCTGTTGTGTCTGGAATCCTGTGTTTGAGATGAAAGCGACGTAAATAAGGCTGACCATAGTTACCGCACCAATCACAAAAACTTTTTTTACTGTCATCCTGAACCTTGATTCAGGATCCAGAAAAGAAAACAAAAAGCCAAAAGGACTAAATTCTTTTTGTTTTGGTTGTTTGTTTCCGGATTCCGTATCAAGTACGGAATGACACAATAGAAGGAAAGACAATGTGATAATCCCAACCCCCGTTCCCAACCAAAAACTGCGACTTAGATTGATGAGGAGAATGGTGACGGAGATGAATAAAAGGAGGTAATTTCCTATATTTGTCATCCTGAACCTTGATTCAGGATCCAGAAAAGAAAACAAAAAGCCAAAAGATCTTTTTGTGTTTATTTTTGGTG
>CAYYDP010000064.1:0-4839 GCA_964470645.1 uncultured Gammaproteobacteria bacterium
GTCAAGTTGAATTCAAGATTCTTGAAATACCACTTAGTGATTCGTTAACAATAGGAACAGTTAATCAACCACCGACCACCTCTCCTATTCTTGTGTTTAATCAGCCTATTATTCATGACGTTGTACCTGGAGAACCACAGCGTTTTGGAAGTTTTTATTTTAAACGGGTTTCGCAGGCTGAATCTCAAGTCGTGCTTTTAATTTCGATTGAATATATTGATTCGATTACTAAGAAAAAACAAAATCCACGATATTATTTTTATCAGATTGATATTGGGATTGCCAATAATAGCACCAAACTTTATTCTTTGTTAAATGTTGATTATAAAAAAATCGACGAAAGATTATTGAATTATATTAGTAATAGTAAGGAAAATAATAAATCCGACTTATTGGACTTTCTTTCTACGATTAAATAGTGTTTTTTACTCAGTCCTATGACTCGATATATTCTCAATTCAGGTGGAGCGCATCGGTATCCTAAAAAAGTTAACGCGCAAGTGTACATTTCGTGAGTTTATTTTCAAGAGGTTCATTGTTGTTTATAATTTGAATATGAATACAACCACAACAACATTGTTTGATTTCATTAAGTTTTCCTCGCAGTTACGCGCTGTGATGCGACATAATTATGCAACATCGGATCGCGTCGAAAGCGTTGCGGAGCACTCGTGGCATTTGGCGCTTATGTGCTGGGTGCTGCACAAGCGTTTTGAAGAAGAGTTCGGTGTGGCTATTTCTCAAGAAAAAATGATGAAAATGTGCCTGATGCATGATTTGGTTGAAATTGAAACCGGTGATATTTCTGTCTGGAAGCTAGAGGAGCGAAAGAATAAGTCCGAAAGAGAGGATGTGGCGGCTCAAAAAATATTTTCAAAATTGCCAGATGGTCTTGCGGAGGAAATGTTAAGTCTGTGGCATGAATTTGAAAAAGCAGAGACGCTTGAATCAAAAATCGTCCGTGGAGTTGATCGGCTCAGTGGAGTTCTTATGCGGCTCCTCACTGGGCAGGGGTGGAGCGATGTTGGTGGAGAGGTACAAAAAATTGATCAAATTCAGCTTCCTCGAATTGGATTTAGTGAAGTTTTGAAGTCACTGTATGAGTCGATTAAAAAGGAGGCATTGTTTAAGGATCTTCTCAAGTCGTAACAGTTAAATATGGCATTTATGACCCAATCCGGCTTCAGTGGATCGTTGGTGTGTTTCTGGTTTCCGGAAATTAGGTATTCTATCAGTAGAAAACATATGAAAGAAGTTATCAGTTTCATTGCCGTAGTGTTAACCTTTCTCGCGTACATACCTTATTATCGAGATATCTTGAAGGGTAAAAGCCATCCGCACGTCTATAGTTGGTCGCTTTGGGGACTTCTCACGGTTTTAATTGTTGCGTTGCAGGTAAAAGGTGGTGCTGGTCCGTCGACATGGGTAACGGCAGCCGCTGGTTTGTTGTGTCTCGGTGTCGTAGGGTTAAGTTTAAAACGCGGAAAAAAAGACATCACAACTTCAGATACCATAACAGCGACACTGTCATTGTTGGCAATAATCTTTTGGCTCGTCGTGAAGCAGCCGATTGTGTCAATTGTACTAGCAGTAATTGCGGATATCTTGGCTTTTGTTCCCACGGTACGTAAATCGTGGAATCAACCGCACGCTGAGACATTATCGTTGTACGCAACAAACGCAATGCGTTTTATGCTCGCGTTGCTCGCGATTGAACACTACACAATTCTCTCAACGCTTTGGCCAGCGGCGTGGGCGGCAATGAATGGGTTATTCTCAATCATGCTGGTCATAAGGCGTAAACAAGTAAAAATCGTAAAATGATTTTAGGGTACTCTGTTTGTTGTTAGTTAGATTGATCCAAAGGTAACCGTTAATAAGCGAGTTGAGGTTTATTTAAATCAGTAATGTTTGTGGTACCCTTCGCCCGAAGGGTTCCATAAGGGTTTGAGGTGGTGTATACTGTTGAAGGTGAAACGTGAAATAAAGACGTAACCAACTCATATGAAAAAACTCGAAACATTATTTAAAGCGTTTGGCAATGTAAGCAGAATTAAGATCCTTCAATATTTGAAGAAACACGCCTCGGCTTCGGTTGTTGAGATTGCGAAAGAGACAAAATGCTCGTACAAAGCAACGTCAAAGCACCTGGGAATTTTGTTCCGTTTGGATGTCGTCGATAGGGAACAGGTTGTGTTCGAGATGCGGTATCGGATTTCAAAGACACTTCCTTCGGACGCGGCAGCTATGTTGAAACTGATTCCATCTTTATAATTCATGGTACCCTTCGCCCGAAGGGTTCCACAGGATGGAGCCACCTGATCATTTTTAACAGAACGGTTTGGATGATTGTTTGAAAAGAGAATCATTATAAATAAAACTTAAACAGTATATGAAAAAAATATCTTTGATCCTTAGTGCTATTGTAGTCATCGTTTTTATTGTTGGCGCGTATACGTATTTTTCCAGAAATTCAGTCAGTGTCGCCTCCACGTGTACCGTGAAAACTGGTTCGTGCAATGGAACCACGGAGGTTGAATGCGTGAAAGATTGGCTGGAGCGATCGGGCTGTTTTCGAAAAGCTTACATTGACGAACACTTCACCAATTTTCGATTTGGTGGCACCTCAAACACTACAAGAATCGTTGATTTTGATTTCTTGATTGGCGGTAAGAACGCGTGTGAAGGTGGGTTTCCGACGTGTGGGGCTGCCGTGAGCCGTCAGAGCGCAGGGTGGCGGGTTGAAACACTGTATGGTCCGTTACGGGAATATGAACTTAGTATTGATGAAAATCGTGCGCTTGAGTTGTTGAAACAAGATACCGAATGCGCTGACGTTAATACGAATTTCGGTATTACACTGCGTGCCAGTGATGAGTTTCATCAGCGCGAGTTCACGTTCAATTCGGACGAGCTGCGGTGGAGCGTTTGGACTGGGGATCGGTGTGGTCGGGAGTGTCGAGTGGATGCGCGAACGGGAGCTATTCGGAAAGGAAAATACCAATGCGAGTGAGTTGGAGGATATTTGATAACTCGTATGATTGTTAATAGCTGTGGGCACCCCTCGCCCCAATAGTACCCCGCACTGTGCGGGGACTACGGGGCAAGCCTGAAGGGTACTATGGGTGGTTGGGTTACTTTTATTGGACCCTGGTGTATGAAAACTAAAATCTTACAAAAGAAAGCCTCGTTCTTCATTGTTCCAACGTCACCATTCCATTTTGACGGCACGTTTCATAAACCTTCGCATTTTCCAAGTCAGCTTGATGAGTGGCAGTCGGGGATGTATTGGCAGGGAATGCGAGTTGGGAAGCGACTGTTTGGATTGAAGATTGAAAACAAAGGAACTGTGAGCAAACCGAAGATTCGTGTTACGGTGTTTTCGAATTCTAAAATTTCAAGCGAAGAGACTGAGTTCATAAAAAACGAATTAGTTTGGCGATTTGATCTGAGCGCGGATTTGAAAGAGTTTAACACGCTCGCAAAACACGATACACGTTTTTATCCAGTATTCAAACAATGGATTGGGACGCGCAATTCGAGCCCATTGAATCTGTATGAACTTTTGATTGTTGCGGTTATGTTACAAAACGCAACAGTCAGACGCACGGTTCAGATGACCGAAGCGCTGCTGAACGCGTTTGGGACAAAACTTCTTTTCGATGGGAAAGAGCTTTCTGTCATCTGGTTGCCTGAACGGCTCAACAATGTTTCAGAGAAGGATTTACGAAATTTGAAGATTGGGTATCGGGCAAAATTTATCAAGCGACTGTCGAGTGATTTTGCCAATGGCACGATTGATGAACGGAAATTGCGGACGCTCGATCAAGAGGCTGCAAAGAAAGAATTAATGAAACTCTATGGCGTGGGACCGGAGACCGCTCGGATTTTGCTTTTTGAAGTGTGTCATCAATACAACACATTCGATCACATTGCGCCGTGGCAGCAGAAGATTTATTCACGACTATTTTACGGTAAACCTTTGGTATCAGCGACTAGAATCCGCACTGACATCAAACGGCAGTACGGGAAGTATTCCATGCTCGCCGTGCACTATATCTGGGAAGACATCTTTTGGAGACGCACGCATGAAAGGATTGATTGGCTTGAAAAAGAAATCAGATTATAATATCAAAGTATATGGAACTATTGCTTATTATCGCAATCATACTAGTCGTTTTGGGAATTGTGGGGAGCGTTGTTCCGACCGTTCCTGGTCCGTTTTTGAGCTTTATAGGGTTAGTGCTTCTGTTCATTGAGAAACAGGATTCAGTATCCGTCCTTTCATTGATTGTGTTTGGAATTGGGATGTTAGTGCTCGTCCTGATGGATTACATTGCTCCGCTTATGGGCGCAAAATTTTCAGGCGCGACCAAGCGCGGGGTGAGAGGAGGCCTTTTGGGGATGCTTGTTGGACTCATATTCTTTCCTCCACTGGGGATCTTCGTTGGTGCATTCTTGGGCGCGGTGATCGGTGAGGCCATGGGAGGGAAAACTCCTGAAGCATCGTTAAAAGCAGGGGTTGGAACATTACTTGGAAACGTTGCGAATATTGTTCTGCAGACACTGTATTCAGTCGTGCTTGCGATTTATTTCTTTATCAAGCTGTTTTAGTCATGTTATTGTTATGGATGAAAAGTTTAAAATTTTTTTAGAAATTGTTAAAGAACTAAACAATATCGACGTAATCCCAGTACTGTATGGATCACTTGGGCTATATCGCACGCTGGGACAAATTGGAAACGCAAATGATATTGACGTGTTGGTTGATGATAGATATGTTCTTGATGAATGGTCAAGGCTCATGAAGGTCATGCGTGATAGAGGTTTTACAATGGT
>CAYYDP010000065.1:0-4636 GCA_964470645.1 uncultured Gammaproteobacteria bacterium
TTCATGATAGAACGAATGCCGCTACGGTAACATTCTTATTTGATTTGACACGGGGTTACGGTATCGAAAAGGTATAATAATGGCTAAGATAAAATAAAAATTAAAAGTTTATAAAATTTGTCAGTTTGTAAGACTGAAATGTTTGTTCAAAACTGCATAACGGATAGCTGTTCCTGGGTCGTTGGTGAAATGCAAACCCGCATATTGGGGAATATGCGGGTTCAAAACTATTTCATAACTCCTCCCGTCACTCGCTTGGCGCGAGCGACCCTCTTACCTTAAGAGGAGGAGTAAGCCCTATTCCTTCTCCTCTTCCCCTGAAGAAACACTTCCTGAACCGGATTTAATATCAAGCGGGATTTCTTGATTCTTCGCTTTTTCCAGGACCTCCTTGCGGATGGATGCGATTACGTCTTTATGTTCTTTGAGGTATTGTTTTGCCGCTTCACGACCAACGCCAAGCTTCTCTCCCTGATACACAAACGTATTCCCGGTTTTCTGAACCACGTTCATTACCACACCTGTGTCGAGCGTGTCTCCTGGAACAGAAATCCCTTCTCCAAACATAATGTCAAACTCGGTTTGACGGAATGGTGGGGCAACCTTGTTCTTCACGATCTTTACCTTGGTTCGATTGCCAACAAATTGGTCTCCGGATTTGAGTTGAGCAGCTCTGCGAATCTCAATGCGAATGGAGGAATAGAACTTGAGTGCGGTGCCTCCGGTTGTTGTCTCGGGGTTTCCAAAAAACACCCCAATCTTCATACGCAACTGATTCAAAAAAATAACCACCGTCTTCGACTTGCTCACAATCGCTGTGAGCTTTCTGAGCGCCTGACTCATGAGACGAGCTTGCAACCCCATGTGCTGGTCGCCCATCTCACCTTCAATTTCGGCTTTTGGAGTGAGCGCCGCAACCGAATCAACGACAATCACATCAACACCATTTGAGCGAACCAGGGTCTCCACAATATCAAGCGCTTGTTCACCCGTGTCAGGTTGGGAGATTAACAATTCGTCAATATTCACTCCAACTTTCTTGGCATACTCCGGATCAAGCGCATGTTCGGCATCCACAAACGCTCCAACACCACCGAGCTTCTGGACTTCCGCGACAATATGCATGGCAAGTGTTGTTTTTCCGGATGATTCCGGACCATAAATCTCAATAATTCTTCCGCGAGGGACTCCGCCGACTCCGAGCGCGAGATCCAACGACAAGCATCCGGTTGGAACCACATCCACACTCATCGTCTTTGCTTCCCCAAGCATCATGATCGATCCTTCACCAAACTTATCCTGAATATGGGAAATAGCGGCAGACGCAGCTTTAAATTTACTCGACGCAACAGACGATTTTGACGAGGCTTTTGTCGACATAGAGAAAAGATATTCAAAAACTATCGAGCGGAAATATGGCGCTCGCGAGTTTGCCGGGAGAAATAGACGGTTACCGGGTGATCGGTTTCTTGTTCGCGGCTATTTTTCGCGATCACACGCACGGTGTTAATTCCAGCTACAAGAGGAACATTCGCACGAAAATATCCTGAAGCATCAACAGGCACCTCTTCGTCATTCACCAATACCACCTGTGCGTTCTTCACCCTCCCAGCAATATCAATCATGCGATGATTGGTAAACACAACTGGTTCCGCAAGATCAATTTCAGGTGGAGCGATAAATGAGTACAGTTGAAATGCTGCAACCAAAAACAGAGTTGCGAGCACAGTGGCAACGGCGCTGTATCGCGCGACTTTTGAAAAAACCATAAGGTCCCTGATCGATACCCGCTGTACATGCGTTGGTTTTGGAAACACATGTTGAATGCGCTCAAAAAAAATATTTGACATTTCCCCAATGCCAACACACTCCGCGTAACGTTTGATAAATTCTTTTGCGTATGGCGCGCCCGGCAACCGCTCAAACTGGTCCTGTTCTAACGCCCCAAGATAATGAACACCGACACGCGTTGCGGTCGAAATATCCTCAAGAGTCAAACCGAGCTCAAAACGCCTCTTCCGTAAAACCTCTCCGACAGAGCGTAAATTTAACACTTCCTTGGTAACAAACGAGGTCATAATTGAATATGGACGCAAACCAGGGATTAGCACCGCTCGATGCTTTTTTAACGCTGTTACAAATGAAATCCCTTACCTCAGCTTATTTCAAAACACGAGCAAAACAACAATCTACAACACTAGTAATCCGAAAGTACCTGTAATGTTATTAGCATAGCAAAAAACACAGAAAGAGCAACTGGAGGCAGCCAACCTCTACGCCCGATCGCCCTGCTCCTCTTGTTCTTCTTCCTCACGGTTTTCAACGGCTATTACATCGTCTTCTTTTGCTGAATCAGATTCCAAATCTTCTTGATACTCGTTCTCGTCTCCTTCGTCTGATTCTACCTGGTCCGATTCAACGCCAGATAGACCAGATCCAAATACTTTTCTCGGTTTTGCTCCATCAGCCGGTCCAATCGTTCCCTCCGCTTCCAACAAATCCATTAACCGCGCCGCGCGGGAATACCCCACCGACAATCTTCTCTGCAAAAACGATGTAGACGCCTGTTTAGTCGTAAGCACCAACTCCCGAGCGGCTGGCAGCATTGAATCTTCGCCTTGATGGCCATTTGCTCCTGAACCAAATCCCTCACGAATTTTATCAACGACCTCTGATTCATACTGCGCTTCCCCGAACGATTCTTTCAAGTGCCCTGTTACCCGTTCAATTTCATCATCCGCAACGAACACACCCTGTAACCGCTTTGGCTTTGAGAGGGTTGCCGAAAGATACAACATATCACCCCTACCCAATAATTTTTCCGCACCAGCGGTATCCAGAATCGTCCGAGAGTCAATAAGGGATGCAACAGAAAACGCTATCCGAGTTGTAATGTTTGCCTTGATCAACCCCGTGATGATGTCGACACTTGGTCGCTGAGTCGCAACAACTAAATGAATTCCAACGGCTCGAGCCATTTGTGCAAGACGAATAATGGCTGCTTCAACCTCCCCGGCCGCAACCGTCATCAAATCCGCAAGCTCATCAATGATCAAAACAAGATAGGACATTTTCTCGACTCGACCCGAGTTATAGGATTCAATATTCCGCTTCCCAGCCTGAGCAAGGACTTTAAACCTACGATCCATTTCCCCAACAACCCACTTGAGCGCGTTGATGGTCTTATCAACCTCGGTAATGACCGGCGTAATTAAATGTGGAATATTGTTGTAGGGAGTCATCTCCACTCGCTTTGGATCAACCAAAATCATTTTTAGATCGTCGGGTTGGTTTTGGTACAACAAACTAATGATCAAGGCGTTAATCATGACAGACTTTCCGCTTCCGGTTGCGCCAGCGATCAACAAATGCGGCATGGAAGCGAGATCCGCAATCCAAGGCTTACCCGCAACATCCTTCCCAAGTGCAATGGTCAGATTTGTTTTACGCCGACTAAATTCTTCAGATCCCAAAACTTCCTTCAGCGAAACAACAGCAATTTGATGGTTTGGAACTTCAATACCAACTAAGGACTTCCCGGGGATTGGAGCCTCAATTCGAATCGGATGTGCTGCGACCGCAAGCGCAATGTCATTTGCCAACCCGGTAATCTGCGACAACTTCACTCCTTCCGCTGGGCGCAATGTGTACTGCGTAACTGTGGGACCAACTGATACATCTCCCATCTCAACTTCAATTCCAAAATTTTCAAATGTCTTTCGAATCACTTCTTTTGTTCGATCAACATCACCCGAAATCGCCTTACCCGACTTACCACTCAACAGATCGAGCGGGAGATCAACATGCTTCCAAAAACGTTTTTTTGAAGACTCTGGAAGAAGCGGTTCCTGCTGTCCGGTTGTGTGTTCTAAAAGAGATTCGCGCGCTTGATCCAGCTCTTTCTGAGTTCCTTCTTGAACGGGTCGATTCGGGATATCCCGATGCACAAACGCGGGTTGAACGTTTTCATCTCCAGCACCAACATCCTCCTGTCCCCCTCCCACCCGAGAAACCAATGCGTCACGAGCGCTGGTCGCCGCATTGGTTGTTGAACGCCATAACCTCGTGACAAACTTCAACGCATCCACAAGATACGAAAGTCCCAAAAGCTTTGTTCCGAACACCAACACTAACCCAATAATGGAAAGACCAAACAGCACGACGCCGGACGCAATCCCCCCAAGCATTCGTCTCAAGGGGAAACTCAAGATAAGCCCAGCGTACCCACCACCAACGCCATCGCGCGTTATGCTGGTTGATTCCGGGATCGGAGTAAACAAATGAATAAACCCAAACACACCCAATATCATAATGAGCATCCCAAAATACTGGCTTGCGACAATTTCACTATGCTGGAAGCGGGCGTATGCGATTCCAATCCCAAGCAACCCAACGAGCGCAATCCAGTACCCAGCTCCAAACATAAGCTTAAACAGAGAAATAAGCGTGTCGCCAAACGCACCCGCCAATCCAAAACTGGCCAACATGCACACAATAGCCAAAACCAAAACAACAACAGCCCGAATCGTTTTTTTTGTGAACGCTTGATGCTCAAAACGCACTTCTGCTTTTTCGCGCTGTGTCTTTGCCTGTTTATTCTGTTTATTATTCGGTTGTTGAATTTTCTTTTCTGCCA
>CAYYDP010000066.1:0-347 GCA_964470645.1 uncultured Gammaproteobacteria bacterium
CTGTTTTTGCTCGGACACACGACCTAGTTCGGCCATGAGACGAGCGATCCCACCTTCGCATAAAGCTCCGGTGGGCAAGCATGACATCCAGTCATGAGCCCTCGAAAAAACTAAAAACAAGTTTTCGAGAACCGCAAAATATAGCACAAGATAGCCATTTCGTCAATGGTAGGGGGGTGAAAATGAGAAAAAATAAGCCAAAATAAGGAATTACAACTCTTCCCCGTTCGACCACGTTTGAAAGAATGGTTTGTTCAGCGGAACACTTCGGTTCGAATCCGATTACCACTTGAATGTTTTCGATAATTTCCAAACTAAAAATCCGATCGACTTAGCGAACGGATTTG
>CAYYDP010000066.1:357-4541 GCA_964470645.1 uncultured Gammaproteobacteria bacterium
GTCTTTTCAAAAATCCACCCTCTTGGACGATTTTCGAACCTTGGATTGGGTGAATGTGTTCAGGTTTCCAGAGGTGGTGTTTGCCCAAACGAGACAAATGTTACAGGTGGTTTCGTTATAGCCATTCTTCAAAAGACAACTTCTTTTTTGTCTCCTCCTTACGAAGGGGGAGATGCAAGAGGGGGTTATTATCTCCTCAAGAACAGCTAGAGGAGTTAGCCGAGATAAACATGCGGTTGGTTCGTGTCCAATCCGCAGAAACTGTTGACGGTGATGGCGGTGTTGACTAACGACGTCATCAGAATTCAAGTTGATACGTTATCCCTTCCTTCCAATCGGGATTATCGAACTTCTTGAATCCGCATTTCTCGTAGAGCTTTTGCGCAGGAATATTCTCAAACTCTGTTTCGGTCATCACTCCTTTGAGGTTCTGTTGTTTCGCAAACTCAACGGCCTTTTGTACAAGTGCGCTTCCAACTCCTTTTCCTTGGGCTAGAGGATCAACAAAAAGTTCACCAATGAAAAGGTGATCAGGGAAGATTGTTTCCGCAGAATAGAGATAACCCAAAAATTTTCCTTGTTCATCCTTGGCGAACAATTGATAAGCATTCTTTTCTTTCAACTTCAATTTGAGACGTTTGAGAAACTCCGACGGAAAACTGAACATGAGATTTCCGTAGCTTGCCCGTTTGCCCGACAGGATATTGAGTTGGTCTGAATCAGTGATGTGGTGAAAGGTAATGGTCATGGTGATGATTCAAAATTCATGTCTTTCCGTCGCCGACTTCTTTCAACACAAGCCGTGTTAACTCTCGGATTGGCTTTGTGGAAATGAGTCTGACACCAACGTCGTGAGCTTTAGGTGCGATTCGACGATTGTCTTCAAGCGCGAGCTTGATGCTTTTCTCGTACAACGCGGGGTTTTGATGGCTCATGCGGCAGTCTCGCTTAATGATATACTCCCTGATCTTATCCTCGTCGGGTTGATACAAGACAAATTCTTTGACCCGTTCATCAATCCTCCCCGCCTTTTTCAAAAATTGAGGAATCAAATCATCTCCTTCGATAATCACTGGAAGATTTGTCCAAAGGTGGTGCATGATAATTTCTTGGATCGCACGACACACTTCGCGGCTGACCTGTTCGTGAAACCGTGAAAGCTGCTTTGCTGAATACATCTTGAAATGCTCTTTTCGGAGAAAAAAATTCACGATTGCATTTCTCTTTCCACGTTCCGCGATCTGCATGGCAATCCGCACATCATCTGCCTACATCAATGGAATACGCAATCGTTTCGAGAGTTCATTGCCCAAAACAGTCTTTCCTGTTCCCGAAGCTCCGCCAATGAGGATAATTTTTTTGCTTGAAGTAAACATGTTATTTCACGCCAACGAACACATCGGCGATGATTTCTTCTAAGGGAATGAAATGGATGCGGATGTCGGCTAACGCCTGCGCGGAAGTGACGGCGGCAATAAGTTTCGGCATGTTTTGATTGTCGACTCGACATTCAACAATCTGTTCGTCTATTTCAACCTCATCTGCTAGTTCAAAAACGGATGAACGGCTATCGGGCGGCTGCTGCTCGAACACAAACTCAACAATTCTGGTCTTTTGGTACCGGGAGACCAGGCCGTCAAGCGAACCGTCGTGTCCGATCCTGCCGCGATTAATCACAATGACTCGGTCGCAGACTCGTTCTACATCGTCCATGTCGTGGCTTGTGAGCAACAGGGTGGTGTTGAATGTCCGTTGTATTTCCCGTAAAAACGTGCGGATATTTTGTTTGGAGATCACATCGAGACCAATGGTCGGCTCGTCGAGAAACAACACATCCGGAGCATGCAGAATCGAACCCGCAAGCTCAAATTTCATTCGTTCGCCAAGAGACAGTTTACGTACCTGCGTGTGAAGCACGTGGCGAATATCCAAAAGCTCCAAGAGGGAGTCAAGGCGTTTCTCGAAAACTAAGTCCTCGATGCGATAGATATTTTTGAACAGCCAAAAACTTTGCTCAGGCGTCAAATCCCAATTGAGACCGGCTCGGTTTCCCATGACAAGACCGATTCGTCTCAAAAATTCTTTATTTCGTTGGAACGGTTCAAAGCCCAATACGGAAATAGTCCCTGAACTTGGGTGTATAAGTCCTGTAAGCATTTTGATTGTTGTTGTTTTCCCTGCTCCGTTCGGACCTAAAAACGCAACAGATTCTCCACGGCCGATGCTAAACGTCACGTTATCCACCGCTGTTACACTGGTGAACTTCGGCGCGAACAAATCTCGCCAAAAACCGCTTTTTTTCACGATTTGAAATTGTTTCGTCACGTCTGTTAATTGAATGAGAGATTCCATATTACGAAGATGCTGACGTATACTGTTTCAATGCCCATTTCCAAGAGCGATGTCTAACGGTCATAGCCAACATGGTGATCCCGATTGCAACGGAAAACAAAACAACGGGGTTGGATTTTCCCAAAAATACTGAAACCGTAAATCCCGTGGCAATGACCACTGGCAAGATGATTCCAATGAAAAATCGAATCGTTCTGCCAAATCCTTCAAACGGGATTCTGCCGAAGTCGTCAATCGTCCACACGAGAGAAAACAATTCCCCGGCTTCCCCAAATTTGAATGCTGGCAACACGAGCAAGAGTTGATAAACATGCACGCAGAATAGTCCGCAGACCCAAATCAGAACGCTAGCAACAACAGAACGCGAGGACACAAGAGGCGAGATCGCACTCCAATCCAAAATATACAAGATCGCCAACAACGTCGGAAGGCTGTCACGAACCGTGCTGACGATGCTGATTCTTTTCAGCGAGACCATGAACAAAGATGGAACGGGTTTTACCAGAAGAAGATCCAAATTTCCTCGGTTGACATCACGAATCAGGTCGCGGGCGTTCAGAGCGCTTACGGCCCACGTAGTGTAGAATGTTATCTGACCCACCAAAAAAAACAACAACATTTCCTGATACGAATATCCCGCGATGGTTTTCACGTTCGCGTACAAAATATTGATGAATGCAATATTCGTCGCGGTATAGAGCGTCGTGGAGATAACATTTCCCCAATTATTCGTCCAAAACGCCGTCTCTTCACGAAACGAATTGACAACATTCACTCGAATGATCATCACTCGATCAGAGACGAATGACCTGATATTAGAGACCAATTGCTTCATACATTTTCATGGATCTCCTCCATAAAACGAGAACGATCGTATTGAGTCCGATCGCCCACGCAAGCGCTACAAAAGCGCTCTTTAAGACATCCGACGTGACGGCAGTCACGGAAAACGCCTGAACCGGTCCGAAAACCATGGAAGAGAACGGAAGAAATTCAATTATCGTACGCAATCCTTCGGGGAAATATGTCAATGGCACCATGGCGCCTGAGAGAATTCGAGTAGTGTGCGCAAGAGCGTTTTTTATGCCCTGAGCCTCGGTAAATTTGAGAGCAAGGACGCCCTCAACCGTATTGAATGCGAATGAAATAAAAGCCGCACAAATAAAAAAATACACGAATGCAATGAACCCAAACGCGCTCAAAGGAGGATGAATAACAAGACCAACTACGATGTTCAAAGCCGCGACCATAAACGTGATGCCGTTTTTTCCCGCAGTCACCGCGTACATTGCCGGCAAAAGGCTTAGGGGCCGAAGCATCCATGAGGTGATCTCGCTGTGCTTGATGGATTCGCGGAGTAGCTTTCCCAAACTGGTTTTTTCAGCCATAACAAGGTCTGAAACGCCGCGCGCGATAAGAAAATACGACAACAACCCCCTGAGTGTATCTTCCTGAGATGATTCAGAAACAATCAACGACCAAAATACCACCAAGAAAACGATGCTGATGATGTTTCGCGCAACGCTTGAAATGAGCTCTAAAGGATATGTTTGAAATCTCCGGAGATAAAATCTAATCAGTTGAAGATAGACACCCATGCGTCAACTCTACCACGGAAAACAAAGGAAAATCAACACACAATACCGTTACTTTAAAGCTGACGAAAAACGGCAATTACTCAGCTTAGCATTTTCGAACCTCACAATGAGAGGCGAATTTGTGCGAACGGAATTGAAAAACCCGTTCGGACTTATCGCTGAACGGGTAAAAAGTAATACTATCTCCAGACTCATAGACGACGTTAGAACCTTTTGGCAGTCTCCTGATGAGTG
>CAYYDP010000067.1:0-3313 GCA_964470645.1 uncultured Gammaproteobacteria bacterium
GTCGGCGCAAACGCGACCATCACTCCTTCAAGCACCTACACCATTGGTCAAAACATGACAAAGGACTTGACCTTGAAGGTTGATACCAAGCAGGTTGGTCCGAACTATCAGACCTCCGGCGCGGCATTTACCTGGACCATCACGAACTACACAGCCAAGGGAGCTTCATCGGGTTCAACGTCAGTTACCAAGTCTGGTAACCCGGCAACGAACCAGATGAACATTGCCAAGACTGTGCCTGCCGTGACTAAAGGCTCGGTAAACAGCACGCTCTCGGGCGGAGCTGGAGTTCCATTGGCACGCTTCACGGTTTCGGCAAACGCGAAGGGAGACATCGGTTTCTATAAAGCTGAATTCTCTCTCACGACCACGACCGCGACGGTGACCAACATCAAGATCTACGAAGATCCTGATACAAGCGCTGTTGATCTCACTGCAAACGGCGCGCGAGGCGTTTCTGAAGTCATCACCTCGCCAGCCGGCAGCAATCCTCAAAACGGCGGCGTTTACAACTTCGCAGTCTTGTTTGACACAGGAACTGACGGAGTCAGCGCTGGCGGAGAATACCGCATTATTCCTGCCGGAGGATCGAGAGTGTATGAGATCCGCGGCGACGTTTCTGGTGTAACAACTGGTTCGTCAGTCGTGGTACAGTTGCTCGGAGATAACGCGTTCCCTGGAACATATCCAATCGATGCATTGACCGTTGACGCAGCAGTCAGCGACAACTTCATCTGGTCGGACTTGAACTACGGAAACAACTCTTCGACCGCAACGCAAACCATCGAATGGTTTAACGGATACCGCGTCTTGGCAACCACCTCGTTGCAGGTATTGTCCAAGTAATACGGTTTGATATTGTGATATTCAGTCTTACCTGAGTATCGAAAACGCCCCTCACCTATGACCATAGGTGAGGGGTTGTTTTTATTCGGAATTTCGGGTATGATGATTTCATCTTTTCCCCTCTTAAGGTAAGAGGGGATTAAGGGGAGTTTGCGTTGAATGTGAAAAACATGAGTACAGTAGGAATATTGTTTGATGTGTCGAACTTCATAACTCCTCCCAACCTCCTCTTATCTTAAGAGGAGGAGAAATGGACAAAATTACAGGTATGCCCGACGAAACATCACAACGAGCACAACCACCACAACAACCGTTACCGACAGACGACAGACGACAGACAACCAGCGCGCGAAAGAAATTGCCATGGATCATCGTTCTCATTGCCATTCTTGCAATAGCAGGTTTTTTCTTGTTGAGAAATTATAAAGAACCCTCGACGCAAGACCAAATTGATCAGTTTTTTACGTTGAACAAGATTGTACGAAATGACATACCGGAAGAAAAATTGGCTGAGTATTATAATCGCATGGCGGAAGCGAAAGCAAGCACGCACAGCGCGGATGGGGATATTAATTTTCGATCATACATGGAAGCCGCATCTGTGAAAAAAGGAGTTGGGGATTATGAAGGAGCGCGGGATATTTGGGAATATGTCAACATGAAGCGCCCACAGAATAGCGTCAGCTTTGCTAACCTAGGCGACCTTTATGCTAATTTTTTGAAGTATCCCGTTAAGTCCGAACAGAATTATTTGCGCGCTATTGAAAACGACCCCACTGATCCCGCTTATCTCCGGGGCTTGTTGGAACTCTACCAGTACCAGCTTACCAGCAGGCTTGGTTTTAGTGAGGAAATGTTTAAAAATGCAGCAGAGTCAAATGCTGATAAGCCGGATTTTTGGCTTATATTAGCAAACTATTATGAACTGGCAAAAAATTATGACAAGGCAATCGAAGCATGGAGAAAAATCCCAGAACTAGACCCGGCAATGCGCGCTCCGGTGGATGAGCAGATTCAGAGAATTGGGAACTTGACGAAATAGTCAATGTTTGTTGGGGTTTTTGAGAATTCGTGTTATACTTCTTTGTAGAACTATTAAATATATGTCATCTTGAGCTCTAATTTCTGCCATCCTGAGCCTGTCGAAGGGCAACATTAACGTAATGGTTCACTTCGATAAACCCAGGGCAGTCTTAAGCTCAACATGACAAAGAATAATTATGGCAAAAGCAATGTCAAAGTCGGCGATCATCGCCGCGATTTCTGACAAGGTCGGACTTAGCAAAAAACAAGTATCTGAGTTCTGGGACGTCATTGTCGCACTCGCGTATTCCGAGGCAAAAAAGGTTGGTGAGTTTACGCTTCCGGGCTTGGGTAAGCTGCTAAAGAAAAATCGACCTGCGCGCATGGGACGAAATCCTGCAACTGGTCAGCAAATCAAGATTCCTGCAAAAACAGTTGTTAAATTCCGAGTTGCCAAGGCAGCGAAAGACGCAATTCTCTAAAGAAAATGTTAGAAGAATAAATGGAAAGAGCCTCTCACGAGGCTCTTTTGTTTTTTGTGTTTTTATCCCGCACGTAGAAGCATAATTTGCCCTATAACGATGGTGACGATTTTACACGCTCTCCCTCACGAACGATCTTTTTAGCAATTTCAATTGTTGCAAACAACAACGCGATGACAAGTGGTCCAAGAACGAGACCGAAAATGCCAAAGGACGCAACACCGCCAAGGACCCCAACCAGAATGAAGAATTGATGGAGCTTCGCTCGTTTCTGAATAAGAAGAGGGGCGAGGAAATTATCAATTGTACCAACGAACAACATGCACCATAGTGCCACAAAAAGTGCCTTGAAAAGCGCGCCGTTGATGAGGAGACCGATAACAACGGGTATCCAAATGAGGAGTGCGCCAACAATAGGTATGACAGAAGCGAACGTAAACAATAAGCCCAACAACACAGGGGATTCGACTCCCGCGATGGTAAAACCGATTCCTGCTATGATTCCTTGGATCAGAATAATGGTTGTGCTACCACGAATGGTTGCGACAATGAGGTCTTGCGCCCGTTTGTAGTACATCGCTGATTCTTTGCGAGTGAGGGGGTTGATCTCGTCAATCCACCTTGACAGCGTCACTTTGTTCGTGAGCAGGTAATAGGTTGTCATGAGCATGATAATGATCCCTGTGAGGATTTTTGGAATGCTTGAGGTGATTTTGAGGGCGCTCGTGCCAATGAATAAGAGGCCGTTTTGAAGATATTGCTGGAATGAGGCATCCGCAGGATTTACCGTTATCCCGAACGTTGCCGCAGTCTCAAGGAGGGCGGTGTTGAGACGGTTCACAAACGATCCACTGGTTGAAAAACTCGCGATGAGCTGATTTGCTTCTTGGAACAGAATGCTTAAAAAGCCTAAGAAAGGAATAATGATAAAAAGTATGACGAGTGTAACCGTGATCACGCCC
>CAYYDP010000068.1:0-3180 GCA_964470645.1 uncultured Gammaproteobacteria bacterium
TTAAAAAACAAAAAGAATAAAAAAAATTACGCTTGGCCCACCCTCCCGTTCGCGCGTAACGACTCCCTGTTAGTTCAAAAAAAAGAGAACGAAACCAAATCCTGTGGAATCGTTCTCTTTGGTTTTTCAGAGAAGTGTCCTCGCGAATGCGAGAACATCTTCATACGTTTTGAACTTAACGTCCTGGTTAAGTTCATCCCGCACAATCGCACTGACTTTCGTCAGCGTTTGATCCAAGTGCGGAACCGACGGCTCCTGCGGGAGAAACTTTGCCATCGCCTCCAATTCCTTCCAGGTATACTGTCCTCGGTTTACCCACCAAGGAATAGTAGATGTGACCGCATAAGCCCAGTGTCTCCTACAAGCTTCTTCCAGCACATCACGCATTGCGTCAATGCGTTTATTACTCACGTTCCGATAGCGAAAATTGCGATTTAGATGCAAGGGTTTATCGTCGGGCAACACTTCGATAAACTCGCTGTGTTTCCCGAACTGCTCTTCGGGTGACATCCGTGTCAATCGGTAGCGTCCTGCTTTGATGGTGAGAATGTTCTCGCCGTGTCGTTCGAGAAACGCAAGCCATCGCAATCCCCAATGCAGCGGCTCACCCGGTAGACCGATCAGCAAGAATACGTGCGTTTGTATCCCAGCTTTTTTCAGATTTGCTAGGATGTGGGCATAATTTTTTGGGTGATTCCACCCTTTATGCTCTCGCTTCAACGTTTCGGGTGAAAGAGACTCAAGTCCCAATTGAACGGCTCGACACCCCCTCTCGAACATATCACGACAAACCGTTTCATTAAGCAGTTCATCAGTGATTGTGAGGTAACATTCCCATGTGGCCTTGTGTCCGAGACGTTTTAACTCTTCTCCGAGAGCAAGCTGACGTACAATCGAAAACGTCTCATCTGTGATATCGAATCGTGTCGCTCCGATTGTTTCGCCAAGCTTGATCATGTGCTCAGCGATCCTCTTCGGACTCATGGAACGAGGTTTTTTCAGAAAGCTATCGCTCGCAGCTGCAATAGCACAAAAACCGCACTGCATCGGGCAATTGGACATTGTGTAGATGTTCGGCACAATGTCGGGCGACCATTGAGGGTATCCTTCGTAATGCGGGGTCGGCAGAGTCTCAAAGTCGATAGGAGTTGTTGTGCGGGGGTTGACAATTACCTTTCCATCTTTGCACCACACTGTCCCTGAGCATTGTGAAGGGTCGAGTGTTTCCGCGAGTTCAAGAGCGATTTGGAAACCCTCCGCGTATACGATGGCATGACAACAGAGATCAAAGAATTTTTCAAAGCCCTCCAGATGGAAAGCGTGCATCATTCGTCCCCAGAAGTTTCCTCCGAGAACCACCAAGCAGCCAGGGATTTCATCTTTCACCATTGAGGCGAGAATAAGTCCCTGAATGAACTGACGTTCGTCCGCGACACTGACGCCGTAGAGATCGGGTTTGAAATCGCGCGCGAGCGGCATTTCCACTTTTGTGAAGTAGTCGTACCACAGATGTTGCTCGCGATCCTTAACCGCTTCTAAAGCACGCTCGATAGTGCCGTCGTAGTAGCTCGAAACAAAGCTTGCGTTGTTTCGTGCTACCTCGAACTTGTCTTGCGTTACAATACCGCCAGAGACGCGCTCGAAAGTCATGCGAGCGTCGTAAAGCGCATTGATATCGCTTTGCGGATTTCGCATGGTTGCGAGCGCCAGCTCAATATCTTCTCCGCCGTATTCTTTGAGCACATACTCGAGTCCGATAATATGCCCGTAACGTTGCAACACCTCGTGTCCATGAGCGCGGAGGACTGTCGTGAGTTGAGCGATCCCAGCTGGTAAATGCCAGACGGAAGAGACTGGAGGGTAATTGAGAATAACTTTCCGCTTCTTATTCGCGTTCGCGACGATCGAAGCGAAAGCGTACTGCATTGGGACCGTTGCTTCGATGTTTTTGAGACGCACATTCCACTTTGGTTGTACAGGAATCCTGTCCCAGCCGACTTCTCCCCGGTGAACGATGATGCATGTTTCTGTGATAGTGGTTGTTTCCCCGTAGTTGAGGGTTTTGATTTCGTCGGGAAGTTCAATATAAACAGGGGATCGGCGGCCGCTGGGATCGGAGCCGACGATGATGGCTTGATACTCAACCCGAATGTTTGAGATGAGGTTGAGAATGAGAAAAAAGCAAACGAGCTTTTTCATGATGTTTTCTCCAAGTTTTGAATGAACAATTTGCCCAGGATTTAGGTGATTCGGGCAGAACTATGTAAGCATGATTATCACGTTTGTTGAATAGAAAAAGACAGTTTGTATATTAGAACAAATAATTTCTTGATATTTTTTGAAAATCGTCGAAAGCAATTGACACAAGCATGATGCTACGTTATTATGCTCGTCATGGATTACAATCTTGAAAAAATAGGGCTTAACTCGAAAGAATCGTCGGTATACTTGGCGTTGTTAGAGTCTGGTGCGTCTTCGATTAGCCACATATCCGAACTTGCGAAACTGAATCGTACAACCGGATATGACATTGTTAGAAAACTGATTGAGAAGGGTCTTGTGCGAGAAACCGCGAGGAAAGGAAAGAAAATGTTTGTCTCGGAGCCGCCTGACCGGATCGTTCAATTTGTAGAACGGAATATTCAAGAGTGGCAAAAACGATTTTCAGTTGCCAAAACGCTTGTTTCCGGCTTGAGTAAATTACAACGCGTGACAGAAGGACGCCCCACAATCCGTTACTTCGAAGGCGTTGAAGGATTAAAGGAAATGTACGAGGATAGTTTAAAGGCAAAGGATATGATTCGCGCGTATTCTTCTGTGGAAGAGTTGAGGTCGTTGATGTATGAGTATGCGGAGCGATATTTCCGAAGAAGGGCGGCGCGGAAAATATTTATCCGCGCGATCACAAAAGACAGTGATTACGCTCGGCAATTGAAACGAGTACAGGGAAGATTTTATCGGGAGCTCCGGCTTGTTCCAGCTGATAAGTTTGATTTTACCTTGGAGCGGTATATGTATAACAATAAAGTCGCTTATATGTCATTTCGTGACAGATTCGGAGTGATTATCGAAAGTCAGGACATTGCGCATACAGAAAAGTATGTATTTGAGCTTGCGTGGCAGGCAGCAAAAGTGTACGATTCTAAAATTCGAATTGATTGATCATTGGAATTTTCGATT
>CAYYDP010000069.1:0-3014 GCA_964470645.1 uncultured Gammaproteobacteria bacterium
TCGTCATATTATTCCTCGCAATGATTTTTACATTTCGTTGTGGAAATGCGAATGAGATTCCATACGCGACCTTGTTCATTTCACGTAGCCTGATACAGGTTCGCTCACATAGTTTGTAGAGAATCTTTTTGTACGTTTCGAGGTCATACGTTTTCAGGGGGAGACAATAGGAGTGACCGATGGACCCCGCACCAGACTCCCTAACGGAGTCGGTACGGGGCTTCGCTTGCGCTTCGTTTAGGTTGTTCCATAAATCGTATCCGTTTTTTCCGAATACTTCAATGAGTGGATCGGGATGGGAATGTTTTACGTCAAAGGGGGTGAACAATTTTAGTGTTCGTAATTTTTGGGCGGTTTTCCTGCCGATTCCCCAGATATCCTCAAGCTCAAGGCGGGATAAAAAACTGTCAAGTTGTGGATAAGGAACATGAAACACGGAGTCTTTTGGGCCGTTGTCAGAAAATACTTTCGCGTAGAAATGGCTGTAAGCAAAACCAACCGAAGAACGCAGGTATTCACCAACTTCTTGTTTAATTCGTTTGTTCCATTCTTGCCCGAGTTCGAATCCTTCCTGTTCGTTGTGAACATAGGGAATGTGTAGGAATGCTTCATCAATGCTATAGGGTTCGAAATCGTCAGAGTATTCTTTGAGAATTGCAAAAATGTTCTGCGTTGTTGCGCGATATTTTTTTGGGTCGTTTTCAACCAGGTTAAGATTGGGACATAACTTCAGGGCTTCGCGCACACGCATTCCTGTTTTTACCCCAAATATCTTCGCTTCAATGGACGACGCGATGATACAACCGTTTTTGGAAAGATACGCGCAAACGCCAACGGGTTTATTCCGTAGTTTTGAGTCGAACTGCTGTTCGACGGACGCGAAATAGGAATTCATGTCAATGTGAAAATACATAAATCTTGTAACCTACAGCCTGTAACTCGTAGCTTATCATTTAGAAACTCTGGAACAGTAAATAATAGCGATAAATATATCTCGAATGAGTTATTGCAAGTTGCAAGTTAAACGTTACAAGCTATAAGGTTCGGGGTTGACACAAAAAAAATAATTGGTATCATGCACGGGCGAACAAGGTCGAAAACTGCAAAACGTAAATGCCTTACAACAACTATGTCAGACGAACAAATTAACCCATCAGCGCCAACGCAGCAAACTTCAGCTCCTTCAACAGAACAAGCGACAGAAAGCAAGGAGCCACAGTCAACTGGTGGAACGACTGCGTAATCTCTGCATAGTGCTCAAGAGCAACGTTTACGTTCACGAGTGCTATGTATGCCCAATAGGGTAACAGATTACACTTAAAACATCTTGTCGGAAACGGCAGGGTGTTTTGTTTTCTTGAAGCGTGAAGCTTGAAACGCTTGGTGTGTTAACGTTTTTTTGTGGATGCTGTCTTTGTCTTTTGTGTTTCAATTTTCAAGTTGCGGGTTTTAAGAATTTACGCAAATTTTCGAATAATTGCCCTTACAATTCCTTGAATGGCAACATCTTTCGCGTAGATCGGTTCCATGGATGAATTGGCTGGTTGCAGACGGATGCGATTTGGTTCTTTGAAAAACTTTTTGAGCGTCGCATAGGCATTATCGAGAAGCGCAACAACAACATCACCATTTTTCGGATAAAAGTTTCGTTCAACAATGACATAGTCTCCTTCAAGGATTCCATCTTCAATCATGGAGTCACCGCGAACCTGGAGAACATATGAGTTCGGATCTTTCACAAGACTCGGAGGAACGGACAGCGTTTCACCTTTTTGTTCCCAGGATTCAATGGGAGAGCCGGCGATGATGCTTCCAAGCAGAGGCAAATCCAAAGCGCCTTGTGTCTTGAAGCTTGAAGCTTGAAACTTGAAGCTCTGAGATCCAGAATACTCTGTGACCGAAATATCTTTACCATCTTTATTGAGAAAGCCTTTTTGTATCAAGTTATTGATGTGTTCCCAAATTGTGGCAGGGGACGAACTTCCGACGTGTTTGCCAATTTCTCGGATTGAGGGGATGTACCCGTCCTGTTGTAATGTTTTTTTTATGAATGACAGGATTAAGGATTGTTTTTTCGTTAACATAGGAATCTTGAGGCCTGAAACATGAATCTTGAAGCCTTTGTTTAAGAGAGTTTTTGATTATCGTTTAGTCGCTTTAACATCCCCCAGAGCATTCCGCCGATTTCGTCGGATAGTTTTGTAAGATTGGAATAGCTTTGTTCGAGCATAAAACCTTCTTTGAAAGAGAAATCAATGAGATATGTTGTTTCCTTTAGCGAGCCGTATGAGGTTTCTAAAAATTGTTTGTGCACTTTATCCCGGATCCGCGCATATCCTTCAACGTAGTTGAGAACAACGGAAAGGGCCGCTCTTCTGATTTGACTGATAATTCCATAGAGCTCTTCTCTGGGAATGTCCTCGTCACTTTGTAGATCTCATGAGCAAGATGATCTATCTTTTCTTTTAGGTCTTTGTGAAACTGGTTTGTATTCATAGGGTTTCAAGATTCAAGCTTCAGGTTTCAAGAATTATATCCCGAACAAAAACCGAACACAAGGGGTTGGGTGTGGATAAGTTAAAAATTAATAAAATGATGTATGATTATTGAGAGTCTATTGTTACTACCAGTATTTAAAGTGATTTACCAATCAGTCTCCTTTAAACTCTTTTATGGATAAATTTCGCACGGAAGGCAGGCATTCTCCAGAAATACAATACCTCGACGAGCTTAAAAGCTGGAAATATCTCTTAACAATCAAAGGGCACCGCGGCGTCGCGGATACTAAAAAGATTAAAGACATCGTTGGTATTGACGTGTGTATTCCTGAAAACCAAATGAGGCTCACGGAAAAGCATCCGAGCCTCGAATTAAAACGCCTTATTGGAAGGCCGTCAATAGACGTAGTCAAACATATTCAACAACGTCTTGTTCTTGGCGATATGTTTGTTCCGACACGAAGGAGATGTATTCAAGAAAACATAAATGAAAGTGACCTCCTTGGTGTTATACCC
>CAYYDP010000070.1:0-2929 GCA_964470645.1 uncultured Gammaproteobacteria bacterium
CCCCCATCACTGGTTCCGAAGACCAGCACTCTATCCGTTGAGCTATGGAGGCTCATTTTTTGTTAATGTTTCTTGCGCCCACCAGGGCTCGAACCTGGGACCGTCTCCTTAAAAGGGAGCTGCTCTACCAACTGAGCTATGGGCGCTTATTTACTACTTTCGGATGTAGATTATGTTATAGCATATCGTCCATTACCAATCCCGACGTCTTTGGGTCGGGAGACCGACCGAAGCGTCGGCCCTGAGCTAAGGACGCGTACGTGAAGCTTCAACGAAAACTATACGATATCAAAATGAATTATTCAAGTTTTGGGGCATGAACCCGATACTGCCGCCTTGTAGCACAGGGTATCCGGGCTGTTGTTTTCGAGAAGAGTCGGCTCCGCCGACGTAAGTATCAGAAAACCCCTCATCCCTGTGGCAAGACACAGGGTATTCGGGTAGGCGAAATAAACTACCTACCTCGAATTTTGTCAGCGTGTTTAATGAGAAGATCGAGTACTTCACGTTCGGTCTCCAGAAGGGATTGGGAAACGATGAATGTGATTCGTGTGTTATCGCCGAGGGGCGAGTATTTCCAAAACAAATCAGCAAGCTGGAATCCGTAATGAGTGCTTATGATGTTCACTTCGACGCGGTTTGGGGCAAGTTCGAGGGAAAGCACCGCGACATCGTTTTCGGGGGTTTGCGCGATAAGTTCATCAAGCACATTCCGCACGTGTTCAGGACTCGTCCCTGCTCGTTCAAAGTCGCTTGCAGGAACATGTGTCCATGTAACATTCCGATGCGCGTCCCGTTCGAGTCGCGCAAGCGCTCTTCCCCACATTTTTAATTCCTTGAGCTCTTTCGAATAGTACAACGTTTCGATCAGGTGGGCGTGGTTTGCTCCGCGTTCGATCAGTGCGGCGGCAGTCTCGAACGTTTGAGGGAAATGATTGCGCGTAGAAAACCCCCGTGTTGATTGAATAATGCCGAGATAGAGCATAGTTGCTTCTCGTTCACCCAAGTGTTGCGGATCAGCTGAGAGAATCGCCCGCGCGACGAGTTCGGATACCCCGGATGCTTTTGGTTCCACGATCGAAAGGTCGGCCCATGGTTCTGTGTCAATCGACGCAGAAAGAAGTGTGGTTGAGGATTGTTTGATGGAGGGGGCGTGTGGTGGGTACGATCGCTCAAGCATTACGCGGGACGGAATATCAATTGCAAGGGTGTTGTTGGGTGTTGTTTGCCACGGCTCGACGCCCTTGAATGATACCTCGCGGGATCCTGGAATGGTAAGTGTGATGTGGTTTCCGGAGTGCTGCACCTCCGGTTGTTCGAGTTGTTTGGTGTCTGTTTCGATGAGTACGTTCACTCCAAATGAAAGCGGCGGGGGTGTGAGGTTTGCATATTCCGGGAGGTGACGACTGATGGTGTTGGGGACCGGGAATTGCGCGATGGAGAATACGGAAGCTCCGCACTGCTTCAAATAGGAAGCCAGAACAAGGGCAGCGGCAGCTGTATCGAGCGTTGGAGAAGGCGGCGTTACCAACCAAAGTGTTGTTTTTTGGTCAGATTGCTTGAATCCGAGAAGGAATTGTTTGAGTTTTTCAATCATAGAACGCTACCCGCGAACGCGCAGGAACCGTGGTTGTCGGAGAGCAGGGAAATCTATCGAGTATAGAAAGTATTGAAAAAAGTGTCAAATAGGTGTACAGTTTGAGAGCGTTGTGTGCCGGGCAGTGAAAATTCGAATGTTATTCCACTCAAACTGACCGGCATGAATAGTAGTGTAATAATCACAAACATGAATAGGTTCAATGAACCATCGGCTTAGCTGAAATTTTGTCAGAACAGAATTTTATTGCCGAATTTCTACTGCCTGGTATGAATATTAGCGAATTAGCACGGCGGTTAAAAATGACGATTCACGAACTCCGGGCGATCATCCCGCTTCTTGGTTTTGATGTTGGTTTGCGTGCGATTAAGGTTGACGGTAAAGTTGCGAACGAGATCTTGGCGGTTCTTTCCAATCCAGCAACAAGAAATCAATATCTGCAAAAGATCAATGAGCGCCCAGAAGATGAAAGAGCGGTTGCGGAGGCGGTTAAACAAGAGGGTGTGATTGAAATACCCGAAGCGATTTCTGTGAAAGAATTTTCTGAGCTTATTACCATGCCCGTAACAAAAGTCATTTTGTTATTAATGAGAAACGGCGTCATGGCTGCACAAAACGAACGTATTGATTTCGAGACTGCGTCTATTGTCGCACAAGACCTGGGATTTACCACAAAAAAGTCAGATCAGAAGGCGTCCGCGAGGCGAGAGGAAGTCGATGTCCGCAAGGAGTTGCAAACAGCGCTTCAGGGAAAACAGGTACGTGTTCGACCTCCTGTGATTGTGGTGATGGGTCATGTTGATCACGGAAAAACCACCCTGCTCGACGCGATTCGCCACGCGCATGTTGTTGATCGCGAGGCTGGTGGAATAACTCAGCACATCGGTGCGTACCAGGTAGAGCGCAACGGCCGGCTCATTAGCTTTATTGACACGCCTGGACACGAGGCATTTACCGCGATGCGCTCGCGAGGCGCAAGAATCGCCGATATAGCGATTTTGGTTGTTGCTGCTGACGACGGCGTCCAGCCACAGACGATTGAAGCTCTTTCGCATATTCAACGCGCGAATCTTCCATTTCTTGTCGCGATTAATAAGATGGATAAAGATGAGGCAAACCCAGAACGCGTGAAAAAAGAACTCGCGGATGTTGGGGTCATTCCGGAGGATTGGGGGGGCTCGGTTCCTTTTGTCCAGGTTGCAGCAAAAAAGGGAACTGGGATTGATCAATTGCTTGACGTGATATTGCTCGTCGCGGATGTGCACAGAGATGCGATTGTTGCTGATCCCTCTGGCCAGGTTGTCGCGAGTGTGATCGAGGCACATGTTGATA
>CAYYDP010000071.1:0-2501 GCA_964470645.1 uncultured Gammaproteobacteria bacterium
CTTTAGTATACAATAAAAATGATAAAAATACACGGTACAGCCAAGCGGTGAAGTAGTTTAACACGGCGGTCTGTCCCGACGCATATAACTATCCTAATGTTTAGGAGGTTGGGATTCCGACCCAAATTTTAGTGAGGTCTGGTAGCCAAGCAGTAAGGCAGAAGTCTGCAAAACTTCTATACAGGGGTGCAATTCCCCTCCAGACCTAAAATTTGCGTCGGAACAAAACTCTTATTCACGGTTGGACTATTTCGCACCTCGAAATACGTCCCCGTCTTGGACTCAATCATCAAAGGAACAAAACTGCTCGTTCACGGATGAACTCGCTCACACAACGAATCCCTCAACGTCATGATCCAAACAAAAAAACACAATAAATGTGTTTTATATTATCAACTCAGTGTTAACCATGATCTCCGTTGCCGCGATGGGTTCGCACTAAATCTCCAACAACCTTTGCAACATACTGCGGTTTGGGAACTTCTTCAAAAATGATGCGGGGGGTTTCCCCGGCTGATTGCACATACACCTGACCATAATCAAAAAACGTTGGGAAAAAGCCTTTTGATTCGCTGGTAACGTCTTGTACCTTCGATAATCGCACCTCGGAGATTGTTCTGTGAAATAAATCCTGTTGTTCAATGTTAATAATGCGCTTATTGGTCACAATCCAAATATCCAGATAATAATCCAAAAACGAACGATAGAACAACACGAGCACAATGAGATAGTAGCTAAACAATATGAGCGTCGAGATGATGGAAAATACTTCACCAAGGATAACGTCAACCTGACGTAGTACAAGCCAAACCCCAAGGGGGGCGAGAATCAACCCTCCGTAGACCAGTGTTGACTTAAACAAGATAAATAAATCTCTCCGCAAAAAAAGAATCAGCTGTTCTTGTTCTTCTTGATTCGGAATTGCGCCTTTATGAAACATACTTACAACGTGAGTAATCAGTAATCAGTAAAGCGTAAAGAGTAATAAATCCCGTGGTTGTTACATTACTGGTCACTGGTTACTAATTACTATTTACCCATTACACTAAGATTTCTATTGTCTGTGACCAATCAATTGAAGAAAGGTACATTCCAACCATGACTAGTACGGTAATCGAAGTTCCAAGATATAGCAGCATGACAAAAACGTTTACAAATGTTGAGTATCCAAATCGAATTGCGTGATAGAGTGCGAAAAAACTGAATACGAAAAAAAAGAGAATCACAACAGCAAACGGAATAAGTAACCAAACGAGAGGGAAAGACATAATAAAAATCCAAATTCCAAATTACAAATCCCAAGTTCCAAATAAGCTCCAAGTTTCAAAATCCAAGATATTGAGAACGATTTGTTTGTTTTTTGGAGATGGTAATTTGAAACTTCATAACAGCTTTGCTGTCTCTGGTTGTACCATACCGAGGTGCTCATACGCAAGCCCCGTTGCTACCCGCCCCCGCGGTGTGCGTGCTAAAAAACCTATCTGCATCAAATACGGCTCATACACCTCTTCGATCGTTCCAACCTCTTCACCTGTGGACGCGGAAATGGTTTGCAAACCCACAGGTCCTCCACCGAATCGCTCAATCATAATCGAAAGCATCCTTCGGTCGATTTCATCCAGACCTCTGCTGTCAATCTCCAGAAGTGACAATGCTTTCTCGGCGACTGGCCGGGTAATCACCTGGTGCCCGTTCACCTGGGCATAATCGCGTACACGTCGAATAATACGATTCGCGACCCTAGGAGTTCTCCGCGAACGGGTCGCGATCTCCCCCACCGCGTCGTCATCCAAAACAACGCCGAACAACCGCGCGCTCCGCGAGACTATCTGTGCCATTTCATCATCGGAATAATAATCAAGGCGAAAAATGGAACCGAATCGGTCTCTCAAAGGTCCGGTCAAAAGGGACAAGCGCGTAGTCGCTCCGACAAGCGTAAACTTGGGCAAATCAAGACGCACGCTTTGAGCATTGGGACCCTTACCCAAAACCAAATCAATGGCATAGTCTTCCATAGCTGGATAAAGCACCTCCTCAATCACTCGGTTGAGACGATGAATTTCATCAATAAAGAGCATGTCCCGAGGCTCGAGGTTTGTGAGAACTGAAGCGAGGTCTCCCGCACGCTCAAGCGCCGGGCCTGAAGTCACCTTCACGTTAACTCCCATTTCTGACGCGAGTATGTGCGAGAGCGTTGTTTTCCCCAATCCGGGCGGACCGTAAAACAACACATGATCAAGGTGCTCATTTCGCTGCTTCGCGGCGTCAACAGCGATGCGAAGGTTATCTTTCAAGCGCTGTTGTCCAACAAACTCATCGAGGCTCCGTGGTCTGATTTGTACGTCTACCACCTGATCCTCTTGTTTTTCTTTTGCAGTCAAAATTGATCGGTATTCCTCCATAATATTCCAATTTGCTTCTCTATTATTCTACATCCTCGCCCCACCCCCGTGTCAAATCAAATAAGAATGTTACCGTAGCGGCATTCGTTCTATCATGAA
>CAYYDP010000072.1:0-1333 GCA_964470645.1 uncultured Gammaproteobacteria bacterium
GCTTCCTTGTCCTTCAATGACCGCATACCCAACTCTTCCATAGCCGGGGTCGATTCCTAAAACACGATGGGTGGATGCTGCTCGGCGCATACTTATGACTGGTTGGTGTAGACAGCACTCACATCATCGAGCTCTTCGAGAGCTTCCTGAAGTATTTCGAGTTTTTGCATAGTTGCTTCATCAAGACTCACATGCTCTTTGGGAGTCCATTCGAGTCCAGAATCATCGGGTTCAATACCGCGCGCACTCACCGCCTCAAGCATGGTTTGAAACCGCTCTTTTGGAGCAGAGATTTCGACCCCCTCTTCGATCTCCTTGATATCTTCAACGCCGGCATCCATGAGATCAAGTTCCAACGCTTCCCAATCTGACATTGCCTGTTTGGTGTCCATAGTGAGGCGAATAACGCCGCGGAGCTCAAACTGCCATTGAACACTTCCTGGGCCAGCCAGTGATCCACCGTGTTTTCCGAGTACTGCTTTGAGATCTCCTGCGGTCCGATTGCGATTATCACTCACCGCTTCAATCAGGAGTGCTACCCCTCCAGGCCCGAACGCTTCGTAGACCATCTCCTCGAGGAGAGCCCCTTCTTTCAATTCCCCCGTACCGCGCTTAATCGCTCGTTCAATATTATCTTTTGGCATGTTAACTGTCTTGGCTTTTTCAATCGCAAGACGTAATGAAAAATTCATGACCGGGTCTCCCCCACCTTCTTGTGCAGCAATCGTAATGCCACGGGCCAACTTGGTAAATGCATTTGCGCGCAGTTTGTCTGCCTTTCCTTTTCGTACCTGAATGTTGTGCCATTTGGAGTGACCGGCCATACGGGATATCAAGTATTAAGATTGATTTTATGCTTTCATGCTCTCGTGCTTTTATGAATAGTATGCCGATCTCACGAACGCTTGGCAAGGGAGCAAAAATCCCCTATACTCCCCGTACCTTTTCTATGACTCCCAATCAACCAAAAGAATATTTTCTCCAAACGCGCCCGGAAATGCTCGAATGTGTCCCAACAAGCGCCAAACACATTCTTGATGTTGGTTGCGGTGCAGGGCTTTTTGGGCTCTCACTCAAACAGCGCCAAGAGGCCGAGGTCTGGGGCCTGGAATATGCAGAGGAAGCTGGGGCGCAAGCTGAACGCGGTTTGGACAAGGTTCTTCTTGGCGATGCGACGATCCGAATTCTCGAAGTGCCAGACGGATATTTTGATGCCATTGTCTGCAATGACATTCTTGAACATCTACCTGACCCGTTTTTGTTCATCGAAATACTGAAAACTAAACTGAGCAAAGACGGCGTGTTGGTCGTTTCTCTCCCAAATGTCCGCTAT
>CAYYDP010000072.1:1343-2366 GCA_964470645.1 uncultured Gammaproteobacteria bacterium
CAACAACCTTTGGAATCTTCTGATTCGAAAAAATTGGCAATATGAAGACTCAGGAATCCTGGACCGGACCCACCTTCGCTTTTTTACCAAAAAAAGTATTGAGCGCATGTTCCATGAACACGGCTTTCAGATTGTTTCAATTCGGGGTATCAATGGGTATGCCAACTCATGGAAATTTCGTTTGTTGACGATGTTGAGCTTCGGATATCTTCAAGATACGGCGCCGTTACAATATGCGGTCGTTGTAAAAAGCAAGAGCCAATATGCCAAAGATTAAATTGTTGATTTTTGATTGGGACGATGTCTTTACTCTTGGCTCAAAAGAGGGTTATTTTGCTTGTTACCATGAGACGCTCGTCGAACTTGGGATTAATTTAAATTCTAACGAGGAACGAAAACGAATACTCGAAAAATGGGGGCAACCCCATCAAGAAGAATTAAAAGAGTTACTAAAAGAGTATCCTGAATTATTGGATCGTGCCTGCTCAGTCTATGAAGATAAACTTTTTGGCAATATATTCGTCGATCACCTTACCCTCATCTCTGGGGCAATCGAACTTCTTGAACGTCTCCACAAAAAATATATCCTTGCTGTTGCCACTGGACTCAACCCAAAAATAATGCGCGAACAAGTGGTCCCTAAATTTAAAATTCCTGATGTTTTTTCTCAGATCATTTCAACGTATGAAATAGAAGACCCTAAAAAACATAAACCGAGTCCATATATTGCTGAGAAACTTTTAAAAGTCAACAATATCCTCCCCAGTGAAGCCGTGGTAGTAGGTGATTCAAAAAACGATGTTCTCATGGCCCAAAGAGCAAATATAGTCCCTATTGTAGTGTTGTCTGGCCATCTCAATGAAAATGAAGCTCTCCGGTTGGGAGTAACGCACATTGTTGAAGATGTAACCTGCATTGAAAATGTATTGCATGAATTAGAACACTCTTCTGTGAGTCTATAAAATTACCCTTCTATTAACAAAAACCACCCCGGTCCTTCACGGGGTGGTTTTTGTTTTGTTG
>CAYYDP010000073.1:0-922 GCA_964470645.1 uncultured Gammaproteobacteria bacterium
GACACTCCCCTTTCCTATTGGTACAGCACAAAGAACATCAACCGACACATCATGATCCTTTTGCAAACCGGTCGCAAGTTGCTCGACAATGCGTTCGACCCCGCCAATCCACGGACTATACAATTTATTCACGATCAGAATTTTCATAGGAAAAAAACCCGGTAATAAATCCTTTCACATATGCGCGATGGGCAGCGCGTCTCGATTTCTGAAGAAACATGAGAACACCCCTCCCGACCACTTCGATACAGAAACGAAAAATCAATATAAGAAAAAATGAGACCGAATCAAAGAGATGTTTTCGATACACCGCCCCCATGCCGTTTCCATATCGTTCTGATTTTTCAATACCAACAGACTCGCGGTCATGATATACAATAAGATCACGAACATATGAAATAACGACACCTTCCCGCAGCATACGCAAAATAAGATCAGCCTCTTCGCCCGCACTATACCGCGCGCCAACACCAAACTGTTCATCAAACCCACCAAGCTCAAAAAACAACTCCCGTGTCACAAGCAGCCCCACACTACACACACCATCGAAACGAACTGGTGATAACACTGACGCATGGGTTGCTCGTGTTAGATAATCTCGTCCGGTATTTTGATCAACCACCCGACCATACAACGCCTGTTTTCTCTGCCCGGGAGATTGTAATCGAGTAAGCAGCGCCAGAATCGTTGTCTTCGGTAATTCAATATCATCATCCAAAAACCAGAGCCACTGTCCGCTTGCGTGTCGCGCCCCTTCGTTTCTTCCACGCGAAAGACCGGACGCACGCATTGGAATATATTGGATTTGTGCTGTGCCATAGTTTTTTACTACGGCCTCCATGCGTCGATCATCATTTTGGTCAACAATAATAATCTCAACTCCATCGATGAGATTTGATCCCAGTGAATCAAGTGTCCGCGT
>CAYYDP010000073.1:932-1776 GCA_964470645.1 uncultured Gammaproteobacteria bacterium
TGCGGCGTCTGCCCCTTTGGTTGAGACAACGATGGAAACAATCATACAATCCTATTTGATCAGACGAAACAAACGGAGTATTTCTCCTGCCCCCATTTTATATATCACAAAAAACGTATAGAGAAGATCAATAAAAAAAGTAATGCCCGGGATAATTCGTTTCCCGATTCTTTGCCGATACCGATATTTTGCTTTGGCTGCATAAAATACCTGCTGAAAAAATTTCTTGCTCGACAAGCGTCCACGAGTGACTCTGAGCGCGTACAACGGTTCATCAATCACGGCAATGTTACTCCCATCGAGCAGTCGAAGGAGAAGATCATAATCCTGGGCATAGCGAATGGATTCGTCGTAACCACCAACATCTTGTAGTGCTTCTTTACGAATCAACAAACTCCCATGCACCAGACAATTCCGTTTTGGCAAGCGTGTTTGAATCGCTTTGGGCGTAGCAATTGATCGCATTCTTTTTCCATCCGCATCAATGATTTCGGTTCCGGTTCCCACAACGACAATGTTCGGATGATCATTCAAGAATGCCATTTGTTTCTCGAGTCGTGTCGGAAAAGAAATGTCATCCGCATCCATGCGCGCAATATACTCACCGGTGGCGACGGCAATTCCCATGTTCAGTGATTTCGTGAGCCCAAAATTTTTCTCGTTTGTTATAATTCTGATTCGAGCATCTTTCTTCTCAAAATCACGCAAGATTTGTGCGGTACTGTCTGTCGATCCATCATCAATAATCACAAACTCAAAATCGGTCCATGTTTGTGTAAGGATACTTTCGATTGCTTCGGCAAGAAATCGCTCGCCGTTGTAGACCGACATGACAATGCTTATT